>JAEUPI010000103.1 GCA_016790175.1 Burkholderiaceae bacterium | reverse complement strand
CTGGCAGGAGCGCGCGCCCGCCGGCGTGGTGCGCCTGATCGTGATCGAGCTGGCCTTCCCGCGGCAGGGCGGCCGGCAGCGGCTGGCACAGCTGCACGGCCTGTGGCCGGGCGTGCCGGTCGTGGTGCTGTCGCCGACCTTTCTGGTGGGCGTGGCCCCGCGCGGCGAGGTGGCGCGCCAGCTCGGCGCCGCCGCGGTGTTGCCGGCACCGGTGACCCGCGAGACACTGCGCGCCACCGTCAACGGCCTACTGCGCGATCCCGCATGAAACCTGTGCCGCGATGGCTCGTCTGGTTCGGCAGCGAGGCCCGCTCGGTGCGCAGCCTCGCCTGGGCCGGCGGCGTGTTCATCGGCGTGCTGCTCGCGCTGACCAGCTACGACATCGTGCGCGGCTACCGCGTCACGGTGGGCGAGATCGAGCGCGAGCTCGATGCGCAGGCGCGGGTGATCGCTGAGCTCACCTCGCGCAGCGTGCAGGCGGTCGACGGCGTGCTGCGCCTGGTGGCCGACGAGCATCGGCGCGGCCGGCTGGGCCAACGCGGGTCGGACGAGCTGCACGACTACCTGCACGAGTTGGCCGAGGGCGTGAAGCAGATCGACGGGCTCGGCATGTTCGACGCGCGCGGCGATGCGATGGGCGTGTCGTGGCCGGCGCCGCGCCTGCCACCCAACATGTCGCAGCTGCCGCGCTTTCAGGCGCTGCGCGACGAGGCGACGCTCGGCTTCGCGATCTTCGACGCCGCGCCCGGTGCCGGCGACGGCGTGTGGATCATTCCGTTCGCGCGCCGACTCGAGACGCGCAGCGGTGCGTTCGACGGCGTCGTGGCCGCGCGTGGCCGGGTCGACTACTTTCAGCAGGTCTATCGCAACACGTTTCCCGACCCGAGCACGCGGGTGGCTTTGCTGCACCGCGAGCGCGCCACGCTGCTGGCGCGCCATCCGGTGGTGACCTCGGCGCTGGGCAAGGAGGTGCCGCGGCTGAAGGAACTGCTCGATGGTGTCGCGACAGGGCGCGCCGTGGCGCGCAACGTGAGCCCGATCGACGGCCGCGAACAGTTCGGCACGCTCTATCCGGTGGAGGGCTATCCGCTGGTGGTGGCCGTGACCCGCGATGCGCAGGCGGCGTTGCAGCCCTGGCGCCAGCTCGCCGTGCGCGGCTCGATACGCACGCTCGGGCTGGCGGCACTGGCCAGCGCATTGTTGTGGCTGGCGCTTCGCCAGATCAAGCGGGTGAATGCCGCGCGCCTGTCGCTGGCCACGTCGCAAGAGCGTTATGCGCTGGCCGCCGCCGGCGCCGACGACGGCATCTGGGACTGGGATCTCGTGGCCGGCACGGCCTACGAGTCGGCGCGCGCACGTGAAATCCAGGGTCTGCCGCCGGGCCCGGAGACGCAGCCGCTGCATGCGCTGGAACAGTCGCTGCGCGTACACCCGGACGACGAGCCCTTGCGCGCACAGACCCTGCAGACGCACCTTGAAGGCCGCACGCCGGCCTACGAGATCGAATATCGCGTGCGGCACGGCGACGGCGAATACCGCTGGATCCGCGTGCGTGCGCTGTGCATCCGCGACGCCGCCGGCAAGCCGCTGCGCATCGCAGGCTCGGTGAGCGACGTCGACGCCCGCAAGTGCGCCGAGGTGGCGCAGCGCGAAAGCGAGGAGCGTTATGCGCTGGCGATGCGCGGTTCGCGCGGCGGGCACTGGGTATGGAACCTCGACACCGATGCAGTGTTCCTCTCCGGCGCGACGCGCGAGTTGTTCGGGCTGCCGCCGGACCAGCCGCTCGGCACGCGGGCCGAATCGATGCAGCGGGTGCAGTTGCATCCCGACGACCGGCCGCGCTTCACGACACTGATGACCGAGCTGACGAGCGGCCGCATCGCGCGCGCCGACTTCGAGTTCAGGATCCGGCTGCCCGACGGCTCGCAACGCTGGATCCTCACACGCGCGCAGCGCTTCGCCAAGGCAGACGGCAGCGACGTGCGGATCGCCGGCGTCAGCGTCGACATCAGCGATCGCAAGGACGCGGAAGCCGAACACGAGAAGCTGGAGCAGCAGCTGCGCCAGGCACAGAAGCTCGAGGCCATCGGCACGCTGGCCGGCGGCATTGCGCACGACTTCAACAACATCCTCTCGGCCATCCTCGGCTTCGGCGAGCTGGCGCAGCGGGGTGCGCCTGAGGGCAGCGCCCAGCGCCGACATCTCGACGCCGCGCTGGCGGCGGCTCATCGGGCCAAGTCGCTGGTCGAGCGCA
The DNA here is from genome assembly GCA_016790175.1 of Burkholderiaceae bacterium. GTDB lineage: Bacteria > Pseudomonadota > Gammaproteobacteria > Burkholderiales > Burkholderiaceae_C > JAEUPI01. Next base: position 10,450 of record JAEUPI010000103.1, on the reverse strand, counting down.
TCCTCGCGTTCTCTCGCAGCGGCATGGGCGAGCGTGTGCCGGTGCATGTGCAGTCGGTGGTGGCCGAGGCCCTGGAGACCGTCGCCGCCACCTTGCCGGCCGGCGTGACACTCGAGCGCCGGCTCGCGGCCGGCGACGCGGCCGTGCTTGGCGATGCGACGCAGATCCACCAGGTGGTGATGAACCTGTGTGCCAACGCCGTGCAGGCGATGCGGGCCGAGGGCCGCCTGGTGGTCGCGCTCGACCGCGTGTCGCTCGCCGCGCCGCAGGCGGTGACCACCAGCACGCTGGCGCCGGGCGACTATTTGCGCCTGAGCGTGGCCGACACCGGCAGCGGCATCGAGCCGCGCCTGCTCGAGCGCATCTTCGATCCCTTCTTCACCACAAAAGAGATCGGCGTGGGCACTGGTCTCGGCCTGTCGCTGGTGCATGGCATCGTGGCCGACCTCGGCGGCGGCATCGCAGTGGACAGTCGGCTCGGCCACGGCAGCACCTTCACGATCCACCTGCCGGCGGCCGCGGCGGTGGCGGCACCGGCGGCCGCGGCGGCTGGCGACGACGTGCCCCAGGGTAGCGGCCAGGTCGTGCTGCTGGTCGACGACGAGGAGCCCCTGGTGCGGCTGTGCGAGGAGATGCTCGCCGGTCTGGGCTACGAGCCGGTGGGCTTCGACTCCAGCCGCGCCGCGCTGGCCGCGCTGCGCACCAACCCGCAGCGATTCGACGCGCTGCTGTCGGATGAATCGATGCCCGGGCTGACCGGCACCGAACTCGCCGCCGAGGCGCGCCGCCTGCGGCCCGATCTGCCGGTGGTGCTGATGACCGGCTTCGTCAGCGCCTCGCTGCTGCAGCAGGCACGCGCGGCGGGTGTGGCCGAGGTGCTCGGCAAGCCGCTCGCCGCGGCCGACATCGCACGGGCGCTCGCGGCCGCGCTGCCGTCGGCGCCTGCCCCAACGATTCAACCCTCGACGGTGACCCCGACATGACCCTGCACTCGCCCCATGTGCTCGCGGTCGACGACGACCCCGACATCCGCGCATTGCTCGCCACCTACCTGGCCGAGAACGAGATGCGCGTGACCACGGTGTCCGACGGCCGCGCGATGGACGAGGTGCTGGCGCGCGACACCATCGATCTGGTCGTGCTCGACGTGCGGCTACGGCCCGGCGACGAGGACGGGCTGCAGATCGCGCGGCGCCTGCGCGATCGCTCGAAGGCCATCCCGATCCTGATGCTGACCGGCCGCGCCGAGGAAGCCGACCGCGTGATGGGCCTCGAGCTCGGCGCCGACGACTACCTGACGAAGCCGTTTTCCAGCCGCGAGCTGCTGGCCCGCATCCGCGCGCTGCTGCGCCGCGTGCAGGCGCAGGCGACGGTGGCCGACACGATGAGCAAGGTGCGCGGCTATCGCTTCGAGGGCTGGGAGATGAACGTGGGCCTGCGTCGGCTGAAGAACCCGGCGGGCGAACCGGTGAGCCTCACCAACGGCGAGTTCAGCTTGCTGGCCGCCTTCTTGTCGGCGCCGATGCGCACGCTCACGCGCGACCAGCTGCTCGAGCTCTCGCGGCTGCACAACGCCGAGGTCTACGACCGTTCGATCGATCTGCAGGTGCTGCGCCTGCGTCGCAAGATCGAAGACGACGCGGCCAACCCGAGGTTCATCGTGACGCAGCGTGGCGCCGGCTACGTGTTCAGCGTCGCGGTCGAGGTGATTCGCTAGCGCGGCACACGCGGGCGGCCCGGTTTCAACGGAAACCGGCACGCCGCGATTCGAAAGTTCGGCACAACCCTCGGCGCCTGCAATGGCGTTCGCGTCGTCGCGCGTGTCTATGCGCGCTGGGCTGGCGCAAGTGACCCCTCCGTTTGACCACCCGAAAGGAACCTCATGACAAATCTCTGCATTAACCGCCGCCGCGCCGGCGCGGCCGCACTCGCCGCGCTGCTCGCGGTGATGGTCGGCTGTGCCGCCACGCCCGACGTGCGACAGGACCAGGACCCGAGCGTCGACCTGCGCGCTTACCGGACCTTCTCGTTCGTCGAGTTCGAGGCCGATCGCGGCGCCTCCTATGCCGGCCTGATCGGCGCACGGCTGAAGGCGGCCACGCGTACGCAGATGGAACGCCAGCGCTATGTCTACGACGAGGCGCAACCCGATCTGCTCGTGCGCCCCTATCTGGTGGTGCAGGAGCGCCAGGAGTTGCGCTCGAGCCCGACCGGACGCGTGGCGCGGCGCGGCTGGTCCGCCTACGACATCGAAACCGTCGACTATCGCCAGGGCACGATCGTGGTCGACCTGATCGATCGCCGGCGCGGCGCACTGGTCTGGCACGGCGTGGCCGAGGGCCGACTCGATGCGCGGGCGATGGATCAGCCCAACCAGGCCATCGAGCTGGCGTTGAGCGAACTCTTCGCCCGCTTCGCCGACGGCCATCGACTGTGACGGGTGCTGCGTGTCTTTCAGATGAATTGCGCGTTGCGATTCTGAAACCGCATGACAACCGCGCGCCCGAACACTGCCTTCACGCCGACACCCACACCGTCTGGAGATTCCGCATGAACTCAAACCGAACCCTGCCCATGCTGGCGCTGGCCGCACTGCTGGGTGCCTGTGCCTCGGAGCCGCCGGCCCGCACGCCGGCCACCGCGCTCGACTGCACGGCGATGCAAGACGAAGTCCGCGCCGCCCGCGAGGCGCAGCACCTGGCCACGCAACAGCAGCAAGACGCCTGGAAGGCGGTGGTGCCGTTCGCCGTGATGGCTCGCTACAGCCAGGGCAAATCGGCCGCCGAGGCATCGACGCAGCGACTGGACGAGCTGCAGCAGCAGGCCGCATTGCGCGGATGCGTGCTGCCTTGATGCCGGCCCCGACCACAGACACGACCTGGAGCTTTCTCATGACCTCGATACGACTCACTCCCATCCTCGGCGCCGTCGCGTGCACCGCCGCTACGCTGGTGCTGGTACTGCTGTCGGCCCAGTCTGCGCACGCGCAGGCCGCCGGCCAGCGCCGCATCCACGGTGACGGCAGCGGCAACGTGCACGGCGCGGCCGGCAGCGGCTTCAACACCGCCGCCGGCGGGCAGGGCCTGCGCACTCGCTCGTTCGAGCGCAACGCCGACGGCAGCGTCGACGCACGCAACCAGGCCAGCATGAGCACCGCCAACGGCGGCAGCGCCGAACGCAGCGGCAGCTTCACGCGCAGCGCCGACGGCAGCAGCGCGAGCGGTGCACGCAGCACCACGGTGAACAACGCGCGCACCGGCGTCACCTTCGACGGCCAGACCACCTACACCAAGGGCAGCGGCTTCAGCCGCAGCGCCTCGTGCACCGACGCCGCCGGCAACACGGTGACCTGCGGCGCCAACCGATGAACCCCTCGATCAACGACATCCCTCTGGAGCAGACGATGAACGACTTCCATTTCCGCAATGAACGACGCGCCGCCCGCCGCATGCCCTGGCACACCGCCGCCGCCGTGCTGCTGGGCGTGATGGCCGGGCAGGCGCTGGCGCAGGCTGCCGCGCAGCCGGTGATCTACCCGGCCAAGGGCCAGAGCGCCAAGCAGCAGGACCAGGACCGCTACGAGTGCCACAGCTGGGCGCGCGAGCAGTCCGGCGGCTACGACCCCACGCAGCCGATGCAAGCCGCCCCGGCCCAACAAACCGCGCAGGCCCCGAGCAGCAGCACCACCAAGGGCGCGCCGGTGTCCGGCATGGCGGCCGGCGCGATGGGCGGCGCTGCGGTGGCCGAGCTGACCAAGGGCGACGCGGGCAAGGGAGCCGCAGCCGGCGCGCTCGGTGGCGCCGTGATCCAGCGCATGAAGCAGAACCAGTCCGCGCAGAAGCAGCAGGCCCAACAGCAGGGCGCGCAGCAACAGGCGATGCAGCAGCAGGTGGCTGCGCGCAGCCAGCAGCGGGCCACCTACGAACGTGCGCTGGGTGCCTGCATGGAAGGCCGCGGCTACACGGTGAAGTGACACCTGAGCCCACCCCGCCGCCGCCATCGACACGAGGAGCCTCCCATGAAGACGACGTTTGCGCTCAGCCTGCTCGGCCTAGCTGTGCTGGCCACCGGATGCAGCCGCAAGCCGCCCGCCGCGCATGAAGACGTGCGCCCGGTGCGCAGCACCATCGTCGGCACGAGCCAGGGCTCGGTCGGCGCCACCTATTCGGGCGAAGTCCAGGCCCGCTATGAAAGCAAGCTCGGCTTCCAGACCTCGGGCCGCATCGTTGCGCGGCTGGTCGAGGTGGGCAGCACGGTAAAGCGCGGCCAGCCGCTGATGCGGTTGGACCCGGCGCAGGAGGTCCTGCAGGTCGCCTCGGCCGATGCCGATGTCGACGGCAAGAAGAGCCGCGTCGCGCAGGATCGCATCGACCTGCAGCGCACCGAGGCGCTGCTGGCGCGCCACTTCGCGTCGCAGGCCGAGGTCGATGCGCAGCGCTTGGCGCTCGCGACCTCGGAGTCGCAGCTGAAGTCCGCGCTCGCGCAGCAGCAGATCAAGGTCAACCAGCGCGGCTACACCGTGCTGGTGGCCGACCGCGACGGCGTGGTCAGCGCGATCCATGCGGAGGCGGGCCAGGTGGTGTCGCCCGGCCAGGCGGTGGTGACCGTGGCCGCCGACGGCGAGCGCGAGGTGGTGGTGGCGATCGCCGAGTCGCGCGTCGACGAACTCAAGCGCGCAAAGTCGCTGCAGGTGTCGGTGTGGGCCCAGCCGGGCAAGCGCTACGTCGGCACCTTGCGCGAGCTGGCGCCCGACACCGACAGCGTGACGCGCACCTACTCGGCGCGCATCGGCGTCAAGAACCCCGATGCCGCGCTGCGGCTGGGCATGACGGCGTCGGTGTTCGCCGCCGACATCGACGGGGCGAGCGCGATCCGCCTGCCGCTGACCGCGGTGCTCAACAAGGACGGCCAGTCGCTGGTGTGGGTGGTCGACGCCAAGACCGGTCAAGTGGCCTCGCGCACGGTGCAGCTTGGCGCCGCGCAGAACGACCAGGTGCTGATCGCCGGCGGCCTCAACCCCGGCGAGACGGTGGTGACCGCCGGCGTGCACATGCTGTTCGCCGGCCAGAAGGTGAAGACGGCCGAATCGGCGGCCGCCGCTTCGAACTCGACGCCAGCCGCCACCGCCGTGGCCGCAAAGGAATAAGCCATGAAGCTCAATCTGTCCGAATGGGCGCTGAAGCACCAGCAGATGGTGGTGTTCCTGCTGATGCTGCTCGGCGTGGCCGGCGTGCTCGCCTATGGCCAGCTCGGCCAGAAGGAAGACCCGGAGTTCACCGTCAAGGCCATGCTGGTTCAGGCCTACTGGCCCGGCTCGTCGGCGCAGCAAATGGCCGAGCAGGTCACCGACAAGCTCGAGAAGAAGCTGCAGGAGGTGGCCGAGATCGACTACATGGTCAGCTATGCCAAGCCCGGCGTCACGCAGATCACGATCACGCTGCGCGAAGCGACACCGGCCGCGGCCGTGCCCGACGTGTGGTATCAGGTGCGCAAGAAGCTGGGCGACATCGGCCACACGCTGCCGCAGGGTGTGAAGGGCCCGTTCTTCAACGACGAGTTCGGCGACACGTTCGGCAACCTCTACGCGATCACCGGCGACGGCTTCGACTATGTCGACCTCAAGAACTTCGCCGACGCCGCGCGCAGCGAGTTTTTGCGCGTGGCCGACGTCAACAAGGTCGAGCTCACCGGCGCGCAGGACGAGAAGATCTACCTCGAAGCCTCCAACGCCAAGCTGGCGTCGCTGGGCATCGACCCGCAGCTGATTGCCTCGACGCTCGCGACCACCAACTCGGTGGTCGCCTCGGGCACGGTGCAGACCACGACCGAGCAGGTGCGCCTGGTGGTCAGCGGCGAGTTCGACTCGGTCGAGGCGATCCGCAACATCGGCATCCGCGCCAACGAGCGCACTTTCCGCCTGGGTGACATCGCCGAGGTCAAGCGCGGCGTGGTCGAGCCGGCGACTTCCAAGATGCGTTTCAACGGCCAGGAGGCCATCGGCCTGGCGGTCAGCATGCGCAAGGGCGGTGACGTGATCCGCCTCGGCGAACAGCTCAACGCGACCGTCCAGCGCGTGCAGGCCAGCCTGCCGGTGGGCGTGCAGATCCACGCGGTGTCGGACCAGCCGCGCGTGGTGCAGGAATCGGTGCACGAGTTCAAGAAGAGCCTGTTCGAGGCGGTGGCGATCGTGCTGGTGGTCAGCTTCTTCTCGCTGGGCATGCGCACCGGCTTCGTGGTCGCGCTGTGCATCCCGCTGGTGCTGGCGCTGACCTTCCTGACGATGTACTTCCTCGACATCGAGCTGCAGCGCATCTCGCTGGGTGCGCTGATCATCTCGCTCGGCCTGCTGGTCGACGACGCGATCATCGCGGTGGAGATGATGGCGCTGAAGCTCGAGCAGGGCTGGGACAAGTTTCGCGCCGCGACCTACGCGTACACCGCCACCGCGTTCCCGATGCTGACCGGCACGCTGATCACCGCGGCCGGCTTCCTGCCGGTGGGCTTTGCGAAGTCGGGCTCGGGCGAGTATGTGTTCTCGTTGTTCCAGGTGGTCGGCATCTCGTTGGTGCTCTCCTGGATCGTTGCGGTGATCTTCACGCCCTACATCGGTTTCAAGCTTCTCAAGGAACATCAAGGCGGCGCGCACGACGAAGACGCGGTGTACCGGCGCGGCATGTACGTGCCCTTCCGCACAGTGGTCGATTGGTGCCTGGCGCAACGCAAGCTGGTGATCGGCGTCACGGCGACGGCGTTCGTGGCCTCGATCGCGCTGTTCAAGGCGGTGCCGCAGCAGTTCTTTCCGGCATCCGACCGGCCCGAGCTGATGGTCGACTTGTGGCTGCCGCAGGCGGCCACCTTCGAGGCCAGCCAGCGCGAGGTGATCGCGCTGGAGAACAAGCTGCGCGGCGACCCCGACGTCGTAGCCGTGACCAGCTTCATCGGCAACGGCGCGCCGCGCTTCTACCTGCCGCTGGATGTGCAGACGCCCAACTTGAACCTGGGCGAGATGATGGTGATGACCCAGGGCGGCGAGGCCCGCGAGCGTGTGCTGGTGAAGATCCAGCAGCTCTTCGAGAGCGACTTTCCGCTGGTGCGCGGCCGCGTCAACCGGCTCGAGAACGGCCCGCCGGTGGGTTACCCGGTGCAGTTCCGCGTGTTCGGCAACGACAACGCGCAGGCGCAGCAGATTGCCGATCGCGTGGCCGCCGCGATGCGCGCGCACCCCAACGTGCGCCGCGTCAACCAGGACTGGGGCGAGCGCCTGAAGCGCGTGAAGGTCGACGTCGACCAGGACAAGGCGCGTGCGCTGGGCATCACGTCGCGGGCCATCAAGGAGGCGCTGCAGGGATCGCTCTCGGGTACGCAGGTCACCACCTACCGCGAGGGTGACGACGACATCGACGTGGTGGCGCGGTTGATCGAGCCCGAGCGCAGCGACCTCAACAACCTGAAGGACGCCAAGATCTACCTGTCGCAAGGCAAGTACGTGCCTGTGTCGCAGGTGGCGCGCCTGAGCCTCGACAGCGAAGACAGCGTGCTGTGGCGGCGCAACCGCGTGCCGACCCTCACGGTGCGTGCCGACGTCGAAGGCGCCGAGGCACCCGACGTAACCGCGGCGTTGAAGCCCCAGCTCGACGCCATCGCCGCGACGCTGCCGATCGGCTACGGCATCGACATCGGCGGGGCGCAGGAATCCAGCAGCAAGGCCCAGGCGTCGATCCTGGCGGTGATGCCGCTGACCATCGTGGCAGTCCTGCTGCTGCTGATGCTGCAGCTGCAGGACATGAAGAAGATGGCGCTGGTGCTGCTGACCGCGCCGCTCGGGCTGATCGGCGTGTCGGCGATCATGGCGGCATTCCGCATCCCGTTCGGCTTCGTCGCGATGCTGGGCGTGATCGCGCTGGCCGGCATGATCATCCGCAACTCGGTGATCCTGGTGGTGCAGATCGACCACGATCTGCAGTCGGGCTTGCCGCTGTGGGATGCGATCGTCGAGTCCACCGTGCGGCGGCTGCGCCCGATCGTGCTGACCGCGTTGGCCGCGATCCTGGCAATGGTGCCGCTCACCACCTCGGTGTTCTGGGGCCCGATGGCCTGGGCGATCATGGGCGGCCTCGCGGTCGCGACGCTGCTGACCCTGCTTTTTCTGCCGGCGCTCTATGCCAGCTGGTACGGCGCCCGAAGGCCGGGCACCGTTGCCGTGCCTGCGGCGTCGCCCACCCTGAAACCGCAGGCCGCGTGACGCGGTCGCCCCTTCCGGAGACGAACATGAGCTCGAGAACCTGGCGCCGGCGCGCCGGCGCGGCTGCCGCATGCCTGTGCTGCAGCACCGCGGCCTTCGCAATCGACCTGACCGAGTCGTACCAACGTGCGCTGCAGGCCGACCCGAGCCTGCGCTCGTCGCAGGCGGCGCTCAGTGCCGGCCGCGAGAAGGCCGTGCAGGGCCGCTCGCTGCTGTTGCCGCAGGTCGGCCTGTCGGCGGGCGTCACGCACATGAACGACCGCTCGTCGAGCAACCTGCAACCGCCTCTTTCCGAGCTGATCAAGTCCGACAGCTCGGGCACGGTGCAGCAGGCCGCGGTGCAGCTGAAGCAGCCGCTGTACGACATGCAGTCGGCGGCCGGCAAGCAGCAGCTGCTGCAGCAGGCCGACATGGCCGAGATCACGTTTCGACATGCGCAGCAGGACCTGATCCAGCGTGTCGGCGAAGCCTATTTCAACGTGCTGCTGGCCGAGGAGTCGCTGCGCGTCACGCTGGCCGAGAAGACGGCCGTGCAGCTGCAGCGCGACCGTGCGCAGGCGCGCTACGACGTCGGTCGCGGCAAGATCACCGATCTGCACGAAGCGCAGGCGCGGCTGGATTCGGTGCTGGCCAAGGAGGTGGCGGCACAAAGCCAGCTCGCGCTCGCGCAGGCGCAGTACCAGGAGGTCACCGGTGTGCCGGCCGAGGGGCTGGCGCCATTGCAGGCGAAGCTGCAACCGACGCCGCCGATGCCCGACAGCCTGGCGGCGTGGCAGCAGAAGGGCCGCGACGGCAACACGCGCGTGCTGCTGAAGCAGCGCGAGCAGATCATCGCCGGCCAGGAGATCCGCAAACACGCGCTGAGCGGCCGGCCCACGGTGGACCTGGTGGCCAGCTACACCGTCAAGTCGGCCAGTGGCAGCCTGTCGCCGACGGTCGCGCCCGACGGCAACCGCTCGACCGCGATCGGGGTGCAGTTCAACGTGCCGCTGTTTGCCGGCGGTGCGCTGGATTCCAAACAGCGCGAATCGGTGGCCAAAAAGAGCCAGGCCGACGAGGACCTGGGCGTTGCGCAGCGCGATGCACGGCTGCAGGTGCAGGACGCGTATCTCGCGGTGAAGAACGGCGTCGCGAAGATTGCGGCGCTGGAGCAGTCGCTGGTCTCGACGCGCACGGCGCTCGAGGCCACGACGCTCGCCCGCGATGTCGGCACGCGCACCGAGCTCGACGTGCTCGACGCGCAGCAGCGTGTCTTCACCGTGCAGCTCGACCTGGCGCAGGCGCGCAACGACTATCTGTTGGGCCGCCTGAAGCTCGCCTCGGCCGCCGGCGAGCTGCAGGAAGGCGACCTGCGCGCACTCGATGCGTACCTGGTGCGCTGAGGCAGGCTGTGGCATCGACGCCTTGTTTCAAGCGCAATGCAGCCTGGCGGACTCGAAACCGATGCGCAGGGTTGCGCCGGTGCAATGGTGGGACAGACACGACACACCGATTCCAAGCCCACAGGAGACCCACCGTGAACGCCAGCCAGACCACCGAGTCCCGCTTCGAACTGCAGTTCCGCTCGCTGTTCAACGAGGGCCGCGCGCTCGCGTTCCCGTGCGACGCCGCCGGGCAGGTGAGCCTCGATGCGATGAGCGAGCGCGCGCGCAACAACTACTTCTATGCCCGCACCGTGGTCGGCCGCGACTTCGCGACGCCGTCGGTGCGGCCGGTGCTGGCGCATTGAGCGCCGCCGCTCGCGCTGCTCGCCACGGGGTCGGCATGCACCACGACGAGTCCTTCACGCTGGCCGGCGGCCGTCGCCTGGCATGGTGCCGCTACGGCGACGCTGGCGGTTCACCGCTGTACGTCTTTCACGGCTTTCCAGGCAGCCGGCTGCAGGCGGCGATCCTGCATGAGCCGGCGCGGCGCGCCGGCATCAGCCTCGTCGCCCCCGACCGACCCGGTTTCGGTCGTTCGGCGTTCGATGCGCGCCGCACCGTGCTGAGCTGGGCCGACGACGTGGCGCAGCTGGCCGACCTTCTCGGCCACCGCCGCTTCGGCGTGCTCGGCATCTCGTGCGGCGGCGCGTATGCACTGGCCTGTGCGCACCGCATGCCGAAGCGGCTCGACTACGTCGGCCTGCTCGCCGGCATGGGTCCGATGGATCTGCCCGCGATCCGCCGCGACCAGCTGCCGGTGCTGACGGCCATGTTCGCACTGGCG
>JAEUPI010000063.1 GCA_016790175.1 Burkholderiaceae bacterium | reverse complement strand
GCGAAGCGGCCGTCTTTGCTTGCGCGCTTGTAGCTTGTCGGCCGCTTGCCGGGCAGCACAAAAGGTGACCACTCTTCGGCTCTGGCTTGCGGCGCGACCGCGGGCGTGCCCGCGCAGCCTGCGACGACCACGCCGCAGGTCGCCAGTAACGCCCGACGACTGATCAGGGACTCCCGCCTATCCATGCTTGCACGACTCGATGCCGCACTGTATCGCCACAAACAAAAAGGCCGCCCGTTGGGGCGGCCCTTTGAGGGAGGGGATAAACCCGATCAGAACGAGTGGCGCAGGCCGACTTCGTAGCCGGTCGACTTGTCGTTCGTCGCGTTGCCAGGACCAGCGCCGACAACAAACGCGGCACCGCCCTTGTTCTTGATCTGGGCATAGTGACCGTACAAGGCGGTGCGCTTGGACAGGTTGTAGATGTACCCGAGCGCGAACTGGTCGGCATCGACGCCGTTCAGCGGGCCGTCACCCTTGGAGTTCACGTACGAGAACTTCAACTCGTGCTGGCCGACCGGAACGACCACGCCGAACAGGTACATCACGCGCTCGGCCGCACCGGCTTCCTGCGTATCGTACTGGGCCATGAAGTTGGCGAAGCCAGCGTTCCACGAACCCGCGATGTTGTTATGTGTGTACTCGGTCGCCAGATCGGTCTTGCCGGTCGACACCGCGATGTTGATCGGGCCGCCCGCCCAGCCGATGCGCACGCTGGTCTGTTTGTTGGCGTCGACGCCCTCGCCCAGCGAGGTCTGCACCTGACCATACAGGCCACCCAGGTTGCCCGGCAGGAAGTAGCCGAACGAGTTGTTGGCACGCACGTAGGTCGTCGCCGTCGTGATGGCGCCGGTGCCGGCCGTATTCAGGAAGCTGCCGACACCGTTGGTGCCGAACGGATCGAAGACCGTGGTGTTCCAGAACGACGGCGTGTAGTCGCGGCCGAGGCGGATTTCACCGAAACGGCCGCCGAGGCTGACCGTCGAACGGCGTTGCCAGTTCTGGCCGCCGCCGGTGGCTGTGCCCTCGCCGCTGTCGTTGTTCATCGCGCCTTCGAGCCAGAAGCCGGCGAACATGCCGCCACCGAGGTCTTCCGTGCCACGGAAGCCGAGGCGGTTGCTGTTCAGCGAGTTGCTGACCTGTTGCTTCTGCGTGGTCGAGCCGTTCTTGATGCTGCGACCGTTGAGGTCGACGATACCGAACAGCGTGACCGACGACTGTGCCGACGCCACGCCCGCAAAGGTGCCGAGCACAGCGAGAGCGAGCAGAGATTTCTTCATTGCATGGATCTCCTAGGTTTGAACAAGAGGCCCCGATCCTTGTGGGACAACCGTGTCGCCGAACTCAGCGCCGGCCGATCAGGCCAACCTCCTCAGCGGAAGTTGCGGCTATTGCACCAGAGCCCCCGAGGCGATGCAAAGTCTTGGCCGCGAAACCCGCCCCGGCTGTTGTCTGGCAACAACGCGATTCCTACCGGGTGTCACCGCAAGGGAAGAGCCGACCTCGAACCCCAGGGAAACCCCAGTCGGGATTCCGCTAGGCTTGCGGTGTGCCAAGCCCTGCGCTAGCCGACCGCGTGATCGAACCCCTGGACCGGGCCCTGCGTTGCCTGAGCGGCGGCGTGCATTCGGCACGCCCGATGCCGGCCGCAGCCGAGCAGCCGTTGTCGGCCGAGGAGCGTCGGCACGCCGGCGCGCTGATTCGCGTCGATCACGTGGGAGAGGTCTGCGCGCAGGCGCTGTACCTGGCGCAGTCGATGACTGCGGGGTCGGAGGCCGCGCGCGCGCAGATGCGTCGCGCCGCGCAAGACGAGGAAGATCATCTCGCCTGGACCGAGCAGCGATTGCGGGAGCTCGGCGCCCGCCGAAGCCTGCTGAATCCGCTGTGGTATGCCGGAGCGTTCGCGATCGGTCTGCTGGCCGGCCGCGCCGGCGAGCGTGTCAGCCTCGGCTTCGTCGTCGAAACGGAGCGGCAGGTCGAAGCGCATCTTGCCGGCCATCTCGACGCGTTGCCTGCGCGCGATGCACGCTCGCGCGAACTGATCGAACAGATGAAGCGCGACGAGTCGCGTCACGGCGCCGATGCGCAGCGCGCCGGCGGCGTGGACCTGCCCGCTCCGGCGCGTGCGTCGATGCGCCTGGCTGCGCGCGTGATGACGCGCACGGCCTACCACGTGTGACATCGGGCCGTCGTCGCGCCGGGTGGCCCGCGCGTGCGGGGCGTGGCCGCAGCTACACCTGCACCACTTCGTGGCTTGTCGTCACTTCCGCCGTCTTGCCGAGCATGATCGTCGCCGAACAGTACTTCTCGTGCGACAGCGCCACCGCGCGCGCGACCGCCGGTTCGGGCAGCTGCCTTCCCGAGACCACGAAGTGCATGTGGATGCGGGTGAACACCTTCGGATCCGCCGCAGCCCGTTCGGCCTTGACCTTCACGCTGCAGTCGGTCACCTGGTGACGTCCGCGCTTGAGGATCGCCACCACGTCGTAGGCGCTGCACCCTCCGGCGCCGGCGAGCACGGTCTCCATC
>JAEUPI010000055.1 GCA_016790175.1 Burkholderiaceae bacterium | reverse complement strand
CCGCGAGACGATGGGGCTGCTCGAGGTGTGCGATGCGATCCACTGGGTGCGCGACTGGCGGCGCTTTGCCGACGAGGCCGAACGCGGCGAAGGCCGCGGCCTGCCCGGCGGCTTTTCGCCGGTGCACAGCAAGAGCCTGACGGCGCTGTACTTCCCGAATGCGCTGTCCGGGCGCGCAGCGCGGCATGGAGGCGTCGAGATCGACGCGCGCGGCGGCTCGGCCATGGCCGGCTGGCTGCCGGCACCGAGCGCTCCGGTGGACCCATGACGGTTGCCGCCGACATCCTCGCGCTGCTCGAGCGTTTTGCCGCCGAGATGCCGCTGCCGCGTGTGCGCGCACTGCACCTGCCGCCCAAGCCCACACCGGGCGACCTGCGCGGCGAGTTCTGTGCGCTGGAGCTCGACGACGGCTCGATCGGCCTGAGCTACGTGCTGCTCGGCGACACCTGGGCCGGCATGACGCGCGAACGCGAGCGGCTCGATCCGGCCGGTCGCCCTGCGCTCGACGTGGCGCAGGCCTACTCAGGCGGCGATGCGCTGACGCGCACGGACTCGGGCGGCGATGCGCTCGAACGCACGCTGGGCTTCGCCGCTGTGAACGCGCTCACGCGCTGCCTGTTCGACCGTGCCGGCTTCGCGCCGGGCGCGAGCGGCGACTCGATCGGCAACCTCGATCCGCAACCCGGCGAAACGGTGGGCATGATCGGCTACTTCGCGGCGCTGGCGCCACGCATCACCGCGCGCGGCGCGAAGCTGTTGGTCATCGAGCTGCGCGAGGATCTCGCGGGCGACCACGACGGCGTGCGCGTGACGCTCGATGCGAGCGAACTGCAGCACTGCAGCAAGGTGCTGGCCACCGGCACGATGCTGCTCAACGACACGCTCGATCGCATGCTCGGCCACGCCGCCCGGGCGCAACGCTTCGCGCTGGTGGGCCCCAGCGTGGGTTGTCCGCCGGACCCGCTGTTCGCGCGCGGCGTGACGCTGATGGGCGGCACCTGGATCACCGATGCGCGCGGATATGTCGACGCCCTGGTGCGAGGCGATTCGACGGCGCCGTTCGCGCGCAAGTCGGCGCTGGCGCGCGAGCACTATCCGGGCTGGCCGGCGCTGCTGCAGCGCGCGGTCGGCTGACGTCGAGTCGTCAGCTATTCGCCGACATCAGGGTCAGCCACGTTGGCCGGAACGGCCAAACGCGGACACAGTTGCGGCTGCCATCGACACGAGGAGACGAACCGCATGAGCGACCCCGCCACCACCAGACCCCATCGCCGCATCGCCACCGAGGAAGCCTGGGCACCGGCCGAGATCCTGAACCGCTGGGTCAAGATGCTGGAGGACGGATCGCACAACGACCCGGGCTTCGGCAGCCTGTGGGGCTTCTTCGGCCGCAGCCCGACGCGCCGCGCGCGCGACCTCGTCGAGCGGCTGCAGGATCTCGATGCCCGCCGCCTCGCCGACATGGATGCCGCCGGCATCGACTTCGCCGTTCTCTCGCTCACCTGCCCGGGCGTGCAGCTGTTCGACCCCGACACCGCGATGCAGCTGGCGATCGCCAGCAACGACGAGGTGGCCGCGGCCGTGCGCCGGCATCCGACGCGTTTTGCCGCGCTGGCGGCGGTGGCGCCGCATGCGCCGGAGGCCTCGGCGCGCGAGATCGAACGTGCCGTCAAGACGCTGGGCCTGAAAGGCGTGATCGTCAACTCGCACACGCAGGGCTTCTACATGGACGACCCCAAGTGCTGGGCGATCTTCGAGGCCTGCGAGGCGCTGGACGTGCCGCTGTACCTTCACCCGAACACGCCGAGCCCGCAGATGGCGGCGCCGTTCATTCCGCGCTGCCTCGACGCCGCGATCTACGGCTTCGCCGTCGAAACCGGGCTGCATGCGCTGCGGCTGATCGTGGGCGGCGTGTTCGACCGCTTCCCGAAGCTCAAGCTCGTGCTCGGCCACCTCGGTGAAGGCCTGCCGTACTGGCTGTACCGCATCGACTTCATGCACGCCGGCATCGTGGCCAACAACCGCAGCCCGGGCGTGAAGCCGCTGCAGAGAAAGCCGAGCGACTACCTGCGCGAGAACGTCTGGTACACCTGCAGCGGCATGCCCTGGGAGCCGGCGATCACGTTCTGCCAGCACGTGATCGGGCAGGACCGCGTGATGTACGCGATGGACTATCCCTACCAGTACGTGCCCGACGAGGTCGGCATGGTCGAACGCCTGTTCGTGTCGCCGCAGGTCAAGCGATTGTTCTTCGAGACCAACGCCGTGTCGCTGTTCAAGCTGTGACGCACGATCGCCAAACCGGAGATCCCGCGATGACCCTTCACCGTCGTCTACTCCTCGCCACGCTGGCCGGCCTCGCGGCAGGCGCCACGCTGCTGCCGACGGCCGTGGCCCAGGAGGCCTGGCCGTCGCGGCCGGTGCGCATCGTCGTGCCGTTCCCTCCGGGCGGCAGCTCAGACGCCGCGGCCCGTCTGCTCGCGCCGCGGCTGGCCGAAAAGCTCGGCCAGCAGGTGGTGGTCGAGAACCGGCCGGGCGCCGGCGGCTCGCTCGCGGTGGGCCAGGTCGCGAAGTTGGCGGCCGACGGCTACACGCTGGTGCTGGCGGCGGCCGGCGGCCTGACGATCGCGCCCAACCTCAATCCCAACATCGGCTACGACCCGCTGGCCGATCTGGCACCGATCACCGGCTTCGCGCGCACGCCGTTCGTGCTGGTGGCCAGCGCGGATCTCGGCGCCACCAGCGTCGGCGAGCTGATCCAGCGCGCCCGCAGCCAGCCCGGTCGGCTCAGCTACGCCACCGGCGGCAACGGCACGGCGATGCACATCGGCGGCGAGATGTTCAAGGCCATGAGCCAGAGCTTCATCGTGCACATCCCCTACCGCGGCAGCGGGCCGGCGGCGATGGCCACGATGTCGGGCGAGGTGCAGATGGCGGTGGTGGATTTCGCCAGCGTCGTCGGCCAGCGCGACAACCCGCGGCTGAAGCTGCTGGCCACGCTGGGCAAGGAACGCACGGCGCTGTTGCCGCAGTATCCGACGCTGCACGAGAGCGGGCTTGCGGGTTACGACGTCAGCGGCTGGTTCGGCCTGTTCGCGCCGGCGCGCACGCCACCGACGATCGTGAACCGACTCAACACCGAGATCGTGGCGTTGTTGCGCACACCCGAGTTCGCCGAGCGCTTCAAGAGCCTGGGCATGGAACCGCTGCCGACCACGCCCGAGGCGCTGCACACGCTGATGCGCAACGAGCTCGCTGCCTACGGCGGGGTGATCAAGCGGGCCGGGATCAAGACGGAGTGAGCGGCTTTGGCGGTCGCCGTGTCGGGTATCAGCGTCCGGGCCGCCAATGCCGCAGCCCGCGCGGCGCGTGCGAGCTGAGCGCCGAGACCACGAGCACCACCCAGAAGACGGCCGGCGCGCGCGCCGGGTCGATCGCCATCCATGCCACGACGGCGAGCTTGGCCAGCGACACCCAGCCCGAGAGGTCGCCGAGCAGGATGCGGCCGTCGAAGCGCTCGACCGTCAGCAGCGCCGCGCCGCTGAGTGCGGTGAACGTGGCGGCTGCGGCTGTCGACAACGGCGCGCCGAGCAGCGCGGCGCCGAGCCAGGTCACGCCGGCCAGATGGGCCGTGCGCAGCACGATGCCGATCCAGCGGCGCCAGACGGCGGGCTTGTCGTCACCTGGCATCGTCGTCATCCGCCGCCGCGCTGCATGTACAGATCGAAGCGCTGCATGAAGCGCGCGCGCGCGTCCTCGCTCACGCCGTCGAATCGGTAGCTCACCCGCAGCCGCGGCAAGCGCACCTGCGCGATCTGGCGCTGGGGCAGCGCCTGCCAATGCAGCTGCAACGATCCGTCGCCGATGCGAACGCGGGCCGTAGCCGCGCCGTCGAAGCTCAACGGTGAATCGCCCGCCGCGCCGGGCAGCCACATCAGCCACTCGTCGACCGTGCAGCCGTGTTCGCGTTCGAAGGCGTCGGTGTAGGTGGCGGGGTCCTGCATGATTCAATGTTCCCCCACGGCTCGGCCTGCATGCCGAGCCGCTTCGCCAGGCGCAAGCCAGTGCGAAGGCACTGTCTTGCGTCCGGGCTCAGCCACCCGCTATGGGTGGCCAGATCGCCAGCACGTCACCCTCCACCAGCACACGCGTCGCGCGCTCGGCCGGCGGCACGAATGCGCCGTTGATCAGCACCAGGTGCACGAGCTTGGGCGGCAGGCCATAGGGCGCAATCGCATCGGTCACCGCGGTGCCGGTGGGCAGCTCCAGCGGCAGCTCGTTGCCGCGCCGCCGGTCGGCGGGCAGGTAGTCGCCGAGCGAGGCGTAGAGCTTCAGCGTGATCTGCATGCATCAAAGGCCGTGCGCGATTCGCGCCGGCGACGGCCCATGCCTTCGTCAGCGGCCACGCAGGTGGGCCGGTGCCGATTGTGCCTGCGCGCTCGCGAGGTACGCGGGCATCAGCTGCGTCGGATCCTGCAGCAGCTTGTCCTTCCATTCGCCGAGCCGGACCTCACCCTCGACCAGGCCGCGCATCACGCCCACATGGTCGGTCCAGCCGACGGCGTTGCAGCCCACCATGCGGTCGTCGGCGAACTGCAGGCTCAGGTGCCGATGCCGGCCGGCGTCGGTCAGCTCCACATGTTGGCCGCCCGGCACACCCTGCCAGTTGCCGAAGCTTGCACTCACCAGGCCCAGCGTGTCGAGCACGTTGATCTGCGTGACGCCGCGCAACTCCGTGGCCTTGCCGGCCATGTTGAGTGCGGCCACACGGGCCTGCTCGGCCGCGTTGGGCTGGATCGCGCTGACGATCGTCTGGCCGCTGACCTTGTCGAACGCCTCGGCGCAGTCGCCGGCGGCGTAGATGCCCGGCACGTTGGTCTGCAAGTGCTCGTCGGTCAGCACGCCGACCAGGCAGCGCACGCCGGAGTTCTCCAGGAAGCCGATGTTCGGCCGCACGCCGGTGGCGGTGATCACCAGGTCGGCGTCGATGCGCTGGCCGTTGGACAGGCGCACGCTCATCGCACCGCTCCCCATGCTCGAGCTGCCGATGCCCACCACCTGCGCGATCTTGCCGAGCAGGCCGGGCTCACTGGCCGCGCCCCGCTCGATCGCGTCGACCTTGGCGCCGGTGACCACCGTCACGCCTTTGGCCTCGCACCACTGCCGGATCATGTTGCCGGCGGTCGGGCCCATCATGCGCGGCACCATGCGGTCACCCATCTCGACGACCGTGAGCTTGACGCCGCGCGCGGCGAGCGGATCCATGATGATGCAACCGATGAAGCCGGCGCCCATCAGCACCACGCTCGCGTCCTTCTTGGCCAGCGACTGGATCGCGCGCGCATCGGCGAGTGTCCAGCAGCTGTGTACGCCGGGCCCGTTGATGCCGGGGACCGGCGGTGTGGCCGGCGACGAGCCGGTGGCGATCAGCAGCCGGTCGAACGGCAGCGAACGGCCGTCGTCGAGCAACACCTGGCGCTGCTGCACATTGACCTGCTTGGCGCGACCGTGCTTCAGCGTGATGCCCAGGCCGGCATAGTGGTTCGCGCCATGTCGCAGATGCGTGCCCTGCTCCTGGATCTTGCCGGTGAGCAGATACGGAATCGCCATGCGCGAGTACGGCGCCTCGGGTTCGTCGCCGACGATCGTCACCTCGTCGTTCGGCGCATGCTTGCGCAGCGTTTCGGCGGCAATCACGCCGGCCGGGCCGGCGCCGAGGATCACGTGTTTCATAGAGTCAACCTCAAGCAAACAAGGCGGTCCGAAAACCGCCTTGTGACCTGCACGACAGGGCTGCGGCCCTGCGGATTCAAAGACCGAGTCGCGAGCGCGTCTCGGGCTTCAGCTGGCCGTCGGCCGTCCAGCCGCGGATCTCGTAGTACTTGGGTAGCATCTCCGGCAGCTTGTTGACCAGACCCTTGGCGGGGCCCGTCTTCGCCGGCTCGGTGAGCAGCCGCTTGGGCAGCGTGTCGTCCTTGCTGGTGAAGCCGGCCTTGTTGTTGAAGTCGCGCTCCATGTTCCACACGCGCTCGCCGATTTCGCCCACCTTCTCGAGCGTGAACTCCTTGCCGCAGGCGGCCGACAACTGGTCGGCCAGGTCCGGCAGG
>JAEUPI010000047.1 GCA_016790175.1 Burkholderiaceae bacterium | reverse complement strand
GGGGTGTCGTTCGCGCTCGACAAGGGCCACACCGTCGGCCTGATCGGCGAATCGGGCTGCGGCAAGTCGATCACTGCGCTCGCGTTGATGGGGCTGCTGCCCGAGGGGGCGAAGGTCTCGGGATCGATCCGCTTCGATGGGCGGGAGCTGACACAGCTCGATGAATCGGCGCTGTGCGCGCTGCGTGGCCGGCGCATCGGCATGGTGTTCCAGGAGCCGATGACGGCGCTCAATCCGCTGCACACCGTGGGCCGCCAGATCGCCGAGCCGTTGCGCCTGCACCTGGGCCTCTCGGCACGCGACGCACGGGCTCGTGCGCTGCAGTTGCTGGAGCGGGTGCGCCTGCCGGAGCCGGCACGCCGCCTCGATGCCTATCCGCACCAGCTCTCGGGCGGCCAGCGCCAGCGCGTCGTGATCGCGATCGCACTCGCCTGCGAGCCCGATCTGCTGATCGCCGACGAGCCGACCACCGCGCTCGATGTCACCGTGCAGCGCGAGGTGCTGGACCTGATCGCCGAGCTGGTGTCCGAGCGCGGCATGGCGCTGCTGCTGATCAGCCACAACCTCGGCGTGATGGCGCGCACGGTGAAGCGGCTGATGGTGATGTACGGCGGCAGCGTCGTCGAATCGGGTGCGACCCGCGAGGTCTTCGCGCGGCTGGCCCATCCGTACACACGGGCCCTTTTCGCGTCGCGGCCGCGGCTGGGGCTGGCGCGCGGCACGCGGTTGGCCACCATTGCCGGCCGCGTGCCCGAGTTGGCCGACCTGCCGGCAGGCTGCCCATTCGCCGAACGCTGCGTGCATGCCCTCGACGCCTGTCGCGCGGCGATGCCGCCGGCGACCGCGGTGGCACCGGGTCACGATGCGCGCTGCATCCGGGTGCACGAGTTGCTGCATGCACCTGCCGTCGCGTGACACCGGGCATGACTGAGGCGCCACTGCTGGCCGTCGAGGGCGTCAGCCGGCACTACCGGCTGCCGCGCGAAAGCCTGTTTGCGCCGGCGCCGGTGGTCAAGGCGCTGAGCGACGTGAGCGTCACGCTGCGCGCCGGACGCAGCCTCGGTGTGGTCGGCGAATCGGGCTCCGGCAAGAGCACGCTGGCGCGGCTGGTGATGGCGCTCGAGCGGCCTGACACCGGCCGCGTGCGCTTCGACGGACAGGATCTGTCGAGTCTCGATGCGGCCGCGCTTCGTCGTGCGCGCGCGGGATTCCAGATGGTGTTCCAGGATCCTTATGGCTCGCTCGACCCGCGCCGCCGCGTCTGGCAGACCGTGGCCGAGCCGCTCGCCGTGCTGCAGGGCGCGTCGAGGCAGGAGCAGCACGAACGAGCGGCCGAGACGCTCGAGGCCGTGGGCCTGCGCGCGAGCGACCGCGACAAGTATCCGCACGAGTTCTCCGGGGGCCAGCGCCAGCGCATCGCGATCGCCCGCGCGCTGATCACGCGGCCACGCCTGATCGTCGCCGACGAGCCGGTGAGCGCGCTCGACGTCTCGGTGCAGGCGCAGGTGCTCAATCTGATGCAGGACCTGCAGGACCGCTTCGGCGTGACCTACCTGTTCGTCAGCCACGACCTGGCGGTGGTCGAACTGGTGTGCGACGAGGTGATCGTGCTGCAGCATGGCGTCGTCGTCGAGCGCGGTGCGACGCGCGAGGTCTTCCTGCGTCCACAGCACGACTACACACGCACCTTGCTGGCGGCGGCGCCGAAAGCCGAGCTGCCGCGGTAGCGAGCGCCCCCAGGGCCGGCCCTGCCGGCCCGCCCCCCGCGGGGGTTCAAGTTGCCCGGCAAAGCCGGATCAACTCGAGCACGGCGGCGTATGCTGCCGCTGCAGGCGACCGCGTGAGGGATTCCATGGCACAGAAGAAGTGGCGCAAGCGCGAACTCGGCGAACGCACGCTCGCTCCCGAGACGCTGATGATGGGCTTCGGCTACGACCCGATGCTCTCCGAAGGCTCGCTGAAACCGCCGCAGTTCCAGACCTCGACATTCGTCTTCCCGTCGGCCCAGGCCGGCAAGGATTTCTTCGCGACGATGCAGGGCCGCCGCCCGCTCGGCCCCGACGAGGAGCCGGGCCTGGTCTATTCGCGCTTCAACAATCCGAACCTCGAAGTGCTCGAAGACCGCCTCGCGCTGTGGGACGAGGCCGAAGCCAGCCTGGCGTTCGCGTCGGGCATGGCGGCGATCTCGACCTGCCTGTGGGCCTACCTGCGCCCGGGCGACGTGGTGCTCCAGAGTCAGCCGATCTACGGCGGCACCGAGACGCTGATTCATTCGATCCTGCCCGAGTTCGGCGTGCGCCAGGTCGGCTTCGAGGTGGAGGGTGGCCTGCCGGCGATGCGCGCGGCAGCGGATGTCGCGGGCAAGACCGGTCGCGTCGCCGCGATCTATGTCGAGACGCCGGCCAACCCGACCAACGGGCTGGTCGACATTGCCGAAGCGCGGCGGATTTCGGATGCACTGGCGAAGATCAACACCAGCGGCAAGCGGCCGCCGCTGATCGTCGACAACACAATGCTCGGGCCCATCTACTGCACGCCGCTGGCCCACGGCGCGGATCTCGTCGTCACCTCGCTGACCAAGTACGTCGGCGGCCACTCGGATCTGATCGGCGGCGGCGTCAGCGGGCCGAAGGCGATGCTGGCGCCGGTGCGCCGCATGCGCTCGACGCTTGGCACCATGTGCGACCCGCACACCGCCTGGCTGTTGCTGCGCTCGCTCGAGACGCTGAAGCTGCGCATGACGGCGAGTGCCACCAACGCGCGTGTCGTCGCCGAGTTCCTGCGTTCGCATCCGAAGATCGACAACGTCTGGTACCTCGACTTCCTGCCGCAGGACCATCCCGATCGCGCGCTTCACGAACGCCAGGACAAGAGCGCCGGCTCGACCTTCTCGTTCGAAGTCAAGGGCGGCGAGCGCGCCGCCTTCGCGCTGCTGGATCGGCTGGAGGTCATCAAGCTCGCGGTCAGCCTCGGCGGCACCGAGACGCTGGCCTCGCACCCGGCGTCGACCACGCATTCGGGCATGGCGCCGGAGGAGTTGAAGCGTTTCTCGATCACGCCGGCCTTGATCCGCATCTCGATCGGCGTCGAGGACCCGCAGGATCTGGTGGCCGACCTCGAACAGGCGCTGCAGGCGGTCTGAGCCTGGCTAGGGTTGCCACCGCCTGCCCGCGGCAGCGAATTGCGGCACCATCGACGGCCGCTTCCCAAGGGTCCGTCCGGGCCCGAGTCAGAAGGAGATCGATCGATGAAGCTTCACCGTCGCGCTGCGTTGACCGCCGCGCTGGTCGCATCCCTGGCCGCAGGCATCGCCGCCGTGCCGCCGTCGGCGCAGGCCCAGACCCGCAAGGACAGCGTCACCCTCGGCATGGTGCTCGAGCCGCCGGGGCTGGACCCCACCACCGCGCCGGCCGCCGCGATCGGCGAGATCGTGCATTACAACGTGCTCGAAGGCTTGACGAAGATCCATGTCGACGGCTCGGTCACGCCGCTGCTGGCCGAGAGCTGGACGATGGACCCCGACGGCAAGAGCTACACCTTCAAACTCAGAAAGGGCGTGAAATTCAGCGACGGCGAGCCGTTCGATTCGGCGGCGGTGAAGTTCAGCTTCGAGCGCGCCAAGGACGAGAAGAGCACCAACAAGGCCAAGGGCGCGGTGTTCAACAACATCAGCTCGATCAGCGCGCCCGATCCGCACACGGTGATCCTCACGCTGAACAACGCCGACGGCAACTTCCTGTTCCGAATGGGCGAGAACACCGCGGTGATCCTGCATCCCAAGAGCGCAGCCGGTACCGCCACCAAGCCCGTCGGCACGGGCCCCTACGTGCTGGAAGACTGGAAGAAAGGCAACTCGGTCACGCTCGCCAGATGGGACGGCTATCGCGACGCCAAGACGATCAAACTCAAGCGTGTGACGTTCCGCTTCATCAACGATCCGGCCGCACGCGTGGCCGCGCTGCTCGCCGGCGACATCGACGGCGTGCCACGCCTCGATGCACCCCAGGCGGTCAAGCAGCTGCAGGCCGACAAGCGCTTCGTCGTCGAGATCGGCAGCACGGCCGGCAAGGGCATCATGACGATCAACAACAAGCGCAAGCCGTTCGACGACGTGCGCGTGCGCCGCGCGCTGATGCATGCGATCGACCGCAAGGCCTTCATCGACGGCGTGCTCGAGGGGCTCGCCAAGCCGATCGGCAGCCATTTCGCGCCCACCGATGCCGGCTATCTGGATCTCACCGGCACCTATCCCTACGATCCCGAGAAGGCCAAGGCGCTGCTGAAGGAGGCGGGCGTGGCCACGCCGCTCAACGTCACGCTGACGCTGCCGCCACCGCAATACGCGCGCAAGGGCGGCGAGGTGGTCGCGGCGATGCTGGCCAAGGTCGGCGTCGTCGCCAAGATCGAGAACGTCGAATGGGCCCAGTGGCTGGGCGGCACCTTCAAGGGCAACTTCGACCTCACGATCATCAACCACGTCGAGCCGCTCGACTACATGCAGTACGCCAACACCGGCTACTACTGGGGCTACGACAGCAAGGCCTTCCGCGACCTGGCGGCAAAGCACGCGGCGGCCACGAACCCGAAGGACCGCACCAGGCTGTTCGGCGACCTGCAGCGCCTGCTCGCCACCGACAGCGTCAACGCCTACATCTTCAACCCAGCGCAGGTGTCGGTGGCCAAGAAGGGCCTGAAGGGGCTGTGGGCGAGCTCGCCGATCTTTGCCAACGACATGACCGCCGTGTCGTGGCAGTGACGAGACCCGGGCCTGCCGGTACTCCAGTGAACACGATGTCTGACCTGCACCAGAAGTCGGCGGCCGAGCTGTCGCAGCTGTACCGCCGCCGCGAGGCCTCGCCGGTGGAAGTGACTCGCGCCGTCATCGCACACATCGAGCGCGTCGAGCCGCAAGTGCACGCGTTGTATGCGTTCGACGCCGAATCGGCGCTCGCGCAGGCGCGCGCGAGCGAGGCGCGATGGGCGAAGGGCGAGCCGCTGTCGGCGCTCGACGGCGTGCCCGGAACGATCAAGGAGAACATCGCGACCAAGGGCACACCGGTGCCGCTCGGCACCGCGGCCACCACGCTGCTGCCGGCGGTGGACGACGCACCGCCCGCGGCGCGCTGGCGCGAGGCCGGCGCGGTGTTGCTGGCCAAGACCACGATGCCCGACTACGGCATGCTCAGCTCGGGGCTGTCGAGCTTTCACGCACTCGCGCGAAACCCGTGGAACCTCGCCAAGAACCCCGGTGGCTCGAGTGCCGGTGCGGGCGCCGCGGCCGCGGCCGGCTACGGGCCGCTGCACATCGGCACCGACATCGGCGGCTCGATCCGCCTGCCCGCCGGCTGGTGCGGCGTGTTCGGCCTGAAGCCCAGCCTGGGCCGCATCCCGATCAAGCCGCCCTATGCGGGCCGCGTGGCCGGGCCGATGACCCGCACCGTGACCGACGCCGCGATGCTGATGGTCGAGCTCAGCAAGCCCGACTGGCGCGACACGATGAGCCTGCCTTACCAGGATGTCGCGTGGACGGCGCTCGAACGCGACGTCAAGGG
>JAEUPI010000078.1 GCA_016790175.1 Burkholderiaceae bacterium | reverse complement strand
GTGTCGATCGACTCGGCGTAGTTCACCACGCCGCCGGTCATCATGTGCATCACGGTCGAGAAGGCGCGCTCGGCCACGTGGCAAAGCGGCAGGTAGCACAGCACCTCCATGCTGTGCCGGTCCAGGCCGAAGCAGCGGCGCAGCTTGTCGGTGGTGACGAGCAGATTGCGGTGCGACAGCATCGCGCCCTTGGGCGGCCCGGTGGTGCCCGAGGTGTAGACCAGCATGCAGGTGTCGTCGGGCCGCGTCGCGGCGATGCCGTCGTCGAACGCACGCGCCTGCTCGGGCGACTCGGCGGCATACTGGTCGCCGAGTTCGAGCACCTCGTCGAACGACAGCAGCTTGTCGCGCGGATACCGGCGCATGCCCTTCATGTCCACCGCGATGATCTTCACCACGTCGGGCAGGCCGACCTCGTGCTTGCTCATCGCGTCGAACACCTTGTCGATCTGCTCCTGGTCGCCGCAGACGACGAACCGGCTGTTGGAGTGGTGGACGATGTATTGCAGCTCCGGCCAGGGATTGGTCGGATAGATGCCGACCACCACGCCGCCGATGGCCTGCGTGCCCAGGTCGGCGAACATCCATTGCGGCGTGTCCTCGCTGGCGATGGCCAAGCGCTCGCCGCGCCTGAAGCCCAGCTTCAGCAGGCCGAGCGCGAACCGGCGTGCGGTGTCGTGATACTCGCGCCAGCTCATCCGGTTCCAGATGCCCAGATCCTTCTCGCGCAGGGCCAGCGCATCGGGGGTCGTGCCCGCCCAGTGCTGCAAGAGCTTGGGTAACGTGTGTTCGCCGGTGTTCAGTGCGGCATCCAGGCTGCTCTCGGCGGTGGTGTTCATGCCGCCTTCGCCCCGCCCAGATAGGCTTCGATCACCGCCGGGTCGGCCGAGACTTGCGCCGGCGTGCCTTCGGCGATCTTGCGGCCGAAGTTCAGCACGCAGATGCGGTCGGAGATGTCCATCACGATACCCATGTCGTGCTCGACCATCAGCACGGTGACGCCGAGCTCGTCGCGGATGTCGAGCACGAAGCGCGCGATGTCCTCGGTTTCCTCGGTGTTCATGCCCGAGACCATCTCGTCGAGCAGCAGCAGCTTGGGCTCGGTGGCCAGGGCGCGGCCGAGCTCGACGCGCTTTTGCATGCCGTAGGACAGTGCGCCCACGGGCATATCTCGAATGTCCTCGATCTCGAGGAAGTCGATGATCTCCTCGACCTTGCGGCGATGCTCCAGTTCCTCGCGCCGCGCCCGGCCTAGGAACCAGGCGGCGTCGAAGACGTTGGTGCGCATGTGGCAGTGGCGTCCCACCAGCAGGTTCTGCACGACCGTGGCGTGCTTGAACACGGCCAGGTTCTGAAAGGTACGTCCGATGCCCATGGCCGGCATGCGGTGCGAAGGCGTGCCGGTGAGTTCGCGGCCGTCGAAGTGGACCGCGCCGCCCGACGGGGGCACGATGCCGCCGATCATGTTGAACGTGGTCGTCTTGCCGGCGCCGTTGGGGCCGATCAGCGAATAGATCTCGCCGCGGCCGACGTGAAAGCTCACGCCCGAGACCGCTTCGACGCCGCCGAAGCGCTTGGACAGGCCTTCGACCCTGAGCAGGCTGTCGTGGTGCATGTGATCTGGACTTCAGGACAGCCAGCGCTTGCGGCGCTTGTAGTGCTTGACCTCGCGCATGCTCTTGCGCGTGCCGCCTTCGCTGAAGCCGAGGTAGAACTCGCGCACGTCCTCGTTGCGCAGCAGCTTGTCGGCCGGGCCGTCGAGCACGATGCGGCCGTTCTCCATGATGTAGCCCTCGTCGGCCACGGCCAGCGCGGCCTGGGCGTTCTGCTCGACCAGCAGGATGCTGACGCCGCTGTTCTGCCGCAAGCGCGTGATGATCCCGAAGATCTCCTCGCAGATCTGCGGCGCCAGGCCGAGCGTGGGTTCGTCGAGCATCAGCACCTTGGGCTCGGACATCAGCGCGCGGCCGATCGCCACCATCTGCTGCTCGCCGCCCGAGAGGTAGCCCGAGACCGTGGCGCGCTTTTGCGTCAGACGCGGAAACAGCGCGTAGGCGCGTTCGAGGCCGCGGCGCGAATCGGCCGCGCTGCGCGTGTAGCCGCCCATCAGCAGGTTCTCCTCGACCGTGAGCTGGTCGAACAGCCGCCGCCCCTCGGGCACCATCACGATGCCTTGCTTGACGATGCGGTCGGGGGCCATGCCGGCCAGCGGCCTTCCCTCGAAGCTGATCTGTCCGGCCTTGACTTCGCCGTCTTCCGGATAGAGCACGCCCGAGATGGCCTTCAATGTCGTTGACTTGCCGGCGCCGTTGGCGCCCAAGAGCGCGACGATGCGGCCCTGGCCCAGCGTGAGCGACACCTCGCGCACCGCCTCGATGGTGTTGTCGTAGACGATCTGGACGTTGGTCAGCGCGAGCATGTCTTCTCGGGCGTGCTCGGCTTCAACCGCCGGCGAACTTGCGGAAGTCAGGCTTGCGCTTCTCGAGGAAGGCCTGCACGCCTTCCTTCGACTCGTCGGTGTTGTAGTAAAGGCTCAGCGCCTGCATGCCCAGGCTGCCGATGCCGCGGATGTGCTCGGTGGACGCATTGAACGAGCGTTTGGCGATCGCGATCGCGGTGGGGCTCTTCTCGACCAGCTCGCGCCCCCACTTGGCGACTTCGGCATCGAGCTGCTCGTGCGGCACCACCACGTTGCACAGGCCCATGGCCAGCGCTTCCTGGGCGCTGTAGCGGCGGCACATGTACCAGATCTCGCGCGCCTTCTTCTCGCCGACGACGGCGGCCAGGTAGGCCGTTCCCCAGCCGGGGTCGACCGAACCGACCTTGGGGCCGACCTGTCCGAACACCGCCTTGTCGGAGGCGATGGTCATGTCGCACAGCGTGGCCAGCACGTTGCCGCCGCCGATGGCAAAGCCCTGCACGCGCGCGATCACCGGCTTGGGAACGTCGCGGATGGCGCTGTGCAGTTCCTCGATCGGCAACCCGGCCGTGCCGCGGCCGTCGTACTGGCCGGAGTGCGCCGACTGGTCCCCGCCGGTGCAGAACGCGCGGTCGCCGGTGCCGGTCAGCACGACGGCGGCAATGTTCTTGTCCCAGCCCGCCTTCATCATGGCGTGCAGCATCTCTTCGATCGTCTGGCCGCGGAAGGCGTTCATGACTGCGGGCCGGTTGATCGCGATGGTCGCGATCCGGTCGCGCTCCTCGTACACGATATCGGTGTAGTTCATCGGTGCAGACCTTCCTCAGCCGATCATGCTGTAGCCGCCGGAGACGCTCAGCACCTGTCCGGTCACGTGGCCGGCGCGGCTCGAGGCCAGGAACACCACCGCGTTGGCCACGTCCTGCGGGCGCCCCACCTTGCGCAGCGGCATCGCCTTGGCAGCCTTCTCCATCTGCTCGGGCGTGAACATGCTGTCGGCGTTCGTCCACATGCTGCTGCCGCCCACCTCGTCGGCGCTGGACGGGATCGTCACGCCGGGGCAAACGACGTTGCAGCGGATGCCGAAGCGGCCGTTCTCCTTGGCGATGGTCTTCATGAAGCTGTTGATCGCTGCCTTGACGCCGCCGTAGACGGCCTCGCGCGGCTCGCCCTGGCGGCTGGCATCGGAGCTGATGGAGACGATGGCGCCGCTGTTCTGCTTGATCATGATGTCCAGCGCCGTCTTGGTGCAGTTGAGCACGCCCACGTAGTTGATGTCGATGACCTTGCGCCAGAACTCGGGCGTGGTCTGGGTGAAGAACATCAGGTTGTCCCAGCCGACGTTGTTGACCAGGACGTCGACGCGGCCGTGCTTGTCGGCGGCGGCCTTGAACATCGCCTGCACCTGGTCGAGTTGGGTGACGTCGGTCTTCACCACCTGGGCCGAGGCCGCGCCGAGCTTGCGCGCGAACTCGGCCGTCTTCTCGGCCTGAGCGGTGTCGATGTCGCCGATGGTCAGGTGCGCGCCTTCGCCGGCGAACGCCAGCACGATCGCGCGCCCGATGTTCGAGCCGCCGCCGGTCACGATGACCGACTTGTCCTTGAGTTCCAGATCCATGT
>JAEUPI010000009.1 GCA_016790175.1 Burkholderiaceae bacterium | reverse complement strand
AGCGCCGGAAACGCCATCAGCAGCGCATCGATCACCTCGGCCGCGCTGCAGCCCTCGGCCAGAGCGCGCTTGAGGTACTGCTTGAGGCCGCGCTCGGTCTGCGCATGCACCTTGGTGATCACCGAGATCAGCGCACGCGTCTTCGGATCGAGGTGACGGCCGGTCTCCTTCAGGAATTTGAAGTAGTGGCCCATCGCATCGGGCCGTACCTTGACGAGGTAGTTCAGTGCGTCGCTCATGGCAGGACACTCGTTGCGGGAATGGAGACGAGAACCGGGCAGTCGGCCAGCCCGATCACCTTCTGGGCCGTTCCGCCGAGCCAGGCGTGGCTCAGGCTGTCGCCGCCGTGTCGGCCGACGACCAGCAGATCGGCACCGACCTCGCGCGCGGCGGCGATCAGCTCGTGGTGCGCGCGGCCGATCCGCACCTTGCCGTCGACGGCGGCGTGCGAGACACGCGCCTGCGTCAGCGCCGTCGCCAGCGCCTGCTCCGCCGCCGGACGCGCCGAGGCTTCGGCGGCCACACACACCACATGCAGCGGCAGGCCGCATTCGGCGGCGACGGCGCAGGCTGCCTGCACGGTGCCGGCGTCGGGTGCCGTCGGGTCGACCGCGACCAGGATGCGCCGGCTCCACATGGCAGCCGGCGGCGGCACGATCAGCACGCTGCAGGGCGCATGCGCAACCACCTTGTGCACCATTTCGCCCACCAGCAGGTTGGCCAGCAGGCCGCGCCGGCCGCGCGGCCGGATGACGATCAGGTCGGACCCGCGCTCGCGCGCTTCGGCCACGATCTCGACGTAGAGCTCGGGCCCGTGTCGCAGGCGCATCTCGAAGACCACCCCCTGCGTGCGCGCGATGTCCTCGAGCGCCTTGCGCTTTGCGGCGGCAGCGTTGTCGTCCTTCGCCGCGACCTGCGGCGCGACCATCTCGAATTCGGCATTGCTCACGATCGGCATCACGCCCCACAGAGGCAGGCCGCAGCGGCGCACCAGTGCGAAGGCCAGCGCTTCCGCACCGCGATCGTGTTCGGTGTGCTCGGTGGCCAGCAACAGGCGGTTGAACGGGGCAGCCATCGTCAGTGCCCTCCGGTGAGCAGGCCCGACGCCGCCAGCGCGATCACGGCCACCTCGGCCACGCACAGCAGCGCGAACGCCTTGTCGCCGCGGCGCAGATACAGAGGGACCAGGGCCAGCAGGCACACCACCGAGCAGCCGGTCAGGAGCGCAATGCCGAACAGCCCCGCCATGTCGCCGCGTGTGGCCAGTGCGATCCAGCCCCAGCCCACCGGCGACCGGGTCTGCTCGAGGTACTGGCCGACCGGCAAGCTCCAGAGTTCGGGCAGGCGATCGAGCGCGACATGCGGCGGCAGCAGGCCCAGCATGTAGGCGGCAAAGCTCAGCACCAGCACGACCAAGCCGAGACGCGTGCCCCAGTTCAGCAGCGCGGCATAACGCAACTGCTCGGCAGGTTGTTGCGGTGTGGGCCCGTTCATGGCCAGACTCCCAGGCCCTTCAGCAGCGCGCGGGCACCGGCAAACAGCAGCACCGCGATCACCATGCGGCGGACGATCGCCCCGCGCAGCACATGCAGCAAGTGCGCACCGATGCGCGCACCGAGCATCATGCCGACCACCGACGGCACGGCGATCATCGGCAGCACCGCGCCCCGGTTGATGTAGACCCAGGCCGCAGCCGAATCCACGAGCGACAGCACCACGCCCGAGGTGCCTGCTGCCACCTTGACGGGCGTGCCCAGCAGCAGGTTGAGCACCGGCACATTGGCCCAACCGGCGCCGATGCCAAACATGCCGGCCAGCACGCCGATGCCCAGGAACAGCACCAGCCCGGGCACGGTGCGATGCACCTGCCAATGCACCGTCCGGCCCGACGCGCCGTCGACGAAGAAGCCGTGCAGCGCCAGGGCCTGGCCGAGCGCATCGGGCCGGTCGACTTGCGGGAATTCGGATTTCTTCGACAGGAACATCAACACGACGATGCACAGCACCAGCGTGCCCAGCAGGACCTGCACGACATGCGCCGGCATCGCCAGGCCCAGCATGGCGCCGCCGATGGACGAGGCCGACGCCATCAGCGCCAGCGGCAGGGCCAGCCGCAGATTGCCCAGCCCGCCGCGCAGCAGCATCGGGCCGGCCGACAGCGCGCTGGCCAGCGCGACGAGCAGACCGGCACCGCGCACGAAGTCCAGGTGAAACGGGAAGAAGCCGCCGACGATGGGCACGAACAAGGTGCCGCCGCCGATGCCGGCCGGAACGGCCACGATGCCCATCACGAAGCAGGTGGCGAACAGGGCCAGCGGCCAGAACCACCAGGGCATCTCGGCGGAGGCGCCGCTCGCGGCCCAAGCCGGTGCGGCGGCCAGCAGCGCCACCCATGCGGCGGCGACACGCAAGCGACGCAGGCTTGTGCGGTGATCGGCGGGCGTGCTGGGCGAGGCCATTCAGGCGGTGGCCTGGTAGTACAGATTCTGCGGATGCCGCGCCTGCGCGAAGAAGAACCAGCGCTCGGCGAGCAAACCCGCGTATTGCACGGCGAACGCCAGCGCCAGCGTGCCGGTGGCGGTGCCGTCGCGGCCCAGCGCGAGCAGCAGCAGCGGCAACACGAACGCCAGCACGATGAAGGCCGGCTTGACCGTGCGCAGCGTGCCCGGTCGCGCGCCGTGGAAGAACTCACGCAGGTTGAACGCGCCGCCCATGAAGCCCATCGAGCGCTGCGCCACCTGGGGATGCTTGACGCCGATGGCCGACTGCAGGGTCGAGCGTGGTTTCAAGCGCGCGTTGCGCACCAATGAGGCGATGCGCCCGGCCGCCGCGAGCGCCGTCAGCACGATGGCCCAGCCGGCCAGGAAGGGCACGCGTGCCGGCTCGGCCAGCGCGGCCAGCGCGGCGGCCAGCGTGAAACCCGAGGCGCCGCCCAGCAGCACGTAGTTCACTGGCGTGAGCGGCGTATGCCATTCGGCCAGGAAGCGCAGACAAGCGTAGATCATGCCGGTGCACACATACAGCGCGAACGCGAGCACGGTACCGATGGCACCGACGGCGAGCACGAGATCGATGGCCAGACCCTGGGCCGTGGTCCACAGTGGCGGCGACCAGCCGGTGGCATGCAGCAGGCCATAGAGCGCCAGCACGGCCATGAAGGCCGGCAGCACGATCACCTCGCGCGACAGCCACGAGGTGCGCCACTGCGCGGCGCTGCGCCAGGCCCGTTCGGGCCGGCCGAGGTGGAAGAAGCTCGCGATCAGGCCGGCAACCAGCAACGCGAAGGCGAGCAGGCTGCCCGACACGTACAGGTTGTGGCCGCTCGCTGCCGGCAGCAGCCCGAAGAAGGCATAGCTCTGCACCGTGAACAGCGCCAGGAACAGCCCCTGGCCGGCGCCGATCAGCGTGGTGAGCAGGATGACGGACCAGGCGGGATGCATGAAAGGCTTAGAAGCTCGCGTCTTCGAGCGTGGCCGCGTCGGCAGCCGGCTTGGGCAGGTGGCCCTCGACCCGCAGCGGGTTGTCGGCGCGCACGAGCTCGTCCTCGTGGATGCGCAGCCGCGTCTTGCGTCGCGGCAGGTAGTGGTTGGCCGGCAGCGTGCCCCATTCGGGCATCAGCGCATAACCGCCGTTCTCGCGGATCGCGCGCGAGGCCTCGGAATGCGGGTCGTGGATGTCGCCGAAGATGCGCGCCGAGGTCGGGCAGGCCTTCACGCAGCTCGGCTTGCGGTCGGCTTCGGGCAGCGTGAGGTCGTAGATGCGGTCCACGCACAGCGTGCATTTCTTCATCACGCGCTGGTTCTCGTCGAGCTCGCGCGCGCCGTACGGGCAGGCCCAGCTGCAGTACTTGCAGCCGATGCACTTGTCGTAGTCGACCAGCACGATGCCGTCTTCCGCGCGTTTGTAGGAGGCGCCGGTCGGGCACACCGGCACGCAGGGCGGGTCTTCGCAGTGCAGGCAGCTCTTGGGGAAGTGCACCGTCTCGGTGTGCGGGAACTCGCCGACCTCGAAGGTCTGCACCCGGTTGAAGAAGGTGCCGCTCGGGTCGGCGCCGAAGGGCTGCTGGTCGCTCATCGGGCCGGCCGCGCCGCTGCCGTTCCACTCCTTGCAACTGGTGACGCAGGCGTGGCAGCCGACGCAGACGTTCAGGTCGATCACCAGCGCGAGCTGCTTGGTGCTCACCGCTCGTCCTTCCCACGCTTGGTCAATGCCGCCGCACCGGCCAGCTCGTGCGGGTGCTCGCGCATGCCGGGGTACAGGCGCATCGGCGCGAACTGCGGTGCACTCTCGGCCGGCTCGCCGGCCTCGGCCTTGACCACGCGCACACGCACGTCGTACCAGGCCGCCTGGCCGGTGACCGGGTCGGAGTTCGAGACACGCGCGTCGCTGCCGCGCACCGGCAGCTCCTCGCTGATCAGGTGGTTGAGCAGGAAGCCGTCGCGCGACTCGTTGGCATCGGGCGCCAGGTTCCACGCCCCCGACGCCTTGCCGATCGCGTTCCAGGTCCACACGGTGCCCGGCTCGACGGCCTGCGAATGCACGGCGCGGCAGCGCACGCGGCCCCATTGCGATTCGACCCAGACCCAGTCGCCGTCGCCGATGCCGGCCGCGCGCGCGGTCTGGGTGTTGATGTGCAGCACGTTGTAGGTGTGGATCTGGCGCAGCCAGGCGTTCTGCGAGTCCCACGAGTGGTACATCGCCATCGGCCGCTGCGTCACCGCGGCCAGCGGGTACTTGTGCTTGTCGGTGATGTGCGATTCCAGCGGCTCGTAGTAGAACGGCAGCGGGTCGAAGAAGGTCTCGATGCGCTTTCGCAGGTGCTCGGGCGGCTTGCGCGTGATGCCCTTGTCCTGCGCGGCGACGCGAAAGCGCTGCAGCACCTCGGAATACAGGTGGATCAGGATCGGCTCGGCATAGCGCGTGATGCGATTGGCGCGGCTCCACTCCAGATAGCCCTGATTCCAGTTGCGCATGTACTGGTAGCTGCGCGGCAGCTCGTGGTGGAACACGCAGTTGTGCTGCTCGTACATCTCCCACTGCCGCGGGTTGGGCTCGCCGACCAGGAACTTCTCGCCACCCTTGCCGCGCCAGCCGGCAAGAAAGCCGATGCCGCTGCCTGCTTCAGTCTCCCAGTTGACGATGAAGTCGGGATAGTCGCGGTACTTGCGCTGGCCGGTTGGCGTCACGAAGGTCGGCAGCTTCAGCCGCGTGCCCAGCTCGATCAGCACTTCCTGGAACGGCTTGCACTGGCCGCTCGGCGGCAGCACCGGGATGCGCACCGCATCGACCGGGCCGGTGAACTCGCTGATCGGCCGGTCGAGCATCGACATCACGTCGTGGCGCTCGAGGTAGGTGGTGTCGGGCAGGATCAGGTCGGCAAAGGCCGTCATCTCCGAGTGGAACGCGTCGGCAACCACGAGGAACGGGATCTTGTACTCGCCGTGCTCGTCGCGGTCGTTCAGCATCTTGCGCACCTCGGCCGTGTTCATCGTGGAGTTCCACGACATGTTGGCCATGAAGATGAGCAGCGTGTCGATGCGATACGGGTCGCCGCGCCAGGCGTTGGTGATCACGTTGTGCATCAGCCCGTGCACCGACAGTGGGTATTCCCACGAGAACGCCTTGTCGATGCGCACCGGCGACCCGTCGTCGTTGACGAACAGGTCGTCCGGGTCCGAGGGCCAGCCGAGCGCCATGCCGTCGAGCGGGCGGTTGGGCTGCACGGCGCGCGGATCGTTCGGCGTGCGCGCACACGGCGGGATCGGACGCGGGAACGGCGCCTTGTGGCGAAAGCCCCCTGGCCGGTCGATCGTGCCCAGCAGCGACATCAGGATCGCGAGCGCACGGATCGTGTGGAAGCCGTTGCTGTGCGCCGCCAGGCCGCGCATTGCATGGAAGGCGACCGGGTTGCCGCTGACGGTGTCGTGTTCCTTGCCCCAGGCGTCGGTCCAGGCGATCGGCAGCTCGATGCGCTGGTCGCGCGCAATGATGCCCATCTCGTGCGCCAGGCGGCGGATCGTCTCGGCCGGAATGCCGGTGATCTGCGCCGCCCATTCGGGCGTGTAGTCCTTGACGCGGTCTTGCAGCAGCTGGAACGCCGGCTTCACCGGCGTACCGTCGGCCAATTTGAACTCGCCGAGCAGGAACGGATCGGCACCCGGCTGGTGCGACAGCACGGGCTTGTTCGTGTGCCGGTCCCACCACAGCTTGTTCTGCGGGTCGTAGCAGGCTTCCTCCTGCGGCACCTCGGTGCGCACGAACATGCCGAACTCGTCGTGCGCGGCGTCCAGGTTCACCAGTTCGCCGCCGTTGGTGTACTGCACGACGAACTCGCGGTCATACAGGCCCAGGCGCAGGATCTCGTGGACCACCGCCAGCAGGAAGGCGCCGTCGGTGCCGGGCCGGATCGGCACCCATTCGTCGGCGATCGCCGAGTAGCCGGTGCGCACCGGGTTGATCGACACGAAGCGCCCGCCGTCGCGCTTGAACTTGGAGATCGCGATCTTCAGCGGATTGCTGTGGTGGTCTTCGGCGGTGCCGATCATCACGAACAGCTTGGCACGGTCGAGATCCGGCCCGCCGAACTCCCAGAACGAGCCGCCGATCGTGTAGATCATGCCGGCGGCCATGTTCACCGAGCAGAAGCCGCCGTGCGCCGCATAGTTCGGCGTGCCGAACTGGCGCGCGAACAGGCCGGTCAGCGCCTGCATCTGGTCGCGCCCGGTGAACAGGGCGAATTTCTTCGGGTCGGTGGCGCGGATCTTGGCCAGGCGCTCGGCGAGCGTGGCAAAGGCCTCCTCCCATTCGATCTCTTCGAACTCGCCCGCGCCGCGCTCGGCGCCGGCCTTGCGCTTCAGCGGCTTGAGCAGGCGCGCCGGCGAGTACTGCTTCATGATGCCCGACGAACCCTTGGCGCAGATCACGCCCTGGTTCAGCGGGTGGTCGGGGTTGCCGTCGATGTAGCGCACCTGACCGTCGCGCAGGTGCACGCGGATGCCGCAGCGGCAGGCGCACATGTAGCAGGTGGTCTTGCGCACCTCCTGCGACGAGCCCGCGTGCGGGTCGGCCAGCGGATCGTGGAGCGGCATTGGTGCGCGCATTCTGGCGTGCGGCATCGGCGTGGATGTCGTCGGCACGGCGGGGCAGCGCCGGCGCGTGGCGTTGGATGTCGGGCTTGCATTGGCGCAGCGCCGTGCACGATCGTCCATTCCCGTGACGGATAGCCCTGGGTAGCCCATTCGGGTAGGTCGCGCACGGGGTGCACCGGCTTATACGGCCGGCGGCATGCGCATATTCGCATTCCGTCCGAGGAGGTTCGATCCACCCGGCGGACAATGGCGCACCGCGAACCGACGCCGATTGCCCGCCATGGACCACCTGATTCCCAAGGACGCGTTCGACATACTGCAGAAGAGCCCGAACACGCTGCTGATCGACTGCCGCACCGAAGTCGAGTTCTTCTACGTCGGCCATCCGGTCGATGCGATCAACATCGAATGGAACACCGCGCCGGATTTCGAGGTGAACCCGCATTTCGCCGACGAGGTGTTGCGCATGGCGGGCCGCAAGGACCGGCCGATCATCCTGATCTGCCGCAGCGGCAAGCGCTCGGTCGACGCCGGGCTGGAGCTCGAGAAACACGGCTTCACCCACGTGTCGAACGTGCTCGAGGGCTTCGAAGGCGAGCTCGACGCCGAGCACCATCGCGGCAACGTCGGCGGCTGGCGCAAGCACGGACTGCCCTGGCGCCAGGTGTGAACCGGGTCGCGGGCGTGGTCGAGGCCGATCGCTGCGCGATCGCATCGCCGAACTGATCCGGCTCAACTCGCGCCGCCGGAGCGCGGCAGGGTGCGTGTCTTCACCGATGCGTCGGCCATGCGGATTTGCACAATCCGCCGGGTTGGAGGAGACCGCAATGACCACGCAAACCCGTCGCGCCGCCGCGCGACCCGACGAATCCGCTGCCACCTACCTGGGCCGAGCCGATCGGCGTGCGCTGCTGCGCGCCGGCACCGGGTCGATCGCGATGCTCGCGGCGGGGGGACTGTTCGGCAGCCGCGTCGCGGTGGCGGCCACGCTCGATTCGCCGGCCCAGGTGCCGGTGGTCGACCGGCTGTCGGTGCGTGTGGTCACCGACTCGTATCACCACGCCTTCGAGCCGAGCAAGGCCTATGGACCGGTGCAAGTGCAGCGCCTCGGATTCGCGGTCGCGCCGCGCACACCGCCGCAGCGCACGCTGCAGAACGAATGGGGTCTGGCGCTGCACCTCGAATCGGCGCGCGGCAGCGAGACGCGGCAGGTGCTGATCGACTTCGCCTACACCTCCGAGACCTTGCTGAACAACATGCTGCTGGCCGGCATCGATGCGAGCAAGCTCGACGCACTGGCGCTCAGCCACGGTCACTACGATCACTTCGGCGGCATGGTCGGCTTCCTGAAGGCCCACAAGGGCAAGCTCAAGGCCGGGCTGCCGTTCTACCTCGGCAGCGAAGAGTGCTTCTGCTCGCGCGAGCTCAACGTGCCGGGCGAGGCCGGCAGCTTCGGTGCGCTCGACCGGCAGGCCATCCAGGATGCCGGGCTGACGGTGACCTTCGCCGAGAAGCCTTCACTGCTGGCCGACCACGGCTTCACCACCGGCTCGATACCGCGCGCCTCGTTCGAGCGGGTGCTGGCGCCCACGCGCATGAGCGTCGGCGTGACGGGTGGCCTGGGCTGTGCGCCGGCGGGCCTGCCCGAGGCCAAGCGCGCCATCACGCTCGCGCCCGACGACTTCGAGCATGAGCAGGCGACGGCCTATCACGTGAAGGGCCGCGGCCTGGTGGTGATGACCTCATGCGGCCACCGCGGCATCGTCA
Organism: Burkholderiaceae bacterium; assembly: GCA_016790175.1. Taxonomy (GTDB): domain Bacteria; phylum Pseudomonadota; class Gammaproteobacteria; order Burkholderiales; family Burkholderiaceae_C; genus JAEUPI01. The sequence continues at coordinate 3,745 of JAEUPI010000009.1, read as the reverse complement.
ACTCGGTGCGCACCGCGATGAAGGTGTCGGGCATCGACAAGGTGCACGCCGTGCTCGGCGGCTTCCACCTGGCGCCGCACACGGCCGAGTACCAGCGTCAGACCCTGAACGAGCTGAAGGCGATCAACCCCGACGTGCTGATCCCGATGCACTGCTCGGGCGAGACCTTCATCTCGATGGTGCAGCAGGACATGGGCGACAAGTTCATCCGCTCGTCGACCGGAACGCGATTCACGTTCCAGGCCTGAGGCTTGCGTCCGCGCCGGTCAGGCGCGCGGGCTGACGGCCCGCGACTCGGCGCCTACGGCTTCTTCGGCGTCTTGTACGGCACTTCCTTCTGGAACGGCTTCCAGAGGGTCTCGAAGCCGACGAAGCCCTTTTCGTTGGGCGGCATCTGACGCGTGGTCACGTAGGGCGTCACGCCGTCTGGAACCTTGGTCGGGGGGGGCTTGTGGTCGCTCATCGGTCACCTTTCTTGGCGTGATGTGTGGGGCGGTGGATCAGACAGGTCGCAGCAGCGACGGGTCGACATCGGCGACCGCAGGGACGGCCCCGCCCGCCTTGATTTCGGCATCGGTGGCGTCGCGCACGGTCAGGATCTCGAGCGCGAAGACGACCACCCGGCCGGACAGCGGGTTGTTGCCGTCCACCGTGAGCCTGTCGTCGTCCATGTGCGTCACGAGAAAGCTGCGCGTCTGGCCCTGGTCGTTTTCCATCAGGATCGAGGTGCCGACCTGTCGATACTCCTCGGGCACGTTCTCGAGGGCATCGGAGAACACCAGCGACTCGTCCCTGGGCCCGAAGATCTGGTTGCCGTCGATCGGCACTTCGATGGCGTCGCCGGCGCACTTGCCCTCGAGCTGCATGTGGACCGACGGGGCCAGGATCTCGTTGTGGCCGTGCACGTAGCCGAGCGGGAACTCGACCCGCGTGAGCACATGGCCCGTCTTCTGGTCGGTCACCTTGTAGGTGAGCTCGACGTACTTGCCGGCCCGGATGACTTCGCTCACGTCAGTTCCCAACGACGGCATCAGAAGATCGACGCACCGAAGATCCTGAGCTTGCCGTCCTCGTAGCCGAGAACGAGCCGGCCCAGCCATTCGCCCGGCTTCTTGGTGCAGCGCTGCCGGTAGAGCACCGTCACATGCTCGCCGCGGCGGATGGTGCCGAGCGCGTCGAAATCTTCCGCCAGGTTCCTTGCCAGCTCGCTGTGGGCGAACTGGTGGCCGGCCGCGATCTGGTCCATCGCGCGTGCCAGCGAGCCGGAGAAGTTGCGCGAGAACTCGCCGTACTTGCCCTCGTTGGAGTAGCGGACGAGGTCGCGCCACAGCGGCTTGGCCAGCGCCAGGATCTCGTCGTCGGTCTTGTCGATGATGTTCATCGCCAGCGTTCCCGCGCAGGCAGGTCGGTCGGGTTACTTCTCGTCTGCTACCAGGTGGTAGCAGGGCGCCTTTTCCATCGTGTAGTCGCCCGTCTTCGGGTCGCGGCGCGAGACCGTCAGCACGTGCCAGTTCGCGTCGTCGACCTTCATCGCGTCGCCGCGGTAATAGTAGCCGGGCCAGCGGGTCTCCTTGCGGAACAGGGTGTGCTGCGTCACGCACTCGGCGGCGCGGTGGCGGTGCTTCAGCTCCCAGGCGCGCAGCAGCTCGTGGATGTCCTCGGCCGCCAGGTTCTGCAAGTCCTCCTCCATGATCGCGAGCTTCTTCAGGCCGATGTTCAGCAGCTTCTCGTTGGTCATGTAGTTGACGCTCGCGCCGGCGCAGTACTCGTCCATCAGCTTCTGCAGGCGATCCAGGCCCTGCTTCGGGTTGATGTAGTGCGGGTTGACGCTGCCGGCGACGATGGCATTGCGGTAGATGCGGTAGTGCTCGAGCGGCTTGTAGATCTCCTCCTTGCGGCGGCTGATCTGCGCCTCGGACACGACGATGCCCTCACCCTTGCCGTCGTCGATGTACTTGCAGGCGGCCTTCGCGGCCAGCCGCCCTTCGGTGAACGAACCGGACGAGAACGCATGAGGCGTGCCGCCCACCGCATCGCCGGCGCCGAACAGGCCTTCGACCGTGGTCATGCGGTTGTAGCCCCAGTAGTACTCGGGCGGGGAGATGTCCTCCGGCCCCGAGCACCAGGCGCCCGAACCGGTGGCGTGCGAGCCCATCACATAGGGTTCGGACGTGGTGAGCTCCGGGTTCTCGTTCTTGGGGTCGACGTCGGTGGCAGCCCACAACACCGCCTGGCCGACCGTCATGCCGAGAAAGTTCTCCCAGCCCACCTCTTCCAGGTGCGGATCCTGGAACGCGCGCATCGTGATCATGTGGATCGGGCCGCGGCCGGCATTGACCTCGCTGATCAGCGCATGGTTGCGCAGGCAGGTCGGGATCGGCCGGTGGGTCAGGTGCGAGGCCTCGGGATCGAGGTACTCCTTGCCGACCATCTTCTGCAGTTCGGGGAACCACTTCGACTCGTACTCTTCGCCGAGGCCGTTCTGCGTGTAGGTCTTCAGGTGCAGGAAGTAGGCACCCACCGGGCCATAGCCGTCCTTGAAGCGCGCCAGCACGATGCGGTTTTCCATCTGCGTCATCTTCGCGCCGGCCTCGATCAGCAGCCCATAGGCCGACGCCGACGACCACGGCGCGTACCAGGTGCGCCCCGAGCCTTCGCCCACCGACCGCGGCTTGAAGATGTTGGAGGCGCCGCCCGCACCGCAGATCACCGTCTTCGACTTGAAGACATGGTAGTTGCCGGTGCGCACATTGAAGCCCACCGCACCGGCCACGCGGTTCTCGCGGCTCTCGTCCATCAGCAGGTGGGTGACGCAGATGCGGTTGAACACCTTGTCGGCCGACTTCTTTGCGGCCTCGGCCACGATCGGCTTGTAGGACTCGCCGTGGATCATGATCTGCCAGCGACCTTCGCGCAGGTAGCGCCCGGTCTTCGGGTCCTTCATGATCGGCAGGCCCCACTCCTCGAACTGATGGACCGTGGAGTCGACGTGGCGCGCCATGTCGAACAGCAGATCCTCGCGCACCATGCCCATCAGGTCGATGCGCGCGTAGCGCACATGGTCCTCGGGCTGGTTCTCGCCCCAGCGTGTGCCCATGTAGCAGTTGATCGCGTACAGGCCCTGGGCGACCGCGCCCGAACGATCGATGTTCGCCTTCTCGGCGATCACGATCTTCTTGTTCTGGCCCCAGAACCGCGCCTCCCAGGCAGCACCCGTGCCACCCAGGCCCGCACCGACGACAAGAATATCGATGCCGTCTTCGATGATGGTGTCGTAGGCCATTAGTAGCTCACCCCTTGCTTCAGCTTGAGGCCCGCATCCTTCAGCGAGCGCAGGCCGCCTTCGTCGAGGCGGATGTATTTGGGTTCGTTGTAGAGCAGCTCACCGGCGCGCATCTCCTTGCTCGGGGCGGGAACCTGCGCCAGCGCCGGGATCGCCTGGCCCCAGGGCTTGGTCGTGATCGGCGACAGGAAGTTCTTCTCGGTGCCGTTGCGGAACTTGATGCGCCAGGCGATCGTGCCCTGCTTCTCGTCGCGGTGCACGCGCACGCTGTGCCCCAGCGGCGCGAAGTCGGCGTAGCCGCGCACGTCGATCGCATGCTGCGGGCAGGCCTTCACGCAGGAGAAGCACTCCCAGCACATGTTCGGCTCGATGTTGTAGGCGCGCCGATAGGTCTTGTCGATGTGCATGATGTCCGAGGGACAGATGTCGACGCAATGTCCGCATCCGTCGCACCTCGTCATG
>JAEUPI010000270.1 GCA_016790175.1 Burkholderiaceae bacterium | reverse complement strand
CACCAGCGGCGCGGTGAGTTCGGTCTTGAAGTAGCCCGGTGCGATCGCGTTCACCGTGATGCCGTACGGCGCGAGGTCGACCGCCATCGCCTTGGTGAGCATCTTCAGCGCGCCCTTGCTCGCGGTGTAGGCCGAGGTGCCCGGGCGGCCCACCTCGCTCATCACCGAGCAGATGTTGATGATGCGCCCGCGCCCGCGGCGCACCATGTGCCGCGCCACCGCCTGGCCGACGGCGAACGGCCCGTCGACGTTGGTGCGCTGCACGACCTGCCAGTCGGCCTCGGCCAGCTCGTGGAACGGCGCGCGACGCGTGATGCCGGCGTTGTTGATCAGGATCTCGATCGGCCCGATCTGCGATTCGATCGACGCCACCGCGGCGTCCACCGCGGCGCGGTCGGTGGTGTCGAAGGCGCGGGAATGCACCGCGTGACCTTCGCCGCGCAGTTGAACGGCTGCCTGCTCCAGCCGATCGACCTGGCGGGCATTGAGCACCACCGGGGCGCCGGCCTGCGTGAGGCCTCGCGCGAGTGCCAGCCCGATGCCGGTGGACGATCCCGTCACCAGCGCCAGGCGACCATCGAGGCGAAAGGTCTGGGCATCGATCAAGGCAATGGGCTCCTGCGGGTTACACCGCTCGCGCGATGCGAGCGTCGATTCATACTACGCGAATCGTCCACCGCCCCGTCCCCTGCGAAACCCGACCCATCATGAGCAACACACCCCGCAAGAAGCCAGAAGACCTCCGAAGCCAGCAATGGTTCGGCCGCCAGGACCGCGACGGCTTCGCCTACCGCAGCTGGGTCAAGGGCAAGGGCGTGCCGCACGACCAGTTCGACGGCCGGCCGGTGATCGGCATCTGCAACACCTTCAGCGAGCTCACGCCCTGCAACTCGCACTTCCGCACGCTCGCCGAGCAGGTGAAGATCGGCGTCTACGAGGCCGGCGGCTTCCCGCTCGAGTTTCCGGTGATGAGCCTGGGCGAGACGCTGCTGCGGCCAACCGCGATGCTGTACCGCAACCTCGCCAGCATGGACGTCGAGGAGAGCATCCGCGGCAATCCGGTCGACGGCGTCGTGCTGCTGATGGGCTGCGACAAGACCACGCCGAGCCTGATCATGGGCGCGGCGAGCACCGACCTGCCGACCATCGGCGTCTCGGGTGGGCCGATGCTCAACGGCAAGTGGCGCGGCCAGGAGCTCGGCTCAGGCACCGGCGTGTGGAGCATGAGCGAGCAGGTGCGCGCCGGCACGCTGAAGCTGCAGGACTTCTTCGATGCCGAGAGCTGCATGCACCGCAGCCACGGACACTGCATGACGATGGGCACGGCCAGCACGATGGCCAGCATGGTCGAAGCGCTCGGCGTCGGTTTGCCCGGCAACGCGGCCTACCCAGCGGTCGACGGCCGCCGCAACGTGATCGCGCGCAACGCGGGCCGGCGCATCGTCGAGATGGTGCACGAAGACCAGATCCTGTCGAAGATCCTCACACGCGAAGCGTTCGAGAACGCGATCAAGACGCTGGCCGCCATCGGCGGCAGCACGAACGCGGTGATCCACCTGATCGCGATCGCCGGGCGCATCGGCGTGAAGCTCACGATCGACGACTTCGAGCGGCTGGCGAGCGAACTGCCGTGCTTGGTGAACCTGCAGCCATCGGGCGAGCACCTGATGGAAGACTTCTGCTACGCCGGCGGCCTGCCCGCGGTGATGAAGGAGATCTCGAGCGTGCTGCACCTCGGCCACGTGACGGCGAGCGGCAAGACCGTGCGCGAGAACATCGCCGACGCCGCGAACCACGACCCGCGCGTGATCAAGACCATGGCGCAGCCGTTCAAGGCCAAGGCCGGCATCGCGATCCTGCGCGGCAACCTGGCGCCGCGCGGCGCGGTGATCAAGCCGAGCGCGGCGACGCCCGCGCTGATGGTGCACAAGGGTCGGGCGGTGGTGTTCGAGGACAGCGACGATTTCCACAAGCGCATCGACGACCCCAACCTCGACGTCGACGAGACCTGCGTGCTGGTGCTGAAGAACTGCGGCCCCAAGGGCTACCCCGGCATGGCCGAGGTGGGCAACATGCCGCTGCCGCCCAAGGTGCTCAAGAAGGGCATCACCGACATGGTGCGCATCAGCGACGCGCGCATGAGCGGCACGGCCTACGGCACGGTGGTGCTGCACACGGCACCCGAGGCTGCCGCCGGCGGCCCGCTGGCGCTGGTGAAGAACGGCGACATCGTCGAGCTCGACGTGCCCAAGCGCAAGCTGCATCTGCACGTCAGCGACGATGAACTCGCGAAGCGCCGCGCCGCCTGGAAGCCGCCGGTGCCGCGCCTGAACAGCGGCTACTGGAAGCTCTACATCGACCATGTGCTGCAGGCCGACGAGGGCGCGGATCTCGACTTCCTGGTCGGCAAGCGCGGGGCGTTCGTGCCGAAGGACAACCACTGAAGGCTCTCATGGACACCGCCACCCTCGCCCCCGTCACCGAATCCGAGATCCTCGCGGCCGTCGACGTGCAGCGTGGCGAGGCCGTCGCGTTCCTGCAGGATCTGGTCGCGCACCCGTCGCTGCTCGGCCGCGAAGCCTTGGCGCAGGCGCTGATGAAGCGACAGTTCGGCCGCCTCGGCCTCGCGGTGCACGAGTTCGGTATCGACGAAGACAAGATCCGCTCGCACCCGGGCTATTCGCCGAGCATCGTGTCGTACGAGGGCCGATCCAATGTGATCGGTGTGCACGAGCCGCGCGGCGCGATACGTGGCCAGTCGCTGATCCTCAATGGCCACATCGACGTGGTGCCCGTGGGCGCCGACAAGCTCTGGAGCCGCCCGCCGTTCGAGCCGCATGTGGAAGGCGACCGGCTCTACGGCCGGGGTGCGGCCGACATGAAGGCCGGCATCGTCGCCTACACGATGGCGCTGCGCGCGCTGCAGCGCCTGGGTTTCGAGCCGGCGGCGAAGGTGATCGCGCAGTCGGTGATCGAGGAGGAATGCACCGGCAACGGTGCGCTGGCCTGTCTGGTCGAGGGCTACACGGCCGATGCCGCGATCATTCCCGAGCCGTTCGAGGGTCTGATGAGCGCGCAGATGGGCGTGATGTGGATGACGATCGACGTGCATGGCGTGCCGGTGCACGCCGCCTATGCGCACACCGGGATCTCGGCGATCGACTTTGGGCACTACCTTGTCGGCGAGCTGCGCAAGCTCGAGGCGCAATGGAACCGGCCCGAGTGCCGGCATCCGATGTACTGCACGCACGACCATCCGGTCAACTTCAACCTCGGGCGCTTTGCCGGCGGCGAGTGGACGTCGTCGGTCTCCACCCATTGCCGTATCGACATGCGCCTGGGCTTCTACCCGGGGCGCAGCTGCGCCGACGTGCGCGCCGAGGTCGAGGCGTTGCTGAAACGCGCGCACGAGGCGCACCCTGCGCGCGGCAGCGTACGTGTCGACGTGAGCTACCAGGGCTTTCAGGCCGAAGGCTGCGTGGTCGACCTGCAAGGCAGCGCGATGCAGCAGCTGATGCAATGCCACCGCGACATCGCGGGTTCGCAGGCGCAGACGATCGCGTCGACCGCCACCACCGACGTGCGCTTCTTCCATCTCTATGGCCACATCCCGGCCACCTGCTATGGGCCCTATGGCGAGAACATCCACGGCATCGACGAATGGGTGTCGATCGCCAGCATGCAGCGCGTCACCGCGGTGCTGGCCCTCTTCATCGCGCGCTGGTGCGGGCTCAACCGGCTGCCGGCCTGATCGCGATGCTGCAGCTGCGCCCCACGTGCGAGCACTGCAACCGCGCGCTGCCGCCGGCAAGCACCGAGGCCCGCATCTGCAGCTACGAGTGCACCTTCTGCGCCGGCTGCGTCGACACGGTGCTGCACAACGTGTGCCCCAACTGCGGCGGCGGCTTCCAGCCGCGACCGGTGCGCCCGGCGCGCGACTGGAAGGGCGGCAATTTCCTCGGCAAGGATCCGGCGTCGACCACGGTGAAGCACCGGCCGGTGGACCGCGCCGCGCACGACGCGTTTTCGTCCTCGCTGCGCCAGATTGCGCCCGAGCAGCGCTGAACGGAGGCGACGGTGAACGAGCCGAACAAGGCGGTCCTCGTGATCGGCGCCGGTGACGCCACCGGCGGCGCGATCGCGCGGCGTTTCGCACGCGAAGGCTACGTTGCCTGTGTCACGCGGCGCCAGGCCGAGAAACTGAAACCCCTGGTCGAGCGCATCCGCGCCGACGGCGGCCAGGCCCACGGCTTCGGCTCCGATGCGCGGCAGGAATCCGAGATGGTGGCCCTGGTCGACCGCATCGAGCGCGAGGTCGCGCCGATCGAGGTCGCGGTGTTCAACATCGGCGCCAACGTGCGCTTCGACATCACGGCCACCACCGAACGTGTCTACCGCAAGGTGTGGGAGATGGGCGCACTCGCCGGCTTCCTGCTCGGGCGCGAAGCGGCGCGCGTGATGAGTCCGCGCGGACGCGGCACGATTCTCTTCACTGGCGCCACGGCGAGTCTGCGCGGCTCAGCGGGCTTCGCGGCCTTTGCCGGCGCCAAGTTCGCGCTGAGGGCACTGGCGCAGAGCCTGGCGCGCGAGCTGGGGCCCAAGGGCATTCACGTGGCGCATGTGGTGATCGACGGTGCGATCGACACCGAGTTCATCCGTGACAACTTCCCCGAGCGCTATGCGCTGAAGTCGGAGCACGGCATCCTGAACCCCGAACACATCGCCGAGGCGTACTGGCAGCTCCATCAGCAACCGCGCGACACCTGGACCCACGAGCTCGACCTGCGCCCGTGGATCGAACGCTTCTGACAACACCACCATGCCCAAGACCATCGAGTTCTTCTTCGATTTCGGCAGCCCCACGACCTACCTGGCGCACACGCAGCTGCCGCGCATCGCGCGCGAAGCGGGCGCCGCGCTCGTCTACCGACCGATGCTGCTCGGCGGCGTGTTCAAGGCCACCGGCAACGCGAGCCCGGTGATGGTGCCGGCCAAGGGCCGCTGGATGGGCCAGGACATCGCCCGCTGGGCCCAACGATGGTGCGTGCCGTTCACCTTCAACCCGCACTTCCCGATCAACACCCTCACGCTGATGCGCGGCGCCGTGGGCCTGCAATTGCGCCAGCCAGAGGACTTCGCCCGCTACGTCGACACGGTGTTCCACGCGATGTGGGTCGCACCGCGAAACCTCGGCGATGCGACCGTGCTCGCACAAACGCTGCGTGACGCGGGTTTCGACGCCGACGCCTTCACCGCGCTCGTCGGCGACGCCGAGGTCAAGGCCCAGCTGATCGCCAACACCGACGAGGCCGTCGCCCGCGGCGCATTCGGCGCGCCGAGCTGCTTCGTCGGCAACGAGCTGTTCTTCGGCCAGGACCGGCTCGATTTCGTGCGCGAGGCGGCCGGGCGTTGACGCCGCCGCCCAGTACCCCGGCTCAGCAAGCCCAGGTGTTGCGGCCGTTGCGCTTGGCCTGGTACAGCGCCGCATCGGCGCGGTGCAGCAGCGCCGTACCGCCGCTGTCGGTGGAACTCAGCACCGCCACGCCCACGCTCACGGTCACGCGCAGCGGCTCGACGCTCAGCGTGTCGGGTTTCATGCCGGCCACCGCGGCGATCACCCGTTCGGCCACCTCGCAGGCCTGCGCCAGCGTGGTCTCCGGCAGCAGCACCACGAACTCCTCGCCGCCGAACCGAGCCAGCAGGTCATAGGGCCGCAGGCTGGACTGGCAGGCCTGCGCGATCTGCTGCAGCACGCGGTCGCCGACCGGATGGCCGTAACGATCGTTGATGCTCTTGAACTCGTCGGCATCGATCATCAGCAAGGCCATCGCCTGGCCCGTGCGCAGCGCGCGCACCGCCTCGGCGTCGAGCCGCTCGGTGAAGTAACCGCGGTTGTAGGTCTGGGTCAGGGCGTCGCGCGTGGCCAGCCGGTGCAGCGCCGCACGTGTGCTCTCGATCTCGAACACCAGCTTGATCAGCACGTTGAACACCAGCGGCGCGATGACCAGGGGCACCACGCCGGCGATCGCCAGCCCGACCGGAATCGACTGCGATCGACCGAGCGCCTGCAGCAGCAGCAGCGTCAGTCCCATCGACGCGAGCACGGCAAACAGCGTCACGCCGACGAGCACGCGCCAGCGGCCCCATTGCAGGAGCAGCGTGCGCCAGCCAGGCGCGGGGTCGAAGCGCATCGACTCGGTGTTCATCGTGTGGGCGTCGGTCGATGCTAGGCGAACGCATGTGTTCCCAGCGCGACGCCACGCCGTGCGGACGCTCGAAACCCCCGGATGCGGCCCCCGCGATCGGGTGGACCTCGGTGCCGAATCAGGCTTTCCCGCAGCCGAGCCGATCGGCCAGCTCGAGCAGGCTCGTCACCTCGATATCCACCGGCGCGCTGGCGCGCACTTCGCCGCGGCCCGGACCCTTCTCGTCCGGCCGCGCGACGAAGGCGGTGCGCAGCCCGGCCCGCGCCGCGGCGGCCAGGTCGTCGGAATGCGCCGCGACCATCAGCACCTGCCCGGGATCGCAGTCGAAGGCCGCCGCCGCGCTCTGGTAGACGATCGGCTTGGGCTTGTAGTCGCGCGCGAATTCGGCGCCGAGGATCGCGTCCCACGGCAGCCCGTTGCGCCGCGCCAGGTCGACCATCAGCGAGATGTTGCCGTTGCTGCATGGCGCGAGGCGGAACCTCGTGCGCAGACGGTGCAGGCCGGGGCTCACGTCGGGCCAGGCGTCCAGGCGATGCCAGGCCAGGTTGAGTTCGACGCGGGCCGACTCCGGCAGCGAGCCGAGGCCGAACGCGGCCGCGATCGCCTCCAGGTTGCGCCGGTGCAGCGCGTCGAGCTTGCTGAATGGCAGACGCCCGCTGCGCACGTCTTCCATCGCCGGCTGATACTGCGCGCGCCAGGCGTCGGCGAAGGCCTCGCCGTCGATGGCGATGCCGTGCGGCGCGAGCAGCGCACGGGCCTCGCGCGCGATCCCGCCTCGCCAGTCCACCAGCGTGCCGAACACGTCGAACACGAGCGCCCGAATGCCTTGCATGCCGCCTCCCTACAGCGGAACCTCGAAGTACTCGAGCGCCCACTCGCGCATGAAGCGCACGCGTGTCGGCCGCACGCGGTAGAGCGTGAACTCCGGGTTGTCGGGGCTTCGCAGGTATTGGCGCAGCAGCGCATCGCGACGAAAAGCCTCGTCCTGCGTCGCGCGGTCGGTGATCCGCTCGGCAACGCCGGTGATGCGCACCTGGTCGTCGTTCTTGTCGAGGAACACCAGTTCGACCTTCGGGTTCGCGGCGATCTCCGCCGTCTTGTGAAACCGCTTCAGGTTCGCGAAGTAGACCGTGAAGCCGTCGACCCAGGTTGCGGTGATCGGCCGCGCGCACGGCTGGTCGCCGTCCACCGTGGCCAGGATCGGGAAGCGGCACGACTGCAGCACGGCGCGCGCCAGCTCGGGCAGCTGCTCGGGCGTGACCGGTGCGGGTGTGGGTTTGGGCATGGATCCTCCGGTTTCGTTGCGGCGTTCAGGCTGCGCGCGGCCGGGCCGCCCGCCGCATCACGAGCACGATGATCACCGGCAGCACAATCGAGGCCACCGATGCGAACAGGAACGACGATTGGCTCGCCGACACCGCGCCGATCCAGGCGTACACGGCGGCGACCACCGCGTTGCCGATCGAGACGACCAGCGCAAATCGCGGCAGCGGCATGCGCGCCATGCCGGCGAGCAGGGTCGTGGCCTCGGCCAGCACCGGCATCGCGCGAAAGGCCACGAGCAGCGCGTCGCCATGGCGCGCGGTGAGGTCGGCAAATCGTTCGAGCTGCGCGCGCCCGACCACACGCTGCGCGACCGGCCCGCCGAAGAACCGGCCGATCACGTAGCCGGCCAACGACGCGCAGCTCAGGCCCACGAAGCACACCGCCGCACCGAGCTCCAGCCCCAGCAGGTAGCCGGTGGTGGTGAGCACGAAGCTCGACGGGATCGGCAACACGATGTCGGCCAGCAGGAAGGCGATCACTGCCGCCGTGATCAGCGCGATCGAGGCCTTGGAGTGCAGCGTCTGTTGCACCACCTCGTTCATCCGGCCTTCCAGCAGCACGAACGGCACGAGGATGAAGGCGAGCAGCAGCGCGACGAACACGAACCAGCGCAGCACGACGATTCGGCGCGGCCAGGTGGCGCCCGACAGGGCGGCAACGCGGGGCGGGCTGACGCCCCTGCGGGCTGCGCCCTTCGGTATTCGCCCTTGCGCCGGCGCGGCGGGCTCATGCAGCGACATGCCGCCCGTTGTACACCCCGCAGCGCCGACGCGCTCTTCTCGCCGACCCGGATCGGCGCGCGCTCAGCGACCCTTGGCTTTGCGCCAGGCCGCGAACGCGTCGCGGTTCTTCTCGTCGGTGGGCGGATACAGGCCCAGGATCGACTGCCCTTCGCGCACCTTCTCGGTCACGAAGTCCTCGAACGCGGTCATCTCGGTGGCCTCGGCGGCGATCTCGTCGGCTATTGCCCCCGGGATCACCACCACGCCCTCACCGTCGCCGACGATCACGTCGCCCGGCCACACCGGCGCGTCGCCGCAGCCGATGGGCACGTTGATGTCGAGCGCCTGGTGCAGCGTGAGGTTGGTCGGTGCGCTCGGCCGCTGGTGGTAGGCGGGGATGTCGAGCAACGCGATCTCGGGGCTGTCGCGAAAACCGCCGTCGGTGACCACGCCGGCCACGCCGCGCTTCATCAGCCGTGTCACCAGGATCGAGCCGGCCGACGCGGCACGGGCGTCCTTGCGGCTGTCGATCACGAACACGGCGCCGGGCGGGCACTCTTCCACCGCCTTGCGCTGCGGGTGCGCACGGTCCTGGAACACGGTGATCGGGTTCAGGTCCTCGCGCGCCGGGATGTAGCGCAACGTGAAGGCCTCGCCCACCATGTTCGTCGTCCGCGCCGGGTTCAGCGGGTGCACGTTCTGGATGAACTGGTTGCGCAGGCCCCGCTTGTAGAGCGCGGTGCACAGCGTGGCGGTGCTCACGCGCATCAGTTGGTCCCGGGTCGCGGGTTTCAGTGCAGGCATCGGGTTTCTCGCTGTCAGGGGTGGCGGGGAGAATCAGGGGATGGCCACGCCGAGTTGCGCCGCATGGCGATTCAGCGCGGCCCAGGTGGCCTCGTCATAGATGATGCCGTCGCGCCGCGCGGCCGCGAGGGCACGCGCCGCTGCGTCACCCGGCATGCGCACAGGGCGCGCGGCATCGATCGGCCGGTTGCTGCGACATCGATCGCCGAAATAGTCCATCTGCTGCAAGAAGGCGTCACGACCGGCGAACAGCCCGGGCTCGATGATCTGGAGGTAGGTGTTGCCGCCCCAGCGCTTCGGTGCATCGAGGCGGCCATATCCCGCGAGGCCTTGAGACAGCGCCTCGACCATCAGCGCCAGGCCGAAGCCCTTGTGGCCATGATCGAGGCCGCCGATCAGCTGCAGCGAACCGCGCGGTGTGCTGTGCTCGAGCACGCGCGGGTCGTTCGTGGGTCGGCCGTCGTGGTCGAGCAGCCAGGGCTGTGCGAAGGTCGTGCCCTCGGCCACCTTCTGGCGGGTCATCGACGTGGTGGTGATCGACGCGCAGATGTCGACCAGCACCGGATTCGGCGTGCCCGGGTAGCCGATCGCGAACGGGTCGGGCGTGAACAGCGCTTCGGTGCCGCCGTAGGGCGCAACGCGGGCTCCCGCAGGGTCGGAGTTGACGATCAGCGCGACGAAACCTTGCTCGACCGCACGCAGCGCCAGCGCCGCCAGACAGCCGATGTGATGGCTGCGCCGGATCGTCACCGCGGCGATGCCGCTGTCGGCTGCGCGCGGCAGCGCCCAGTCGATCGCACGCGCCACCACGAACTGCCCCGGCAGGTAGCCGCCGTCCCACAGCGCCACCACGCCGCGCTGCGTGACGATCTCGGGCTCGCCCGTCTTCGCCATCGTGCCCTTGGCGAGCTCGGCCAGGTACAGCGGCACCATCGCCAGGCCGTGGGTGCGCCGACCCATCGCATCGGTCAGCACCAGCAGCTGCGCCAGCGTGGCTGCCTTGTCGGCGTCGAGTCCGGCCGCCTCGAACAACGATCGGGCGAATGCCTCCAGCTGATCGATGGTCAACGGCACGACCCAGATCTCAGGCGTTGCCTTCGAGCTGACTGCCGGCACGCTGGATCAGGCCCGACCAGCGCTTGGCCTCGGCGGCCAGGAAGTCGCTCGTCTCTTTCGGTGTCGAGGTCATCACCTCGGCACCGGCGCCGGCCAGCTTGGCGCGGATGTCGGGCGCCCGGATCACCGCCACCAGCGCCGCCGCGAGCTTTTCGGCGACGGCCTTGCCCATCGAGCTCGGGATCCCGATGCCCTGGTAGGTGCCGGACTCGAAATCCTTCACGCCCTGCTCGGCGATCGTCGGTGCGTCGGGCAGCAACGCCATGCGCGTGCGCTTGGAGATGCCCAGCAGCTTCAACCGCCCGGCCTGCACGAGAGGCAATGTGGCGAGCATGCCATTGAGCACGAGCTGCGTGTTGCCGGCCGCCACGTCGGCAATGCTCTGCGCGCCGCCGCGGAACGGCACGTGCACGAACTTCATGCCGGTGGCCAACGCGATCTCCACCGCGCCGAGGTGGTTGGCCGAGCCGATGCCCGACGAGGCGATGTTGATCGGCTTCTGTTTCGACAGCGCGGCCAGCTCCAACACGTTGTTGGCGGGAACCGACGGGTGCGTACAGAGCAGGTGCGGCGAGTACGCCAGCATCGTCGCGCCGGCGAGCTGCGCCGGCTTGTAGGGCAGCGCCTTGTCCATCACGGCGTTGATCGCCAGCGATGACATGTCCGACAGCAGCACCGTGTGCTCGTTGGTCGCGAGCGCGACCGCCGCGGCCCCGATCGCACCGTTGGCGCCGGTCTTGTTCTCGACCACCACCGTGGTCTTCAGCATCTCGCCCAGCGGCGCGGAGATCAGGCGCGCAATCACGTCCGAGGTGCCGCCGGGCGGGAACGGCACGACGATCGTCAGCGGCTTGTCGGGCCAGGCCGCCCGCGCGGCAAACGGCAGCGCGACGGCGGCACCGAGGCCGGCCTTCAGAAGGGTGCGTCGTGAACTCATGAGATGCCTCCGCGGGTCAGAAGATGTCGGGCTCCGGCACCGGAGCGCCGAAGCCGGGTTCGAGGAAGTCGAAATCGCAGCCCTGGTCGGCCTGTGCGATGTGCTGTCGGAACAGCCAGCCATAGCCGCGCTCCCAGCGCGGCTTGGGTGCCACCCAGGCGGCGCGCCGGCGCGCCAGCTCGTCATCGCCGACCTCCAGCTGGATGCGCCGCGCCGGCACGTCGACCGTGATGCGGTCACCGCTGCGCACCAGCGCCAACGGCCCGCCGATCGCGGCTTCGGGCGCGCAATGCAGCAGGCAGCCGCCGTAGCTGGTGCCGCTCATGCGCGCGTCTGAGAGGCGCAGCATGTCGGTCACGCCGGCCTTCAGCAGCTTGGCCGGGATCGGCAGCATGCCCCATTCGGGCATGCCGGCGCCCTGCGGGCCGGCATTTCGCAGCACCAGCACGTCGTCGCCGGTGATGTCGAGCGCGGGGTCGTCGATGCGGCTCTTCAGACTGGGGTAGTCGTCGAACACCACCGCACGGCCGGTGTGCTTGAGCAGGTGCGGCGCCACCGCGCTCGGCTTGATGATCACGCCGTCGGGGGCGAGGTTGCCGCGCAGCACCGCGAGTGCGCCTTCGGCGTAGATGGGCTTCTCCAGCGGCCGGATCACGTCGTCGTCGTAGACCTCGGCGCCGGCGATGTTGTCGCCGATGGTGTGGCCGTTGACCGTGAGCGCATCACGCTGAATATGCGCGCCCAATCGCGCCAGCAGCGCGCGCATGCCGCCGGCATAGAAGAAGTCCTCCATCAGGTAGCGCTCGCCGCTGGGGCGGATGTTGGCGATCACCGGCACCCGGCGACTCGCGGCATCGAAGTCGTCGAGGCTCACCGCATGGCCGGCGCGGCGCGAGATCGCGACCAGGTGGATGATCGCGTTGGTGCTGCAGCCCATCGCCATCGCGGTGTGGATGCCGTTGGCGAAGCTCGCCTTCGAGAGCATTCGCGCGGGCGTGAGGTCTTCCCACACCATCTCGACGATGCGGCGGCCGCAGTCGGCGCTCATGCGCACATGGCCGGCGTCGGCTGCCGGGATCGAGCTGGCGCCGGGCAGCGTCATGCCGATCGCCTCGGCGATGCCCATCATGGTCGCGGCCGTGCCCATCGTCATGCAGGTGCCGTGGCTGCGCGCGATGCCGGCTTCCATCTCGTGCCAGGCACCGGCATCGATGCGGCCTGCGCGGCGCTCGTCCCAGTATTTCCACGCGTCGGAGCCCGAGCCCAGCGTGTGGCCGCGCCAGTTGCCGCGCAGCATCGGCCCGGCCGGCAGGAAGATGCACGGCAGCCCCATCGTGAGCGCGCCCATCAGCAGGCCCGGCGTGGTCTTGTCGCAGCCGCCCATCAACACCGCACCGTCCACCGGGTGGCTGCGCAGCAGCTCCTCGGTCTCCATCGCGAGGAAGTTGCGATAGAGCATCGTGGTCGGCTTGACCAGGCTCTCCGACAGCGAGATCGCCGGCAGCTCGAGCGGAAAGCCGCCGGCCTGCAGCACGCCGCGCTTGACGTCGTCCACCCGCTGCTTGAAATGCGTGTGGCACTGGTTGGCGTCGCTCCAGGTGTTGATGATCGCGATCACCGGCTTGCCGGCATAGTCGGCCGGGCCATAACCCATCTGCATCACGCGCGAGCGATGGCCGAAGGAGCGCAGATCGTCGGGGGCGAACCAGCGCGCGCTGCGCAGGTCGGCGGCCGTCTTGCGGCCAGAGGCGTTCGGGGTGTTCATGTCGGGATGTTCACGTCGGAGTCATGTGCGTGTTCGTGGGTTGGTCGACACCGTGGGTCAGCGTGGACAATGCGGACGCGCAACCATGGACATGGCCACTCGACTTCCCGCACTGCGACTCGACCGCTCGCGCCAGGCTGCGCCGCAGATCGCCGACGCGCTGCGCGAGCGCATCCTCGCGCTCGATCTGCCGCCGGGCACGGTGCTGCCGCGCGCCGAGCTGGCCGAGCGCTTCGGCGTCAGCCAGACGCCGGTGCGCGATGCGCTCACGCAGCTCGGCAGCGAAGGGCTGGTGGACATCTTTCCGCAGCACGCCACGATCGTCAGCCGCATCGACGTGCCGGCGGCGCTGCGCGCGCATTTCCTGCGCCGCGCGCTGGAACTCGAGATCGTGCGCGAGCTGGCGGGGCGCAAGGCGGCCGACCTCGCCGTAATCGTGCCGTTGCTGCAGGCGCGCATTGCCGAGCAGAAGCGTGCGCTGAGCCTCACCGACTACGGTGCATTCACGCGCGCCGATCATGCGTTCCACCGCGAGATGTACGAGGCCGCCGGCCTGGGCGAACTGTGGCCGCTGATCCGCCAGCGCAGCGGCCATGTCGACCGCCTGCGCCGACTGAACCTGCCGGCGCGCGGCAAGGCGCAGTCGGTGCTGCGCGACCACCAGGCGATCGCCGATGCCATCGCCGCGCGCAAGCCCGAGGCCGCGCAGGCTGCGCTGCGTACGCATCTCGCGGGCACGCTCACGTTCGTGGAGCAGGTGCGCAAACGGCACCCCGAATGGGTGACCGGCTGACGCTTTGGCAATCACGCCGCGACGCCCCTCGCATCCACCAGCCAGCCCGGCGCATCCTGCAGCGCCACCGGCCGCAGGAAGCGATCGATCGCGGCATAACCCACGCTGGTGGTGAAGGCCTGCGTCGACGACGGCCACGGCCCACCATGCTGCTGCGCAGCGGTGACGGCCACGCCGGTGGGCACGCCGGCGAAGAGCACACGGCCGGCGATCTGCTCGGCTGCCCGCACGAGCCGGCGGTTGTCCGGCGTGTCGGCCTCGGCACCCCACAGCGTTACCGTGAGGCTGCCCTGCACCGCGGCCAGCACCGCGAGCGTCTCGTCGAGCGAGCGCACCCGCACCACCAGGCAGGCCGGGCCGAACACCTCTTCCTGCAGCGCGTGATTGGCGATGAAGGTTGCGGCATCGGTCGCGTACAGGCGCGCGCGCGGCGCGTCGGTCGAAGGCGCCGGCGCGGTGAGCGTGGTGACGCCGGGCTGGGCCTGCACGCGCTGCGCGCCGGCGTCGAAGCCGGCGCGGATGCCCGCATGCAGCATCGCATGCGGCGTGGCAGCCTCCAGTGCCGTGGCCAGCTGCTGCACGAAGGCGTCGGAGGCCGCGTCGCCGGTGCGCACGATCAGCACCCCGGGGCTGGTGCAGAACTGGCCACAGCCCAGCGTGATCGAGCCGGCGAGCGTGGTGGCCAGCGCAGCGCCATTGGCGGCCAGCGCCGACGGCAAGGCCACGACCGGATTGGTCGACCCGAGTTCGCCATAGAACGGAATCGGCCGGGCCCGCGCGTTGGCCTCCTTCCACAGCGCGACGCCACCCTTCACCGAGCCGGTGAAGGCCACCGCCGCGATCAGCGGATGGCGCACCAGCGAAACGCCGACCTCGACCGACGCCCCTTCGACGCAACCGAACACGCCGGCCGGCAGCTTCTGCTGCTGCACCACGCGCGAGGCCAGCGCCGCCACGGCGCGCGACAGCTTCGGATGGCCCGGGTGCGCCTTCACCACCACCGGGCAGCCGGCGGCCAGCGCCGCGGCGGTATCGCCGCCGAGCACCGAGAACGCGAACGGGAAGTTGCTCGCCGCGAACATCGCGACCGGGCCGACGGCCACGCGCACGCGCGTGAGATGCGGGCGCCCGGCCGGCGGCGCGCCGGCCACGGCCGGATCGTCCGCGACGGCGAACGGCGCGCCCGACGCCACCTGGTCGGCAAAACCGCGCAGCTGGAAGGTCGTGCGATCCAGCTCCCCGTTCAGGCGCGCGGGCCCGAGGCGGGTTTCCTCGTCGGCCAGCGGCACCAGCATTGCGCGTTCGGCCTCCAGCGCGTCGGCCAACGCGCGCAACAACGCGGCACGCGCGGCGCCGGCGCTGGTGCCGTAGGCTTCGGCAGCCGCTGCGGCCGCGCGCACCGCAGCGTCGATCTGGGAAGGGGTGGAATCGGTCAGGGACGTCATGAGGGCTACTCCGCTTTGATCCCCGCCGTCTTGATCACGCGCGTCCAGAGCTCGATCTCGCTCTTGACGAACCGGGTATAGGGCTCCGAGCCCTGCGGCGGGATCACGAAGCCTACCGACTCCATGCGCTGCTTGATCTCGGGTGAAGTCATGATCTTCTTCATCGCCGCCTCCAGCTTGTCGACGATGGGTTTGGGCGTGCCCTTCAGCGCCGACAGCCCCGACCAGGAGAGCGCCTCGTAGCCCTTGATGCCGGTCTCGGCGATCGTGGGCACGTCGGGATACAGCGGGTTGCGCTGCAGACTGGTGACCGCCAGCGCACGCAGCTTGCCGGCCCTGATGTGCGGCAGCGCGACGTCCTGGTTGATGAACATCATCGGGATCTGGCCGCCGAGGATGTCCTGCATCATCGGGCCGCCGCCGCGGTACGGGATGCCCACGATGTACAGCGGCCGCCCGCCCTCGCCGCCGACCTGCTTGAGCAGCTCCATCGCCATGTGGCCGCTGGCCGCATGGGTGTAGCCGTAGTTCATCTTGCCCGGGTTCTTGCGGATGTAGCCGACCAGTTCCTGGAAGGTCTTGAACGGCTGGTCCGGATGCACCACCAGCACGTTGGGGCCCGAGTGCACCTGCGTGACGTGGATGAAGTCGCGCATCGAGTCGTAGGCGAGCTTGGGATCCAGGCCATGCGCCACCGCGTTCTGGCCGACACCGGTCTGGATCAGCGTGTAGCCGTCGGGCGCGGCCTGCGTGGCCTTGAGCGTGCCGATCGTGCCGCCGGCGCCGCCGATGTTTTCGACCACGAACTGCTGGCCCAGCTCCTTCGACAGCGCCTGCGAGATCATGCGGGCCATCACGTCGCTCGTGCCCCCGGCGGGAAACGGGCTGACGATCTTGACCGGCTTGCTCGGCCAGGCGTCCTGCGCCAGCGCGATCGGCGGGGCCAGGCCCAGCGTGGTGAGCGCGGCAACGGCCACGGCGGCGAGCAAGGGGCGACGGTTCACGGGCAGGTCTCCTCAATGTGGACGGGCTGCCGGCAGCGTCGGCAGGACGGGCATTATGGCACTGATACATTAGTGTGTTTGCGGCCTCACAGGCCGTCGACGGGATGCGCCGATCGCGCATACTGAGGTCGACGCCCGCACATCCGGTGATCGCGATGGACTTCCCCGATCTGCTCGATCGCTTCGCGTCGGCCGCCGCGGCCGGCGATGCCCGGCGCTTCGCCGCGCTGTTCACGCCCGAGGGCAGCTACGACGACGGCTTCTTCGGCGTGCACCGCGGGCGCACGGCGATTGCGGCGATGCTCGAACGTTTCCACGCCGGCGGCGAGGCGTTCCGCTGGCAGTTCGCGGAGCCGCTGGCCGATGCGCGCATCGGCTATGCCCGCTATGTCTTCAGCTACCGGTCCAAGCAGCCCGAGAGCCGGGGTCGCCTGATCGTGTTCGAGGGCATGTCGCGCTTCGTCTTCGACGGCGAGCTGGTGGCCGACTATGCCGAGAACTTCGACCGCGGGGTGGCGTTCGTGCAGCTCGGTTATGCCCAGGCGCGGATCGCCAAGCTGCTGGCCCGCTACGCGCAGCCCAACGAGCGCGTGCGTGCGCACCTGGATTGGCGCGATCACGCGGCGCCCTGAGCGCCCTTCAGCCCCTGCGCGCGAGGCGCTGCCGCAGCGCCGCGTCGAGCCGCGGATGCGCCAGCCATGCGGCCACGAACGCGCGTTCGCTGCGACCGGCCTTGGCGCGGGCGAGTGCGGGCAGGTCCTGCCTCTGGCTCCCATGCCAACGCGGGGCACCGACCAGGTGCAACACCGGCGCCAGCCGGCACCAGGCCTCGTAGACACTCGGCGCGAGGCGGCGGGAACCGCCGGCTCCCTGCATCGGCCACAGTCCGGCGGCCAGTTCGGCCACGGCATGCTCGCGATCGGCACTCCCGCGCGCCGACAGCAGTTCGCTCACGCCATCGCCGACCATGGCCGGCGTCACCAGCGGTATCGGCCGATCGAGGTCGAAGAACAGGTGGCGCTGCGCGAGCCGCCGCAGCGTGGCTGCGCTGGTGCGGTGAGCAGCGCGGCGACGCAGACGCTCCCGCTCCCGCTGCGCCAGCGCAGCGGTGGCCGCATCGCGCGGCACGAAACCAAGCTTGGCATAGAACCACCAGGCGCCGCTGTCGATCGCCTCGTCGTTGTCGTCGCCGAGCTGATAGGGCTCGAGCGTGAACGAGGTGCAGCCGAACAACGCCCGCAGGGCCGCGAGGAATCGCGCAAACGTATGCGCCGCTTCGGCGCCGCGAAAACTCTCGAAGGTGTTGAACGACAGCGCCGCGCTCCGGCCCAGCACATCGGCCTGGGTGTAGCCGATCGGCACGCCGTTGCGCAGCGTCAGCGCGCCGTAGTACGAAAACACCGCGTGACGGCGCTCGGGGATCATGCCCGCGAACGCATAGGCCAGGCCATCCCCGTCGTCGACCAGCCACGCGTCGCGCGGGTCGGCGTAGGCGAAGGCCTCGAGCGAACGCTCGCGCGTGACCATCGCCGCGCGGGCGAGGTCGATCACGGCCTGGCCATCGGCGACCGAAAGTCGGCGCGCCCGACGGGGCGGGCACTGCAGCTCGGCACGCAGGTCGGGCCGCGCGCGCGGCGGCGCCGCACGGCGAAAGGCCACCGGTGCCGTCGGCCAGCAGGCGCCGCTGCGCGACGGCGTACCGGGCGCCGGCGAAAGCGTGTAGCTCGCATCGACCGCATCGGAGAACGCCTCGCGCGTGAAGCCGTCGCCGGGCATCGCAGCGATGCGCCGCAGAAGAAACGCGGCATCGGTCTCGCCGCGACCGCACAGCCGGTCGAGCGTGGCATAGCCCGGCCGCGGCATCTCGCGCAGCGCGGTGTTCTCCGCATGCGTGAGCAGCACCTGCAGCGCGCGCGCGATGCGTTCCTCGGCCTCGCGATCGTGGCGATCCAGGCTCAGCTGCGCCGGCCAGTGCGCAGCGAGCCATTGCGCCTGGGCGGCGAAGAAACGAAAGTGGATCGCCGTGCCCGCGATGCCGCTGTTGGCCAGCGCTGGCGCATGCACACGCAGGTCGGCCCGTTGCGCAAAGCGCTCGAGCATGCGGCCGGCCAGTACCTGCACTTCGGCATCGTCGGGGTACGCGCGGATGAAACACAGCAGCTCGTGCAACCGGCGCACGGCAGCAGCGCCCTGCAATCGTGCTCGCGCCAGTCGCCGCAGGCCCTGCCGTCTCGCCTCGGCTGCCTCGTCACCGAACTCCAGTCGGCGGCGCTCGAGTTCGGCCAGCGTGTGCATCGGCATGGGCGTCGATGGTAGAACACCCTTCGGACTCGGGCATCGCGGTCACGGCAAAGGAGATTCGCCCATGATCATCGGCAACGAACAGGACGTCACCGCCGCCGTGCTCGCCGAAGTGGCGCGCACGCCGGATGCGCGCATGCGCGAGATCCTCGCCGCAGCGGTGACGCATCTGCACGGCTTCGTGCGCGACGCGCGTCTCACCGAAGCGGAGTTCCAGCAACTGTGCGGCGCGATCGCGCGCGCCGGGCAGCTCACGAACGCCTCGCACAACGAGGTCGTGCTCGCCGCCGGCTCGCTGGGCGTGTCGGCGCTGGTGTGCCTGCTCAACAACGGCGACGGTGGACGGCACGAGACCACGGCGAACCTGCTGGGGCCCTTCTGGCGGCAGGGCTCGCCGCGGCGAGCGAACGGCGACTCGATCCTCGAAGCCGCCACGCCGGGCGAGCCGCTGTTCATCACCGCCCAGGTGGTCGACACGCACGGCGCACCGGTGGCCGGCGCCGAGGTCGACATCTGGCAGGCCTCGCCCGAAGGCTTCTACGAGAACCAGGATCCCGCGCAGCCCGACATGAACCTGCGCGGCACCTTCGTCACCGATGCCGAAGGCCGCATCGCGTGCCGCAGCGTGCGGCCCGCGGGTTACCCGGTGCCGGTGAACGGGCCGGTGGGCGACCTGCTGCGCGTGCAAGGCCGTCACAACCTGCGGCCGGCGCATGTGCACTTCATGATCCGCAAGCGCGGCTTCAAGACGCAGTTCGCGCAGGTGTACGACGCCGACGACCCGCATCTGCACACCGACGTGCAGTTCGGTGTCACGCGCGCACTCGTGGGCCGCTTCGTGCGCCATGCCGAAGGCGCGCCGCCGGCGCCCGACGTGCGGGGGCCCTGGTGCACGCTCGAACACCGCTTCGTGGTCGAGGCCGGCGAGTCGCGAACGCCGCGGCCGCCGATCACCGGCAAGGCCGAAGGCCCGCGGCCGGTGACCACGGTGCTGACACGTCGCGCCGCACCCGAGGTATGACGACCGGTCGTTATCACGGTTGCGCGGGTTCGTTCGGCCCGGTAGAAGATCGGGGTCGCGGCGATCGACTCGCCGTTCGACCCGACAAGACCGAAGGAGACCACCCGATGACCCGCAACACCGACCGCCGCACCGTGATCGGCGGCCTCGCCGCCGCCGGACTGAGCTCGCTGCTGCCCGGCGTGGCCCGCGCACAAGGCGCCTATCCGGGCCGACCCGTCACCGTGGTATGCCCCTGGGGCGCCGGCGGCGGCACCGACGCCACCGCGCGCATCGTCTCGGCCATCCTCGAGAAGAACCTCGGCCAGCCGTTCAACGTGGTGAACCGCACCGGCGGCTCGGGCGTGGTGGGCCATTCGGCGATCGCCACCGCGCCGCCCGACGGCTACACGCTGGGCATGATCACGGTCGAGATCACGATGATGCATCACCAGGGTCTCACCGAACTCAACCCCAGGAGCTACACGCCGCTGGCGCTGCTGAACGTCGACCCGCCTGGCGTGCAGGTCAACGCCACGTCGCCCTACAAGAGCATCAAGGATCTGGCCGCCGCGATCAAGGCCGCGCCGGCCGGCAAGTTCAAGGCCTCGGGCACCGGCCAGGGGGGCATCTGGCATCTGGCCTTGATCGGCTGGCTGCAGGCGATGGGCCTGCCGCCCAACCATGTGCCATGGGTGCCGTCGAACGGCGCGGCCCCGGCCATGCAGGACCTGGCCGCCGGCGGCATCGACATCGTGACCTGCTCGGTGCCGGAGGCCAAGGCGATGATCGATGCCGGCAAGGCGGTGAGCCTGGCGGTGATGGCGCCCGAGCGCAACCCGGCGTTCAAGGACGTGCCCACGCTCAACGAGTCGCTCGGCATCAACTACTCCGTCGGCGCCTGGCGTGGCATTGCCGCACCGAAGGGCCTGCCGCCCGAGATCGCCGCCAAGATCACTGCCGAGCTGAAGAAGGTGTACGACTCGGCCGAGTACAAGGACTTCATGAAGAACCGCGGCTTCGGCACCACCTGGGCCGACGCATCGGGCTTCGCCAAGTTCATGGACGACGGCGACAAGGCCATGGCCACGGCGATGACCGCCGCCGGACTCAAGAAGACCTGATCTCGCCTTCTCGATGCGTCTGCACCCCTCGCTGCTGGGGCTGGTGTTCATCGCCCTGGCGGCGGCCTTCTTCGGCTACACGTTCACCTTCCCGGCCTTCCCGGGGCAGAAGTACGGGCCCGAGCTGTTTCCCCGCGTGATCGCGCTGGGCATCGCGCTGTGCGGCGTGGTGCTGATCGTGCGCGGCCGGCGCTCCGGCGCACCCTGGCTGGCGCTGGACCCGGCGTTGCGTGAGCCGCGGCGGCTGGTCTCGTTTCTCGCGACGCTGGGTGCGGTGGTGTTCTACCTGCTGGCTGCGCCGGCGCTGGGCTTCCTGCCGGTGGCGGCGATCCTGGTGGGCGCGCTCGCCTGGTGGTTCGGTGCGCGCGCCTGGGTGGCCGTGGTCGCCGGCGTGGTGACCTCGCTGGTGGTGCACTGGTTCTTCGCGTCGATCATGCGCGTGCCGTTGCCGCGCGGGCTGTTCATGCAACTGCTCTTCGGAGGTTGAGCGGTGGCCGCGCTGCAATCCGCCTTCGGATTGGTGTTCGACTCATACGTGCTGATGGTGATCGGCCTGTCAGCCGTTTTCGGCATCTTCGTCGGCGCGATTCCCGGGTTGACCGCGACGATGGCCACCGCGCTGCTGGTGCCGATCACGTTCTTCATGCCGCCGGTGCCGGCGCTGGGCGCGATCGTCACCGCCACGGCGATGGCGATCTTCGCCGGCGACATTCCGGGTGCGATGCTGCGCATGCCGGGCACGCCGGCCTCGGCGGCCTACGTGGACGAGAGCTATGCGATGGCCAAACGCGGCCAGCTCGAACTCAACCTCGGCGCCAACCTCGTGTTCTCGGTGGCCGGCGGGCTGATCGGCGTGGCCTTCCTCATCGTCGCCGCACCGCTGCTGGCCGAGGCGGCGATCAACTTCTCGTCGTTCGAATACTTCTGGCTCGCCTGCCTGGGCCTGTCGTGCGCGACGATGATCTCCAGCGGCAACCGCACGATGGCACTGCTGTCGATGCTGATCGGGCTGGCCGTCGGCTGCATCGGCATCGATCCGGTGGCCGGCCACCCGCGCTACACCTTCGGCAGCGTGGACCTGATGTCGGGCGTGAGCTTCATCCCGACGATGATCGGGGCGTTCGCGATTTCCGAGCTGCTGCGCAACGCCAGCAGCGGCGACGGTGCCGGCGTGCTGGTGCAGGAGAAGGTAGGAGCCCTCTTCAAGGGCATCGGCGAGGTGGCGCGCAAGTACTGGCGCGGCTTCCTCCGCGGCTCGGTGGTCGGCACCGCGATCGGCGCCTTGCCCGGCGCCGGCGCCGACATCGCGGCCTGGGTGTCGTATGCCATGGCCAAGCGCTTCTCGAAGGAGCCCGAGAAGTTCGGCACCGGCCATGTGGAAGGCGTGGTCGAGTCGACCGCGGCCAACAATTCGGCGCTCGGCGGCGCCTGGATCCCGGCGCTGGTGTTCGGTATCCCGGGCGACAGCATCACGGCGATCGTGATCGGCGTGCTCTACATGAAGGGCATGAACCCGGGGCCGACGGTGTTCCTGCAGAACCCGCAGTTCATCTATGCGGTGTTCATCATCTTCGTGCTCGCCAACCTGCTGATGCTGCCGCTCGGCTGGGCGGCGATGAAGGCGGCGGGCAAGCTGCTGCGCGCGCCGCGCACGCTGCTGCTGCCGGTGATCCTGCTGTTCTGCATCGTCGGCTCGTTCGCCATCACCAACAGCCCCTACGGCATCTTGCTGATGCTGACCTTCGGCATCATCGGCTGGCTGATGGAGGAAAACGGCATCCCGGTCGCGCCGCTGGTGCTCGGCCTCGTGCTCGGCGAGATGCTGGAGCAGAACTTCATGGCCTCGATGATCAAGGCCGATGGCAACTTCGCGATGTTCTTCTCGCGCCCGATTGCCGGCACGCTGGCGGTGGTGACGATCGTGGTCGTGGGCTGGACGTTCGTTGCCGCGATGCGGCGAAGGTCAGGCAGGGCCTGAGTCGCCAGCCATTCGGCGGTCACGCAGCCAGGCGAGCGCGCGCTGCGCGATCTGCTCCGGCGGCAGCGCCACGTCGAGCGTGATCGCGAGCTCGTCGGGCTGCGGCGGTTCGAGCGCGTCGAGCTGGCTCGCCAGCAGCGAGGCCGGCATGTAGTGGCCGCTGCGCTGCGCCATGCGCGACTCGAGCAGCTCGCGCGTGCCGTGCAGGTGCACGAAGGCGAGATCGGGTGTGCCGCCGCTTGGCACGTCGCCGCGCAGAACGTCGCGATAGCGGCGTTTGAGCGCCGAGCAGGCGAGCACCACGCCGCCGCCGTCGCGCCGCGCCTG
This sequence comes from Burkholderiaceae bacterium, assembly GCA_016790175.1. Lineage (GTDB taxonomy): Bacteria > Pseudomonadota > Gammaproteobacteria > Burkholderiales > Burkholderiaceae_C > JAEUPI01. The sequence continues at coordinate 26,903 of JAEUPI010000270.1, read as the reverse complement.
CGCCAGCCGTTCGGCGAGTGTGTGCAGCCACGGCGCACGGTCCTCGTCGCTGAGAGCGATGCCGGCGCGCATGCGCTCCACGTTGGCCGGCGGATGGAACGCGTCGCCTTCGAGGTACGGTCGGTCGAGCGCCTCGGCGATCAGCCGGCCGACCGTGCTCTTGCCGCAGCCGCTGACGCCCATCACCACGACGCACAGCGGCTCTGGCGTCACTCAGCTCTTCTCCACATGGCCGCCGAATTGCTGGCGCATGGCCGACAGCAACTTCTCGGCAAAGGTGTGGTCCTGCCGCGAGCGGAAGCGGGCATACAGCGCCGCGGTGAGCACCTCGGCAGGCACCGCCTGTTCCACCGCGGTCTGCACCGTCCAGCGGCCTTCGCCGCTGTCGGCCACCACGCCGGTGTAGCGGTCGAGCTCGTGATCCTGCGCGAGCGCCTGTGCGGTGAGATCGAGCAGCCACGACGACACCACGCTGCCGCGCCGCCACAGCTCGGCAATATCGGCCAGCTCGAAGTGGTAGCGCCGCGCTTCGGGCAAATGGTCGTCGCCGGCGTGGCGCAGGATGTCGAAGCCCTCGGCCAGCGCCTGCATCATCCCGTACTCGATGCCGTTGTGGATCATCTTCACGAAGTGGCCCGCACCGGCCGGGCCGCAGTGCAGCCAGCCGCGCTCGGCGCTCGTCGCAAGACCCTCGCGGTGCGCCGTGCGCGGTGCCGTTCCCTGCCCAGGCGACAACGCGTCGAAGATCGGCTGCAGGCGCTGCACTGCGGCGTCGGGGCCACCGATCATCAGACAGTAGCCGCGCTCGAGACCCCACACACCGCCGCTGGTGCCGATGTCGAGGTAGTGGATGCCGCGCGATGCGAGCTCCCGCGCGCGGCGAATGTCGTCGGGGTAGTGCGTGTTGCCGCCGTCGATCACGGCGTCGCCCTCGGCAAGCCGCGCGGCGAGCGACGCGATGGCGCCTTCGGTCGGCGCGCCGTGCGGCAACATGACCCACACCGTGCGCGGCGGCGCCAGCGCGGCCACCAGCGCCTCGAGGTCGGCCACGCCGGTCGCACCCTCGGCGGCCAGTCGCTTCACGGCCGCGACGTCGCTGTCGTAGACCACGCAGGCATGGCCGGCGCGCATCAGCCGGCGCACGAGATTGGCCCCCATGCGGCCCAGACCCACCATCGCCAGCTGCATCGCGTGTGTCTCCCGTGTCGGCCTGTGTCGCCACTCGCTGCCAGGCGCAACGCATGCTAACGCGAGCCGATCGCCTCACGCGATACTCGCAGGCCCTCCCCCGTCGATCGGAAAGACGCGAGATGCCCAACGCAATGCGAACCGCCGTCACGATCCTTGCCGCACTCTTCGCGCTCACGGCCCACGCCTTCGACCTGCAGGGTCACCGCGGCGCGCGCGGCCTGGCACCGGAGAATTCGCTCGCCGGATTCGAGCTGGCGCTGAAGCTGGGTGTCACCACGCTCGAGCTCGATATCGCGATCACGCGCGACGGCGTGCTCGTGATCCACCACGATCTGGCGCTGAACCCCGATGTCACGCGCGACGCCAACGGCCGCTGGCTCGACGCGCCGAGCGCACCGATCGCCACGATGAGCTTCGCCGAACTGGAGCGCTACGACATCGGCCGCCTGAAGCCCGGCTCGCGTTATGGCGGCAACTATCCGCAGCAAAAGGCGATCGACGGCACGCGCATTCCGAAGCTGGCGGACCTGTTCGAACTCGTCAAGCGCAGCGGCAATGCGCGTGTGCGCTTCGCGATCGAGACCAAGCTGAATCCGAACCTGCCCGACGCCACCCGGCCGCCGGAGGAGTTTGCGAGGATGCTGCTCGACGAGATCCGGCGCGCCGGCATGGCGCAGCGCGTGCAGATCCTGTCGTTCGACTGGCGCACGCTTCAAGCGGTGCAACGCCTGGCACCGGAGATTCCGACCGTGTACCTGAGCGCGCAGCAGAACTGGCTCGACAACATCGCCGCCGACAAGCCCGAGGGCTCGAAGTGGACGGCTGGCATCCAGCACCGCGATCAAGGCTCGGTGCCCAGGATGGTCAAGGCGGCCGGCGGACAGTTCTGGTCGGTGTTCCATGGCGACGTCGACGCCGCCAAGGTGCACGAGGCGCAATCGCTCGGGCTGAAGGTGCTGGTGTGGACCGTGAACGACCCGGCGCGGATGGACCAGCTGATCAGCCTCGGCATCGACGGGCTGATCACCGACCGGCCAGACCTGGCGAGCGAGGTGCTGAAGCGGCGCGGCATCGAACCGAAGTAGTTGCGAAGTGGTTGTTTCGAGTCTGCACGCCGTGACGGACTGCCGTTGGCGGGCCCCCGGTTACACCAACCGGGTCGCACAATGAGCGCACCATGAATTCGCTCGCGAGCATCGCCCTCTCGGGTCTGCAGGCCACGCAGCGCCGACTGGGCGCGTCGGCGCACAACATCGCCAACACCCAGACGCCGGGCTTTCACCGGCAGTTGGTGGTGCAGCAGGCGCAGCCTGGCGGCGGCGTGAATACGCAGCTGGCCACGTCGCCGCTCGAAGGCGAGTCGCTGGCCGAAGACATCGTCGCGCTGAAGAGCGCGGCGCTCGAGTTCAAGGCCAACCTGCGCGTGCTGAAGACGCACGACCAGCTGCTCGGCACGCTGCTCGACGAAGAGGCCTGAGCGGCCGAGTCGGGGCGTCACGCCGCGCGGCGCCGCCATGCCGCCTGCAGCGTCTCGCCCTCGCGCCAGCCCATGGAGCGCGCCGCGTCGTTGAGGCGCGAGACCACGCCGTGCTCCCACACGTCGAGCGCATCACCGATGCGTGCGCTGGTGTGGGCCACCGCCAGCGCCGGCACACCGCGCTGCTGCAGCATGGCCAGCGCCACGATGCCGGCCTCGTCCTTGCCGACGCCGGCGTCGTTGAAGGCCACGGCCGCCAGAGGCAGGCCGCAGGCCACCTCACCCGATGAGGTACCGCCGTGCGAGCCGGCGACGACCCAGGCTCCGGCGTCGCCCGCCTCGAGCTGGGTGATCGAGTCGAGCAGCAGCATCCAGCGTCCCGGGTCGAGATCGATTCGCTGTCGGTGCATCGAGGCGCGCCCTCCCTGCGTTGGCGCATGATGGCATGGGCTGCACGCTGCCCTGGCGACGGCCCTGACACTCGCTAGCTGCTACGCTCAGCGGCCCGCAACGCCGATGAGTCCGCCGAACATGAACCGACGCCCCACCGTGTCCCGTCGACGCTGGCTGCTGATTGCCGCCACCGCGGCGACCACGATGCCGACCGTGCGCGCGCAGACCGCGGCAAGCGGCCCGCCGATGCGGCTGATCGTGCCATTCACACCCGGCACCGGCATCGACCTGATCGCTCGCCAGATCGGCCCCAAGCTCAGCGAGCGCCTGGGTCGGCCGGTGGTGGTGGACAACCGCGCCGGCGCGTCGGGCAACCTGGGCACCGAGGCCGTCGTGCGCGCCGCGCCCGACGGCAGCACGCTGCTGGTGACGGTGAACACGCTGGTGATGAATCGGGCGCTGTATCCCAACCTCGGCTTCGACCCGGTCAAGGATCTCGAGCCGGTCAGCCTCACCAGCTGGGGCCAGTTGCTGCTCGTGACCAGCAAGGCCTCGGGCATCACCAGCACCCAGGAGCTGCTGGCACGTGCGCGCGCCCGGCCCGGTTCGCTCAACTACGGATCGCCCGGCAACGGCACGCCGCATCATCTGGCGATGGAGCTGCTGAAGAACGAGACGCGCACCTTCATCACGCACATCCCCTACCGCGGCAGCGCGCCGGCCGTGACCGACCTGCTCGGCGGCCAGATCGACGTGATGTTCCTGCCGATTCACGTGGCGCTTCAGCACGTGAAGGCCGGCAGCATTCGTGCACTCGGCATCAGCAGTGACAAGCCGCACCCGCTGCTGCCCGAGGTGCCGCCGCTGCGCTCGCTCAACATGGGTCACCTCGACGTCGACATGTGGTACGGCGTGCTCGCGCCGGCCGGCACGCCCAGGGCCCTCACCGATCGGCTGAATCAGGAGCTGAAGAGCATCCTCGCGTTGCCCGAGGTGCAGGCCGCCTTCGCCACCCAGGGCATGTCGCCGGCACACAGCAGCGCCGACGAGTTCCGCGCGCTGATCGCGAAGGATGCCGTGCGCTGGGCCACGGTGATCCAGGCCCAGCGCATCACCGCGAACTGAATCGGCGCCACGCCATGGACATCGCGATCGTCGGCGCCGGTCTGGGCGGGCTGGCCGCCGCGGCGGTGCTGCTGCAGCGTGGCCACCGCGTGCGCGTCTACGAGCAGGCCGCGCAGCTGGGCGAGGTCGGTGCGGGCATCCAGATGAGCGCCAACGCGATGAAGGTGCTCGATGCGATCGGCCTGCGCGAGCCGATCGCGCGCGCGGGCGTGCGGCCCAAGGCATTCGAGTTCCGCCGCTTCGACAGCGGCGAGCTCCTCCACCGCCTTCCGCTGGGCGAGGCACACGAGCAGCGACATGGCGCGCCGTACTTCCAGATCCACCGCGTGGACCTGCACGACGCGCTGGCCGGAGCCGTGCGCGCGCTCGCCGCCGATGCGATCGTGCTGGGTGCCAGGGTCTGCGCGCTCGAGGAGCGCAGCGACGCCGTGACGCTGCGATTCGACGATGGCCGCGCCGCCGCGCAGGCCGAACTCGTGATCGGTGCCGACGGCATCAAGTCGGTCGTGCGGCGCACGATCCTCGGCGACGATCGGCCGGTATTCACCGGCCAGGTGGCCTGGCGTTGCACGGTGCCGACCGAGCGCATCGCACCCGAGCTGCGCACCGACATCGTCTCCACCATCTGGTGCGGCCCGCGCAACCATGCCGTCACCTATTACCTGCGCAGCGGCGATCTGCTCAATTTCGTCGGCTGCGTCGAGCGCGGCTGGGAAGAGGAGTCATGGACGGCGCGCCGGCCGTGGAAGGAGCTGGACGCCGACTACCGCGGCTGGCATCCGATGGTGCGCGCCGTGATCGACGCGGTGGATCGTGATGCCTGCTTCCGCTGGGCCTTGAACAACCGCACGGTGTCCGCGCGCTGGAGCACGGCGCGCGCCACGCTGCTCGGCGACGCGGTGCATGCGACGCTGCCCTACATGGCCCAGGGCGCCGCCATGGCGATCGAGGATGCCGCGGTGCTGGCGCGTGCGCTCGAGCTGCCGTTGCCGCTGGCTGGTCAGCTGGCGCAGTACGCCGCGCATCGCGCGCCGCGCACCGCGCGCGTGGTGCGCGAAAGCACCGAGATGGGCGAGCTCTATCACATCCAGGATGCGCAGGCGATGCGCGAGGCCTTCGTCGCACGCGACATCGCCCGCTCGCGCAACGAATGGCTGTATCCCTACGATCCCTGGCAGGTCGGCATCCACTGATCGCCGACGGCGGCGAGCCCACACGTTCGGCCCGTCTCGCGCGCGCGGTCCTCGCGACAAGGTCGCGAAAACCATGCCGCGCCTTGTCAGATATGCCGGCGCAAGATGGACCGATGATCCGCCGCCGCCGCATGCTCCAGGCCACCAGCGCCGCCGCGCTGCTCCCCACTGCCCTCGAGGCCGGCGAGGCCGAACTCGACCCGGTGCCGCCGCTGCCGGTCAGGCCCACGGCAGGCAAGGCCGGCGACTTCGATTTCCTCGCAGGCCGGTGGCGGATCGATCACTGGCGCCGGCCCGCGGGCGCGAGCGAATGGGACCGCTTCAAGGGCGAGGCCACCTGCTGGACGATCCTGGCCGGCGTGGGCAGCGTGGAGGAGCTTCGCATTCCCGAGCGCGGCTTCAGCGGCATGGGCTTGCGCCTGCTCGACCTGAAGCAGCACGTGTGGTCCGACTTCTGGGTCAACGCGAAGAGCGGCGTGTTGACCGCGCCCGGCCAGACCGGCAGCTTCGAAAACGGGGTCGGTCTGTTCGTGTCGGACTTCGACGACGCCGGCAAACCGATGAAGTCTGCCGGCATCTGGGACCGCATCACGCCGGACGCCTGCCGCTGGCGCCAGGTGGTCTCGGCCGACGGCGGCAAGACCTGGACCCACGACTGGATCATGCACTGGCGGCGGGTGTAACCGGCGCCGGACTCGATCGATTCAGCCAGGCGGTGCGAGTTGCAGCGCCGCTGCCGCGAATGCGGCGACGGCGGGCGGCGAAGCGGCATCGGTCGTCGCGGCGGGCGGCGGGGCCACATGCGCCGCCACCCTGGCGACCAGGCCGCGAAACCAGCGGTGCCCCGGGTCGCGCTCGTGCCGGCGGTGCCACAACAGCCCGATCTCGATGCGCGGCAGCGGCTCCGGAAAGTCGCGCATCACCAGATCCTGCGCCACACCGCTCACCGGCACATAGCTGCGCGGAAAGACGGTCAGCAGGTCGGACCGCTGCACCACCTGGGCTGCGGTCGAGAAGTGATTCACCGTCAGCACCACACGCCGCGCGCGCCCCAGTGCGGCCAGCGCCTCGTCGACGAAACCGCGCGGACGCCCGGCGAAGCTCACGCGCACATGCCGTGCCGCGCAATAGTCGTCGAGCGTGAGCGCGTCTCGCCGCGCCAGGCCGTGCTCGCGACGCATCACGCACACGTAGTCGCAGCCGTACAGCGCGTCGATCTGGCATTCGTCGCGCCCGGCCGACGCCGCCAACGTGCGCGCCACGTCGGGAAAGAAGCCGATCGCCGCGTCGGCAATACCGCGCTCGAGCTGCGGCCGCGGGTCGCGCGACGTGAGCGGCTCCACGCGCAGATCCACCCCCGGATAGGCGCGCTCGAGTTCATCGACCAGCGGCGGCACGATCACGGCGGCGGTGGCGTCGGCCATCAGCAGCGTGAAGCTGCGCGGGTCGTGCCGCGGGTCGAAGCCCTGCGGGTCGAACACCTCGCGCAGGCGCACCATCGCCGAGCGCACCGCCGGCCACAGCGCGTCGGCCTGCGGCGTCGGCGTCACACCCGTCGGACCGGGCACGAACAGCTCCTCGCCGATGGCCTCACGCAGGCGCCGCAGCGCGTTGCTCACGGCCGGCTGGGTCATCGCCAGCTGGTTGGCCGCCCGCGTGACGTTGCGCTCGACCATGACCATGTCGAACACGCGCAGAAGGTTCAGATCGAGCGTGCGGAAATTCATGTTCTTGAAGGCCTTCCATGCAAGTGGGCATTCGCGTTCGTGATGCCCGGATTCCGACTCGCAATTGGCCAAGCATAAGTACAAACCCTAGTCTACGCATACCGGGCCTCGCCGGCCCAGTCGGAAGAAAGGGTTTCAGCGATGAGTCAAGCCACTGTCACCGTGACGCGGCCTGCTCCGGTGAGGGAGCCCCGGGGCGCAGCCTGGGCCGCCGCAGCGGCCGTGGGCTTGTTCAGCGTCCTGCGCGGGCTGTTGGGCCCTCTGTTGGGCCGTCTGCGGCCGCTGCCGATGGACAAGACCGCTCCGCGTTCGGCGGCCGATCTGGCGCAACTCGCCCGGCAGGTCGAGGGCGAGCATCCGCGCCTGGCGTGGGAGGTGCGCGCCATTGCGCGCCACTTGCGCACCTTTGAAGCCACGGCCGATGGTGTCGCAACCGCCGGCCCGGGAGCCGCACGATGAACGCGCTGACCCGCATGCGCTGGTTTCCGGATCGCTCGGATCAGCCATCGCCCTACCGGCGCGCGACACCGACCCTGATGCAAGCCGTGGGCGGCGCCATCTGGCGCTCGCTCGAAGGCGTGGGGCATCGTCGCGCCATGCATGCGCTGCACGCCGCGGCCGATCGCTACGCCATCAGCAATCCCGCGCTGGCGCGCCTGCTGCGAGGCGCGGACGAAACCGTGCCGCCGCATGTGCGCGAGGCCGCCGAGGTGCGGGCGCTGGCCGACGGCTACCACCGCGTCGACCCGCGGTTCGCGGCCGAGCTGTACTGCGCGGCCGATCGACACGAGCGGCTGGCCGAAGAGCGCATGATGCTCCGCTGAGCATCGGAACGGCCGGCGGCCTGTCGCGCAACGCGGCATTCGTCGCCGGTCGCATCGTGCACGCAGGGTTCGTGGTCGAATGGCGGCTTGCCGCCGTCGCCAGAACCATTGCATGTCGCACACCCCCCGCTCCGTTGCCCTGCTGCTGAATCTGGCGCATGCGCTGGATCATCTGTTCCTGCTGGTGTTCGCCACCGCGGTGGTGACGATCGCGCGCGACTACGGCTTCGCGCGCTGGGAAGACCTGATGCCCTACAGCGTGGGTGCCTTCGTGATGTTCGGCCTCGGCTCGATGCCCGCGGGCCGGCTGGGCGACCTGTGGGGCCGTCGCCGCATGATGCTGGTGTTCTTCTTCGGCATCGGAGCCTCGTCGCTGCTGGCCGCGCTCGCCAACAACGCCTGGCAGATGGCTGCCGCGCTGACGCTGATCGGCAGCTTCGCGGCGATCTATCACCCGGTGGGCATACCGATGCTGGTGCAGCACGCGAAACGGCCGGGCACGACGATCGGCGTCAACGGCCTGGCCGGCAACCTGGGCATCGCCGCAGCGGCGATCGTCACCGGCTTCCTGGTGGAATGGTTCGGCTGGCGCTGGGCCTTCGTGGTGCCGGGCGTGGTGTCGATCGCGCTCGGTATCGCCTTTGCCGTGCTGGCGCCGCACGAGAGCGAACCACCGGCCGCGCGCGGCCGCCAGGCGGCCGCCCCGCTGCCGGCCGCGATGCTGGCGCGGGTGTTCGCGGTGATGACTGCGGCCTCGGCCACCGCCAGCCTGCTGTTCAACCTCACCACCAACGGCAACGGGCAGCTGCTCGCCGAGCGCATGCGCGGCGTGGTGGAAGATCCGTCGACGCTCGGCACGCTGCTGGCCTGTGTGTATGCGGTGTCGTCGCTCGCGCAGATCGTGGTCGGCCGCCTGCTCGACCGCGTGCCACTGAAGCGCCTGTACCTCGGCATCGCGATGTCGCAGGTGCCGCTGCTCGCGCTGGCGGCCTATGCCCAGGGCTGGTGGCTGTATGCGGCGCTGATCGGCGTGATGGTGCTGATCTTCGGCTCGATCCCGTTCACCGACGCGATGATCGTGCGTTATGTCGACGACCGCATGCGCTCGCGCGTGGCCGGCATGCGGCTCACGATCTCCATCGGCATCAGCTCGCTGGCGGTGTGGCTGCTCGGCCCGGCCGTCAAGGCCGGCGGCTTCGACATGCTGATGCTGGCCATGGCCTGCATCGCGCTGGCCACCACGGCCATCGTCGCCTGGCTCCCGGGCGAGGCCGCTACGCGTCGCGCCACGGCCGCCGCGGCGGCGAGTTGAGGCGCGGCGCGCCTGACGGCGGACAAGGCTCCTGCGGTGCCAGCGCAACGACTTTGCGGCCCCGCAAGCCTGGCGCGAATCAGGAGGCGCTCAATGGCTGCATCGGACTAACAGGTGGAGGTGTCACATGCGTGCATTGCAGGAGCTGTTCAGCACTGACGTCGGCATACTGAGCGTGATCGTGATCGGCTTCATGCTGGGCATGGGCGTGTACTTCATCCGCTTCTTCACGTCGCACGCGAAGGAAAGTCCGCCCGCTGAACGCCGATGAGGCCTTGAAAGGGCTACGGCAATCCGTTGCGTCCGTGCGCCCGATAGCCGGGGCGCGTGGACAGGCGTTCGTAGTAGGCGGCCACGGCCGGCAGGCGCGGATGGTCGAACGGCGTGGCGAACCAGCGGTGCACCGACAGGCCGAGCACCACGTCGGCGACGGTGAAGGTGGCCCCGGTGATGAAGGCACCAGTGCCGGCCAGCGCATCGTCGAGGATCTTCATGTGCTTGGTCCAGCTGTCGATGCCGGCCTGCAATGCAGTCTCATCGCTGTGTGCCGCACTGTGACGCACCAGTGACATGAACGGGTAGCGCCAGGCGTTGTTGAGTTCGGTGGCCTGCCAGTCCATCCATTGCTCGACCTTGGCGCGCGCCGCCGGCTCGGCGGGCAGCAGGTCGGTGCGCTGCTGGCGCGCCGCCAGATAGCGACAGATCGCGTTCGATTCGCGCAGCACGAAGGCGCCGTCGCGCAACACCGGCACCAGCGCACCGGGGTTCATCACCAGGAACTCCGGCGAGCGCAACGACAGGTCGCCCTCGCCCCAGGGCACCTGCCGCACTTGCAGGTTCAGCTCGGCACAGGTCCACAGCACCTTGCGCACGTTGATCGACGAGGCTCGACCCAGGACTTCGATCATCTTCAATGGGCTCCGTCAGCTCGGAGCGGGCATGGTAGCCGCAGCGATCATCACGGCAATGGCGAGCCCGGCCGGTCGCGCGGCGCCTGCTGCAGATACTCGTCGACCGTGCCGTCGGCGAGCGGCTTGACCATCACGCGCAGCGTGTTGATGCGGCCGCCGGTGTCCATGTTGTCGCGTCGCCTCACCTCGACGAAGCCGCAGCGTTCCCAGAACCGCTCGGCGCGTGTGTTGCCCACCACGACGCCGAGCCGAAGCCAGCGGGCGCCCTGCGCACGCACCCAGGCCTCGAGTGCAGCGTACACCTCGGTCGCCGCGCCGGTGCCATGCAAAGGCGTGGCCAGCAGGTACATCACCACATGCCAGGTCCGCGCAACGGCCAGGTCGGACACCACCACCGCGTTGCCCTGCAGGGCGCCATCGCGGTCGAACACGCCCCCGAACCAGCGCCGCGAGTAGCTCAGGTGCGGCGGCGGCAGCTCGTCGAACTCCTGGCGGGCCTCGTCGGGCTCGGGCGCACGACCGTTGACGGTGAAAAAGAACTCCGGATGCCGCTCGAACAGCGCCTGCAGCAGCGGCAGCTCGTGCGCATGAAGCTCGCGCACGCGGAACCGCGCCGTCTCGAACATCGGCGTCACCGCCATGCCGTGCGCCGAGACGGCCCCGGACGTTCCGTCGCCACCCCCGCTGCGAGCCACCTCAGACCTCGAGCGTGAAAGCGAGCGCCATCTCGGCGGCCGGCGCGATGCCCCATCCGCCGACGCACCGCACGATGCCACGGGACTGGGCGCGCAGGGCCTGGCAGACGAACCCGATCTTCGCGAACGGCATGGCGACAGCATAACCGTGCGCGACACCGTGCACGATCGGTCCGACCCCCAACATCGCACGGACAACGCCCAGCGGCGCCTCGCCAGCTGAAGGCGCCTTCAGGTGCGCCGCACGACCGAATAGCGCAACTCGGCAAAACCCGGCCCCACGCGCGTGGCCGACACCAGCTGCAGCGGCGGTTGCGTGAGCCGGCGCGGCAGCAACGGCTTGCCGCGACCGAGCGTGACCGAGCCGACCTGCACGATGATCTCGTCGAGCAGCCCCGCATCGAGGAACTGCCCGGCCAGGTCGCCACCGCCGACGACCCAGCGGTTGCGGCCCGCGGCGGCAGCCTGCATCTGCGCATGCACCGGCCGCACGTCGCCCTGCACGAATCGGATATCGGCTTCAGACACAGCCGGCAGCCTGCGGTGCGTGAACACCCAGGCCGGCTGCGTGTAGGGCCAGCGGCCGCCGTGGTCGCCGTTGACCACATGGCGCTGCATCCATTCGTAGGTCGTCGCCCCCATCGCCAGCGCGCCGACCTCGGCGATGAAGCGTGGATAGCCGGTGTCGTTGACGTCGCCGAGCGGGAACAGCCATTCCAGCGAATCGTCCTCGGTCGCGATGAAGCCGTCGAGACTGCTGGCGGTGTAGTACTGCGTGCGCACCTCCTGATGGTGCCACTGCCGGTCGTGCCAGGCATCTGCATCCGAATGCCCCTGCGCCCCGTAGTTGCTCCACCGACCTCTGGAGCACACCATGACCACCGCATTGCAGACCGTGCAACAGATCTACGCCGCGTTCGGCCGTGGCGACATCGCCGCCATCCTCGATCGCCTGGACGACGAAGTGAAGTGGGAGCCCTGGCCGCACAACTCGGCCCAGGCGGCCGGCGTGCCGTGGATGCGCGGCGGCTCGGGCAAGGGCGCCGCGGCCGAATTCTTCGGCATCGTCGGCACCTTCAAGTTCAACGACTTCCAGGTGCTCGGCATGATGGCCAGCGACGGCCAGGTGGCCGTGGAATGCAAGGTCGACTTCAACCTGCCCGACGGCGGCCACCTGCGCGACGAAGAAATGCACCTGTGGACCGTGAACGCGCAGGGCCAGGTCGTGCGCTTTCGCCACTACCTGGACACGGCCAAGCACATCGCGTTGCTGCCGCGCTGAGCCGCGCGGGCTCGGCCCTCCCGCGCGAGACGCGCGCGGACTCAGCGTTCGCGAGGCGGCGGCTTCGCGATGGTGCTCGCCGGCGCGCGCGCCGCGAACGCCTGCAGCGCCCGTCTGAATTCGGCCTGCGACTCGGCGCTGACCTCGGCGCCGCATTCGTAGCAGGTCCCGCGCATGCGGTCGAACCAGCGGCAGCCGCAGGCGTCGCAGGCGAGCTCAGGTGCACCGGCGGGATTGGTGAAGATCACCGGCAGGCCCCCATGAACACGAAGCCGAGCGCATCGAGCAGTTCGTCGAAGCCGCGCTCTTCGAGCTGGCAGCGGCGCTTGAGCATGAACGTGACGATGTGTCCGGAGCGGATGCCGCTCTTCAGCTTGTCGAAGAGCTCGCCGTCGATCGCCGTGCCGATCGCGGCCAGCGCTTCGTCGTCGGCCGCCAACGCGATGTCGGCGCCGCACTGCGCATAGCCGCCGAACGGTGCGAGCCGCGCCTCGACGCCGCCGGCGCCGACCTCCCACAGCAGCATCTGCTGCGGCGCCGAGCGCGCCAGCAGCGCGATGCGCGCACCGGGATCGAGCGCGTCGAACAGCTCACCGTGCCGCGCCGCAGCGGCGCGCCAGGCCTGCGGCGACGGCAGCGTCACAGCCGCACGCCGAGGCGGAAACCATCGGCGATCGCCTGCTCGAGGCCGCGCGGCACCATCGCATCGCCGATGCCGTGCAGCTCGTCGACCATCCACTCGAATTCGTGCATCAGATCGTGCGCCGGCGCCGCGCCGGCGGCCAGGATTACGCTGTCGGCCGGCACCAGCCGCTCGCCGCCCTTGGCATCGCGCACCGTGGCGCCTTCGGCATTCACCTTGACGAGCTGATGGTTCGTCAGGCACGGGATGCCGAGCTCCTCGACCCACGACGCATGGCGCCACTTGAACGACGGCTTCACGTCGCCGGCGATGCGCTTGTCGGCCTCGACGACAGTGACCTCGGCGCCGTGGTGCTTGCGCAGCGACTCGGCGATCGTCAGCCCGACCTTGCCGCCGCCGACCACCACCACCCGACGGCCCGGCTTGGTGCGGCCGTGCGCCACGTCGAGCGCGTCGATCAGCCGCTCGGCGCCTTCGATGTGCGCAACGCGCGTGCGGTCGACGCGCGCGCCTGCCGCGACCACGCAGACGTCGTATTGGTGCAGCACGCTGCGCATGAACTTGGCATGCACCTCGGTCTTCAGCCGCAGCTCGATGCCGAGCTTCCTGGCCATCACCTCGTAGTGCGACACGACCGACAGCAGGTCGTCAGGCCGCGCGAGGTCGTTATGGGCATAGGCCAGCAGATTGCCGCCGATGCGATCGGCCTTGTCGAACACCGTCACCGCATGGCCGCGCCTGGCCGCGGCGATGGCGCACTCCATGCCGGCCGGCCCGGCACCGATGACCATGATCTTCTTCTTCACCGCCGCCGGCGTGACCTGGTACTCGGGCTCCACCTCGTGGCCGAGCGCCGGGTTCATCGTGCAGGTGTAGGGCAGGTCGCGGAACAGGCGCGACAGGCAGTTGAGCGATCCGATGCAGCGGCGCACCTCGTCGAGCCGGTCTTCGGCGGCCTTGTGCACGAGCTCGGGGTCGGCCAGCAGCGGGCGACACACCTCCCAGAAGTCGAACATGCCGTCGCGCAGACATTGGTCGGCCATGCGCGGGTCGGGCAGGCGGTTGCCGAAGGTGATCAGCGTGTTCGGGAACTGCTTCTTGGCGCGCGCGGACAGGTAGTTCCAGTAGCCGGGCTCGATGTCGCGGCCGATCGACGACTCCGGCGCCTCCTGCCAGCCGACGGTGACGCTGATCATGTCGACACCGACGTCCACCGCCTGCTGCATCAGCTCGAAGCATTCGTCTTCGGTGTTGCCGCCCCAGCGGTCCATCAGCTCGGCGCCGTTCAGCCGCACGACGAGCGGGTGATCGGGGGTGGCCTGCTTGATGGCGTCGATCAGCTCGCGCATGAAGCGGCCGCGGTTGGCGATCGTGCCACCGTACTCGTCGCTGCGCTGGTTGGTGAAGCGGGAGTTGAAGTTGGCCAGCAGGTAGCCCATGAAGCTGGTGATCTCGGTGCCGTCGAAGCCGGCACGCACCGCACGCTTGGCGGCGTCGGCGTGCTGCGCGATGCAGCTCGCGATCTCGTCCTTGGTCATCACCTTCGGCGGGCGGAAGTGCGGCAGCGTCTGCGGCACGTCGGACGGCTGGATGCAGTAGCCGAGGTCGATGCCGCCATAGCGCCCGGCATGCAGGATCTGCTGGATCGCCACCGCGCCGTGGGCCTTGATGTCGGCGGCGATGCGCTCGAACTGCGGCAGGAACTTGTCGTCGAAGATCGCCACCTGGCGGAAGTAGGCCTTGCCTTCGCCGAGCGGGTCGGGGTACGCACCCTGGTTGGTGATGATGCCGCAGCCGGTGCGCGCGATGACCTTCATGCGTGCGATCTCGCGCTCGGTGATGTAGCCGTCGCGCGTGTTGTAGTTCGACACGCAGCAGGCGCCGTACTTGATGCGGTTGCTCGTCTCGAAGCGGCCGATGCGCGCGGGTTCGAACAGCTTGGACAGCTTGGCTTCGCCAGGTCTCATCGTTGCGTCTCCTCGTCGTGTCGGCGCCTTGTCAGGTCGGCGCCTGTGTCTGCATTGTGGCGATCAGCCGCTCGCGCAACTCGCGCTTGAGGATCTTTCCCACCGGGCTTTGCGGTAGCGCAGTCACCAGTTCCAGCCGCTCGGGGAGCTTGAAGCTCGCGATCTGCTGCTGCCGCAGAAAGGCCACGAGTCCGGGCAGGTCGAGCGTCTGCCCGTCCTTGGGCACCACGAAGGCACAGGCCTTCTCGCCGAACACCGGATCGGGCATCGCCACCAGCGCCACGGCCTTGACCGCCGGGTGCGCGAAGATCAGGTTCTCGACCTCGTCGCACGAGATCTTCTCGCCACCGCGGTTGATCAGGTCCTTGCGGCGGCCTTCGGTGTAGACGGTGCGGCCCTGCTTGCGCACGATGTCGCCCATGCGGTACCAGCCGCCGGGCAGGAAGGCCTCGCGGTTCTTCTCCGGCGCGTCGTAGTAGCCGCGGATCGTGTACGGCCCGCGCGTGACGAGTTCGCCGGTTTCGCCGTCGGGCACCTCGCGACCCTCGTCGTCGACGACGCGGATCTCGTCTTCGTCGAGCACCGGGGCGCCGGAGCTTTCCAGCAGCCGATCGTCGGGATCGGTGAGGCGCGTCATGTTGATCAGGCCTTCTGCCGTGCCGTACACCTCCTGCGGCGTGCAGTGCAGCTGCTCGCGCAAACGGCGCCGTAGTTCGGGCGCGAGCCGCGCGCCGCCGTTCTGCACCACGCGCAGCGACGACAGGTCGTGCCGCGCCGGCACGTCGGAGTTGAGCCATGCCGTGATCAGCGGCACCACCGCGGCGATCAGCGTCACCCGCTCGCGCTCGACGAGCGCGAACACCTCCTCCGGTGTGGTGCCTTTCGTGAGCACCATCGTGCCGCCGGCATGGAAGGTGGCCAGCATGCCGGGCGAGGCCAGGTTGTAGTTGTGGCCCAGCGGCAGGATGGCCATGAAGACCGCATCTTCGGCAAGGTCGGCCACCGCGCCGCAGGCCCGTGCGTTGAGCACATAGTCGTCGTGCGTGCGCGGGATCAGCTTGTTCAGCGACGTGGTGCCGCCCGAGAGCAGCATCGTGCACACGTCGCCCGGGTTCGGTGCCAGCGGCGCGAGCGCCGCCTCGACATCGGCGATCGGCAGTGCCGCCTCGGTCATCGACGCGAGCGTGCGCTGCCCCTCGCCCGCCTCGCCGGCCACGGCCACCCAGCGCAGCGCCGGAAACTCGCGCTGCATCTGCGCCGCCATCTCGCGAAAGTCGAAACCGCTCACGACGTCGGGCACGATGTACGCCACGGCACCCGAGGCGCGGATGAAGTGACGCACCTCGGCCTGGCGGTGTGGGCGCAACGCCATCACCGGCACCGCGCCGATCCACTGCAGCGCCAGGTAGGCGAGCACGAAGTCGACCGAGTTCGGCAGTTGCAGCACCACGCGCTCGCCGCGCGCAAGCCCGGCGCGCGCGAAACCGAGCGCCAGCCGTCGGCTGCGCTCGACCAGCTCGGCATAGCGAAGGCGCTGCTCGCCGCTCACCACGGCCACCTTGTCGGGCAGCCGCTTGGCCGTGCGCTCGACCATCGCGCCGATCGTGAGGCCCTCCCACAAGCCGAGCCGGCGATAACGTTCGGCGAGTTCGTCGGGCCAAGGGACGAAACCATCCATGGGCGTGTCTCCTCGTGCAACGGTCGTCACGACGCGACCTCGGGGTGCAGCGCCTCGTAGGCACGGGCCAGCGCGGGGTCGCGGCGGCGCACCTCGGCATGGTCCACGCGGCCGGTGCGCGTGAGGTAGTCGTAGGCGAACTCCACCGGCGAGCGCGTGGCGACGAGTTCATCCATGCGTTCGTACCAGCGCAGACTCACGTTGGCGGCGTCCCAGATCTTCTTCATCGGCGGCATGCGCAGCTGCTGGAATTGCGCGAGCGCGCTGTCCACGTCGTCGCCGCCGGCGCGCAAGGCCTTGAACAGGGCCACCGCGTCTTCCATGGCCAGGCGCGTGCCCGAGCCGATGGAGAAATGCGCGGTGCGCAGCGCATCGCCGAGCAGCACCACGCGGCCGGCGCTCCAGCGTTCGTTCCAGATCGCCGGAAAGTTGCGCCAGTGCGAGTGGTTCGACAGGATCGGGTGACCGTCGAGGTCGTCGGCGAACACGCGCTCGCACAGCCGGATCGTGTCGTCGGCACCCATCGCCTCGAAACCCGCGCGCTGCCAGGTGTCGGCCTGCAGTTCGACGAGGAAGGTGCTGCGGTCGGGCGCATAGCGGTAGTGGTGCGCGCAGAACACGCCCCACTCGGTCGGCCGGAACGTGAGCGTCAGCGTGTCGAAGGCCTTGGTCGTGCCGTACCAGATGAACTTGTTGGGCCGCCAGTCGATCGTGGTGCCGAACGCCGCCTCTCGCTCGCTGCGCACACGCGAGAACGCGCCGTCGGCGGCGACCACGAGGTCGGCCTCTGTCCCCGGCCCCTGCATCTGGTCGATCGACACGACGTCGGTCTCGAAGCGGATCGGCACGCCGAGCGACTCCACATGGGCGTGCATCAGCGACAGCATCTCCAGCCGGCCGATCGCCGCGAAACCGTTGCCCGCCATGGGCACACGGGTGTGGCCGTGCACGATTGTGATGTTGGGCCAGGTCTCGAGGTGCGGCGTGAGCAGCTGGTACAGCGCCTCGTCGTCGGCGCGCAGGAACTCCAGCGCGCGGTCGGAGAACACCACGCCGAAGCCCCAGGTGGCGTGGCGCGGGCTGCGCTCGAACACCACGATGTCGTGCGACGGATCGTGGCGCTTCATCAGCGCGGCGAAGGCCAGGCCGGCCGGGCCGGCGCCGAGGATGCGGATCTTCATCGTGGGGCTTCGGTGCGGAGGGCGCCAGTGTCGCCAGCGATGCACATTCAGCCAATAGAATCTGGTGAATGCCCATCATCACGCTTGGTGATATAGCTGCGGCGCGATGGAACTGACCGACCTCGACCTCAACCAGCTGGTGGTGTTCCACCGACTGATGCTCGAACGGCGGGTCTCGCGTGTGGCCGAGCAGCTCGGCCGCACGCAGCCGGCGGTGAGCAATGCACTGGCCAAGCTGCGGCGCCGCTTCGGCGACGAGCTCTTTCTGCGCACGCCGCAGGGCATGGTGCCCACACCGCTGGCCGAGCAGCTCGCCGGCCCGGTGGGCCAGGCGCTGGCGTTGCTGCACGACGGGCTGAACACACAGACCCGCTTCGATCCGGCGAGCGAACGCCGCGCGATGACCATCGGCATGACCGACATCGGCGAGATCGTGTTCCTGCCCGCGCTGGTGCGACGGCTCGCCGGCGAGGCGCCGGGCATCACGCTGTCCACCGTGCGCCATACCGCCACCAACCTGCGCGACGACATGGAATCGGGCAAGGTCGATCTGGCGATCGGACTGCTGCCGCAGCTGAAGGCGGGATTCTTCCAGCGGCGCTTGTTCCGCCAGCGCTATGTGTGCCTGTTCCGCCGCGGCCATGCACTCGGCACCAAGCGCCGACTGTCGCGGCAGGACTACGCCGGCGCCGAACACCTGGTGGTGGTGGCCGCCGGCACCGGGCACGGCCGCGTCGACGAGTTGATTCGCCGCGCCGGCATCGAGCGCACCGTACGGCTGACGGTGCCGCATTTCGTCAGCGTGGGCCATATCCTGCAGGCCACCGACCTCGTGGCCACGGTGACCGAGAAGCTCGCCGAACGCCTGGCCGGGCCCTTCGGTCTGACCTACCTGCCGCACTCGGTGGCGCTGCCCGAGGTGGCAATCAACGCCTTCTGGCATGCCAAGGTCCACCGCTCCCCGGCCAACCAGTGGCTGCGACGCGTGGTGTTCGAGCTGTTCGCCGACGATCGCGTGGCCAGCACGACCGGCGAGGACTAGTGCAGAATCGCGATCGATCGCAAGCATGCCGGATCGACTGCACTCGGCCTTGTGGCCCGTGCGGATTGCCCATGCTTCAGAGTCGAGTTCTGCGACGGTTTGCGCGCGCTGCGCCGTGGCCGCGGGCTGTGGGGCCCGTGCGCTCAAACTGCGGCGCCCCGGCCAAATGGCCGGAGTCCGCTGCGCTGCTCGCAGCAAGGGGCGGCGAACGCGAACTCCGCTGAGTGCCGCTTCCGCGGCACCGCATAGAGCCCGCGCTCGCCGGTCCGGCGCTATCGCGCCGGACTTCCCCCTTGCCGCTCCGCTGCTCGCCGCCGCAGATTCGCTCCCGGACCCCACAGCCCACGACCACGGCGCAGCAAGCACCACGGAGCGGTTCAACGAAGGGATATTGAAGCGCTCGGTCGTTCAGCGCGGCAGGCGGTACCCGGCCGGGGCGATTTATGGGTCGGCGAGCACCGCAGTGGAGTCGGCGCCGAAGGCGACGATCGATCCATCATGAGCCACGGGCGGGTATCGCCTGCCGCGCCGCGCGGACCCGTGCACGATGTACGGCCCTTCTAAACGATTAGACGCGTTTGCGTATGAACGTCAGAACGCCGCGCGCACGCGGGCGGCGAGGTCGATCGCCACCGCGGCCGGCGGGGCTTGCGCCTCTACGGGCGGTGCCGTCACTGCGCACACCTCGTCGAACAACGGACGCAGCTCAGGCGTGATGAAGCGCGTGAGCCCGGCATACAGATGGCGATCGCCGTGGCGCGATTGCTGCGTGACGTGGAAGCGCTGCGGCACCATCAGCGCGAGGTGGTGCTTGGCGCGCGTCATGCCCACGTAGAGCAGGCGGCGCTCTTCCTCCAGTTCGGCTTCGCTGCCGGCGGCCAGATCGGCCGGCATGCAGCCGTCGACCATGTTCAGCAGCGTCACCGCGTTCCATTCCTGGCCCTTCGCCGAATGCAGCGTCGAGAGGATCAGGTAGTCCTCGTCGCGGTGCGGCTCGCCCGCCTCGTCGCTGCTGGCCTCGGGCGGGTCGAGCGTCAGCTCGGCGAGGAATCGCTCGCGGCTCACGTACTGGCCCGCCAGGCGTGCGAGCTGAGCCAGGTCGGCGGCGCGGATCGCGGCGTCGTCGTGCAGCCGCTGCAGGTGCGGCTCGTACCAGCGCCTCGCGGTGTCCACGTCGTCGGGCCAGGCGCCGACGGCGAGCGCATCGTGCGCCGCGAGCCACTGTGCCCAATGGGCCGCGGCAGCGGGCGGCGGCCTGAAGGCGCGCATCGCGGCGCGCGGGTCCGCCGCCTCGTGCATCGCATCGAGCAGTCGGCGTGCGCTCGCCGGCCCCATGCCGGCCATCAACAACGCGACGCGAAAGCCCGCTAGCCGGCCGCGCGGGTTCTGCACCCAGCGCAGCACCGAGAGCAGGTCCTTCACGTGTGCGGCCTCGAGAAACTTGAGCCCACCGAACTTGACGAACGGAATGTCGCGCCGAGCCAGCTCGAGCTCCAGCGCCGCGCTGTGATGCGAGGTGCGGAACAGCACCGCCTGTTTCTTCAGCGCAAGGCCGCCCTCGCGATGTTGCAGCACCTGGTGGGCCACCCAGCGCGCCTGGGCCAGCTCGTCGTCCACATGCACGAGCTGCGGCTTCGCGCCGACGGTGCGGCTCCACAGCGGCTTGTCGAAACGCTCGGCCGCCAGCGCGATCACCGCATTGGCGGCATCGAGGATCGGCTGCGTGGAGCGGAGGTTTTGTGCGAGCGTCAGCACGCGCGCCGGCGGGTCGAACGCGGCCGGAAAGTCGAGGATGTTGCGCACCTCGGCGGCGCGAAAGCCATAGATGGCCTGTGCATCGTCGCCCACCACGGTGAGCCCGCGGCCTTGCGGCGCCAGCGCGTGCACGATGGCGGCCTGCAGGCGGTTGGTGTCCTGGTACTCGTCGACCAGCACGTGGCTGAAGCGGCCGGCGATGAACGAGGCCAGCGCGGGCTCGGCCATCATCTGCTGCCAATAGAGCAGCAGATCGTCGTAGTCGAGCAGATGCTGCTCCTGCTTGGCCTGCACGTAGCCGCGGAACAGCTGACGCAGCGCCGCGTCGTGCGACGCGCACCAGGGGAAATGCCGGTGCAGCACGTCGGCCAGCGGCAGCTGCGCATTGACATGGCGCGACAGGATCGCGAGGCACGTGCCCTTCAGCGGAAAGCGCTCGCCACCGCGGGCGAAGCCGAGCTGTTCGCGCACCAGCGCCATCAGGTCTTCGGCGTCGCCACGGTCGAGGATCGTGAAGTCGGCCGGCAGCCCGATGGAGGGCGCATGCTCGCGCAGCAATCGGGCGCCGATGCTGTGGAACGTGCCGGCCCAGGGCAGCAGCGGCGCGGCTTGCGTGGCGCCGAGCCCCAGCGCCGCGTGCAGCATCCGACCGGCGCGATGCGTCATCGCCTGCGCGGCCCGGCGCGAGAAGGTCAACAGCATCACGCGCTGCGGGTCGGCGCCATCGAGCACCAGTCGAGCGACGCGCGACGCCAGCGTCGTGGTCTTGCCGGTGCCGGCACCGGCAATCACCAGCAGCGGGCCGGTTTCCTTGTCGCTGCGACCATGGTCGACCGCGGTGCGCTGCTCGCTGGAGAGCATGGCGAACGGATCCGCCCCGGCAGGGCGGTCCGCGCGGCGCAAGGTGGCGGTTGGCATCGGAGTCGAGACTGTACAGGCATACAGCGACGGCCGATTCCGACACGCCCTATGCTCGCGCCTCCCGCATTCCACTGAACCGGAGCCCTGCATGAGCCCTCGACGCCGCCATCTCGTGGCCGCCGCCATGGCCGCGCCGTTCGTGAATTCGCTGCGTGCCCAGGAGCGGTTTCCGTCGCGAGCGATCTCGCTGATCTGTCCCTGGCCCCCGGGCGGCTCCAGCGACGCCGTGGTGCGTGCCTTCGGCGACAGCGCGGCCAGGGTGCTGGGGGTGCCGGTGATCACCGAGAACAAGCCCGGCGTCGGCGGCACGCTCGGGGCCACGGCGATGCAGCAAGCCAAGCCCGACGGCTACGCGCTGACGCAGCTGCCGCTGGGCATCTACCGACTGCCGCACATGCAGAAGATGGCGTTCGATCCGGTGAAGGACCTGACGCACATCGTCTGTCTCACCGGCTACACCTTCGGCATCACTGCGACGCTCGATGCGCCGTATAAGACGCTGAAGGAAATGGTCGACTGGGCGAAGGCGAATCCCGGCAAGCTCACCTACGGTCACACGGGCACGGGCACCACGCCGCATCTGGCGTTCGAGGAGTTCGCGCACAAGGCCGGCTTCAAGGCGCAAGACGTGCCGTTCAAGGGTTCGGCCGAGATCGTGCAGGCGATCCTCGGCGGCCACATTCCGGTGATGAGCGGCGCCAGCGAGTTCGGCCCGCTGGTGCAGGCCGGCAAGTTGCGCCTGCTGGCCACGCTGGGCCGCCAGCGCACCAAGGTGTTTCCCGACGCGCCCACGGTGGCCGAGAGCGGGTGGGACACGGTCAGCGATTCGCCGTTCGGCATCGGCGGCCCCAAGGGCATGGACCCGGCCGTGGTGCGCGTGCTGCACGATGCCTTTCGCAAGACGCTCGAGGATCCCAAGGTGCTGGAGACACTCGACAAGTTCATGCAGCCGGTGATCTACATGAACAGCGCCGACTATTCCCGCTACGCCGAGCGCACCTTCGAAGCCGAGCGGGCGACGGTCGAGCGCCTGGGCCTGGCGAAGAAGAGCTGAGGCAGCCAGGCCGCAATTGCTGGCGTCGGGGCGGGATAGACCCTGCCGGCCGCACGGTGCGCTTGAATTCGACCAGAATGCGCCCAATTCACCCGCGGCCGCGTTGTGCCGGCCGCCCCAACGAGGAGACGTTTCGCATGAAGACTGCCTGGATCGCCGCGCTCGTGACCGGCCTTGCATTGACGCTGAGCACGCCGATGGCCGACGCCAAGCGCTTGGGCGGCGGCAAGTCCACCGGCATGCAGCGCTCGATGCCCGACAAGCCGGCCCAGCAGAGCACGCCGGCTCAAGGTGCGAACCCGTCGGCCGCACCCAACTCGCCGGCCGCGCCGGCCGCTGCAGCCGCGCCGAACGCCGGTGCGGCCGCAGCCGCACCGAAGCGCTCGTGGCTCGGGCCTGTGGCAGGCCTCGCCGCCGGCCTCGGGCTGGCGGCGCTCTTCAGCCACCTGGGCATGGGCGAGGCGTTTGCCGACATCATGATGATCGTGCTGCTGGCGATCGTGGCGGTGATGGTGCTGCGCTTCGTGATGCGCCGCATGGCCGGCGGTGCAGCGCCGGCACGGTCGCCCTACGCGATGGCCGGCGCGGGCGCCGGGTCGGGTCAGCCGGCGTCGGCCCCGATGGCGCGCCAGGCCCTGCCGGCATCAACCGCGACACCGGGTGCGGCCCTGGCCGGTGCATCGGCCGTGACCTCCACCTCATCGCTGCCGGCCGGCTTCGACGCCGCCGCGTTCGAGCGTATCGCCAAGATGATCTTCATTCGCCTGCAGGCGGCCAACGATGCCGGCGACCTGAACGATCTGCGCGCTTTCACCACGCCCGAAATGTTCGCGTCGGCGAAGCTCGACCTGCAGGACCGCGGCGGCGTGGCCAACAAGACCGACGTGGTGACCGTGAACGCCGAACTGCTCGACTTCGCGCAGGAAAGCGACCGCCAGGTCGTCAGCGTGCGCTACTCGGGGCTGATCCGCGAAGAGGCCGATGGCGTCGCGCATGAGTTCGACGAAGTCTGGCACCTCGTGCGTCCGACCGACGGCAGCCGCGACTGGGCCATTGCCGGCATCCAGCAGCGGGTCTGACGCCGCGCGGCGCCGCGGCGCACATTCCGCCCTTGATCTAGAGGGCGTGCACCACATTGCCCGTTGAGTGCACGCAACGTCGACCGGTGACGACGCCCTAAGGTGACGCGTCAAGGATAGACCGGTCGGATGCGCCGTCGTCGGCGTTCATGTCGACACGCAGACTCGGCCGGCGGACCGCGACATGAAATCGTTCGTTGGGGCGGTGCCAATGCGGCGTCTGGGGTTGATTTGCCTACTGTTGGCGCTCGCGGCCTGTGGTGGAGGCGGCGGCGGCAGTGACGATGTCGAACCCCCGCCACCGCCACCGGGTGGTAGCGGCACCGGCGCCGATGACGTGCCGATCTTCTGGAACGTCTACGACATGAACGTCGCAGTCGGCTACGGCGCTTCGGTGCAACAGGCCGCCGACGGTGGCTTCGTCGTCGCCGGCGCGCAGAGCAGCGACTACAGCGTGCCGTACGACCTCTTCGTGATGAAGACCGACGATCGTGGCGTGCGGCAATGGTCGCGCCGCGTGGCGTGGAGCGGCGGCGGCGTTGCGCATGCGGCGCACGCCGCATCCGACGGCAGCGTGATGGCCGCCGGCGTTGGCGGCACGGCGGCCAATGCGGCCGCGGTGATGATCAAGCTCGACGCCAGCGGCAATGTGTTGACCGGCTGGCCCAAGACCTATGGGCCGGCCGGCGCCCGCAGCGGGCTGCGTGCGCTGCACGCGATCAATGGCGGTGCCGACGGTTATCTCGCGGCCGGCTTCGCCGACGCGGGGCCGAACCAGGGCGGCATCAATGTGCTCGTGCTGCGCATCGAGGCCGACGGTGCGGTGCGGTGGCAGAAGTTCAACTACGCCGAATTCTGCGGGTCCGGCGGCGACGAGGCCTACGCGATCACGCCGACAGCCGATGGCCACTACGTGCTCGCCGGCCGTACCGGTTGCTTCGGCTGGGCCGGCTTTCTGCTGAAGATCAATGGCGTCAATGGCAACGAGATCTGGCGCAAGAGCTTCGACGGAGAAAGCGAGGCAGCCTATCTCAGCCTCGACGCTGTCGTCACCACGGCCGACGGCGGGCTGTTCGCGACCGGGCAGGTCGGCACCGACTGCGGGCCGGCCGTCGGCGGCAGTTGCGATGCACTGCTGATCAGGACCGACGGCAACGGCGACGAAGTCTGGCGCCACACCTACGGCGGCGCCGAGAAGGACGGCGGATATGCCATCGCGCGTGCGAACGACGGCAGCGCGCTCGTGGCTGGCTATTCGCGCTCCTACGGCGGCGCGATCCAGGATCCGACGCAGGCCTTCCAATGGTCCGACACGATGCTGATGAAGATCGCGCCGGACGGCAAAACGGCTTGGCACAAGATCAAGGGGCTGCGACCGCGCGGATCGGATCTGGCCAACGGGCTTGCCACCACGGCCGACGGTGGCATCGTGTTCACGGGGTCCAGCGGCGGCAACCTGATGCTCGCGAAGTTCGACAAGAACGGGGACACCGTCAACCTCGGCGCGAGCTACGACCTGACGATCAACTTGCCGGCGGTGCAGGGCCTGATCGAATTCGGCAACGCGGTCGAGACGGCGACGCTCGGCGCCAACGGACTGATCCTGCCGCGACAGGTCGGTGCGGGCCTGCTCGACCGACTGGTCGACGCCTCGCGCGGTGCCGCACCGTCGGCTTACTGCACAGGCGGTGGCAACTATTCGTTCGTGCCGGCGGTGCCGGCCACACTGGTCGCCGGGACGAGCTACGCGCTGACGATCAGCAACTGCAACGCCAGCGGCACGCTGATCGCCGGCAGCGCAACGCTCGTGGTCGACAGCGTGAGCGGGTCGGTCGCCTCGGGCGACTACGCGCTACAGGTCACGATATCGAGCCTGTCGTTGACCGTCGACGAGCAGGGCACCTCGCCGCCGCTGGTGCAGAGTTTCGGTGGCGGCGTGCGCATCGAGCGCAGCGTGCTGGCCGGAACGTTTGCCGAGAGGCTCACGTCGCCCGTCGGCGTCACGCTGCTGGCCGCAGAGAGCAGCGGCGCGAGCGTGCTGCGCAGCGCGGCCTTCGGGCCGATGGACGTGCATGTCACGGTAACGGCCGGCGGTACGACGACGTTCGGACAGGTGGGCGACAGCGTGACCGCGGCCTCGGGTGCCAAGACCTTCGCGATCGGCGTGCAGCAATCGATCACCGTGCCGGCAGCAGCGGACCCCAGCGGCGGGGGCTACAGAGTCACGGCGCAAGATGGCACTCGTCTGACGGCGACGATCAGCAGCAGCACCAGCGGCAGCGTGGCAACGATGGCGGTCGACACCAACGCCGACGGCATCGACGACGGCACGATCTCGGTGCCGTGGGAGTTCGTGTACTGATCGGGGCCCGTCGCTGCGTCAGACCAGCGCCACCGCAACGCACAGCTCGCAGCTGAACGCTCCGGTGGCCGGGTCGTAGCGTGTGTCGATCGGATAGTGCTCGAAGCACGGGCGGAAGTCCTGCTGCAGCCGACTGGTGCGCAGCCAGTCGCTCAGCAGCCAGGCCCAGGCGTCCGCCACCTGGGCCGATGTGCCGAAGAAGGGCATCGCCGCATAGGGGCCGCCAGGAATCGTGGCCACCCGCGCCGGCTCTGGCGGCTGGTAGCCGTCTTCGATCTCGATGCAGGCGTCGTAGCGGCACTTCGACGGCACCGTGAGGCTCGGATCGTCGTGGCTGATGCCGAAGCGCGGTCGCCCCATCAGCCGCTGACCCAGCATCCAGGGCACCACCGTGCCGGTCCAGAAGCGGCTCGTCGCGTCGCCATAGGCACCGGTGTGGCGCAGATAGGCCACCCGCGTCGACCGTCGCTCGATCACCCGGACCTTCGGCTCGGCCTGCGCCACCACGGTCATCGAATCAACCCATCGGCTTGCGCGCGACCAGACCGAGCAGCGCCGAGCGCCCCGCATGCTGCGTGCCTTCGCTCAGCACCGCCTCGTATTCGCGCAGCGCCAGGATCTCCAGATCGGCGAATGCCTCGCGCAGCATCGGCTCGGTGTAGAGATGTTCCGCAAACGGCGGGCCGCCGGTCCGGTACTCGAGTTGTCTGGGCGTGTAGCCCTGCAGCACCAGCACGCCGCCGGGCTTGAGCGCCTGCACCATGTGCGCGAACAGGCGTGTGCGCATCGCCGGGTCGGCGAACTGGATGAAGATCGCCACCACTGCGTCGTACAGCGCCGAGGGCCACTGCAGCGCGTCTGCATCGGCGACCGCGAAGTTCACGCCGACGCCGGCGCCGACGGCCAGCGCGCGCGCCTTGCGGATGCCGATCTCGGCAATGTCGAAGGCATCCACGCGATGGCCGCGTTTGGCCAGCCACACGCTGTTTCGCCCTTCGCCGTCGGCCACGCACAGCACGCGGCCGGCCGGCGCGAGGTGGTGGGCCTGTTCGGACAGCCAGCCGTTCGGCGCGGTGCCGAAGATGTAGTGC
>JAEUPI010000242.1 GCA_016790175.1 Burkholderiaceae bacterium | reverse complement strand
GTACGCCTTGGCCTCGCCTCCAAACTTCGCCGCCAGCACCGACGTCATCGCCGCCGTCAGCGTCGTCTTGCCATGGTCCACGTGCCCGATCGTCCCCACGTTCACGTGCGGCTTCGTACGTTCAAATTTGCCTTTTGCCATGTAGTGCTCCGCAGACAGGAGGGCGGGCTCGTTGCGCGAGCCCTGTCAGGTTGATTGGGTTTCTTGCTTCGCAGTTCTGGTGCCCATGGCGCGGATCGAACGCGCGACCTCTCCCTTACCAAGGGAGTGCTCTACCACTGAGCCACATGGGCATCGACACGGGTCTGGGCACGCTGTCGGGCTCGGGTGCCCAGACCACTGACGATGCGCGGGAAACGATGACGATGAGACCTTCAGGTGTTTGCTGGAGCGGGAGACGGGAATCGAACCCGCGTCATTAGCTTGGAAGGCTAAGGTTCTGCCATTGAACTACTCCCGCCTCGGTGTGCTTGACCACGCTGTCAGCCTTCGCGACTCCTCGAGATTCGTATCGCGCACACCCCGGATGGGAGACAAGAGACATTCGCTTTGGTGGAGGAGGTTGGATTCGAACCAACGTAGGCGTAAGCCAACAGATTTACAGTCTGCCCCCTTTAGCCACTCGGGCACCCCTCCGCGGCGAACCGGGGAGTGTAGCACGGGCAAGAGCGGATTCTCCTCGGTGCGGACGGCTTGCGCCGAGGCGCCGACAGCGCCGCAACGCCCCCCGCAATGCGTCAGCGCGCCCAGTCGATCGGCGGCCGCCCGGGCTGCATCGTGGCGAGGAATGCCGATGCGCGACCGAAGTGGCCGCAGCCCAGAAAGGGCACCGGTGGCCGGCGCGCCGACAGCGGCGACGGGTGGTTCGCCACCAGCACGGCATGCCGTTCGAGCGCCGCGGGGCCGAACAGGGCACGCTTGGCGGCCGCGTGCGCACCCCACAGCATGAACACCATCGGCCGGTTCGATCCAGCCAGCATGCGGATGATTTCGTCAGTGAACGCTTCCCAACCGAGCCCTGCGTGGCTTGCGGGCCGACCTTCCTCGACGGTCAACACCGCATTGAGCAGCAACACACCCTGCCCGGCCCAGTCGCGCAGCGACACCTGCGACCGATCGATGCCCAGATCGCGCCGAAGCTCGGCAAGGATGTTGCGCAGGCTGGGTGGTGGCTTGACGCCGTCAGGCACCGAGAACGCCAGGCCTTCGGCCTGACCAGCGCCGTGGTACGGATCCTGCCCGAGGATGACCACGCGCACCTCCGTGCGATCGGTGAGTGCCATGGCGCGCAGCGGTTCGGCCGGGAAGATGGTCGCCCCGTCCTGCAGCCGCGAGCGCAGCTGCGTGAGCAGCCGCTGCCCGGGCGACGAGTTCGCGAAGGCGCAGACCGTCTCCCGCCATCCGGGCGCCGTGCGCGCCAGCCAGGCTTCGGGCGGCTCGTGAAGCCGGTTGTCGCCCACTGCGGCTGCGCGGTCAGCCGAACAACGTGGCCAGCGCCTGGCCGGGATCGGGCGCGCGCATGAACGCTTCGCCGACCAGGTAGGCCCGGACGCCGGCCGCACGCAGCCGCTGCACGTCGGTCGGCGCGGCGATGCCCGACTCGGTGACCAGCAAGCGGTCCGGCGGCAGCCTCGGCAACAGGTCGAGCGTCGTCTGAAGCGACACCTCGAAGCTGCGCAGGTTGCGGTTGTTCACGCCGACGAGCGGCGTCTTCAGTTTCAGCGCGCGCTCGAGTTCGGCGGCATCGTGCACCTCGACGAGCACGTCGAGCCCGAGCTCCATCGCGCAGGCCTCCATGGCGGCCATCGGTGCGTCGTCGAGGCAGGCCGCGATCAGCAGCACGGCATCGGCGCCCATCGCGCGCGCCTCGACGACCTGGTACTCGTCAATCAGGAAGTCCTTGCGCAGCACCGGCAACGGACACGCGGCCCGGGCCTGCTGCAGGTACGCGGCGCTGCCCTGGAAGAACCGTTCGTCGGTCAGCACGCTCAGGCACGTGGCGCCATGGCGCGCATAGCTGACGGCGATCTCGGCGGGTTCGAACGGGTCGCGCAGCAGGCCCTTGCTGGGGCTGGCCTTCTTGACCTCGGCGATCACGGCCGGGCGGCCCTGCACTGCCTGGCGCTGCAACGCCGCCGCGAAACCGCGCGTCGGCGTCTGTGCCATCGCATCGTCGCGCAACGCCGCGAGACTGCGGCGCGCCTTGGCCGAGCGCAGCTCCTCGCGCTTGACGGCGACGATGCGCTCGAGAATGTCGCCCGCGGCCATGGCTCCGTTCACGCCGGACGGAACTTGTTGGTCATGTTGACGAACTGGCTCAACTTGGCCAGGGCCGACCCGGAGGCCACCGCCTCGCGCGCGCGACGCACGCCCTCGACCACCGTAGCAGCCACACCGGCACAGTACAGCGCCGCGCCGGCATTGAGCAGCACGACGTCGCGCACCGGGCCGTCTTCGTTGGCCAGCGCACGCTGGATGCACTGCACCGACTCGGCCGTGTTGGCCACCCTCAGCACGCGCGAGTCGTAGACCGGCAGGCCGAAGTCGCTGGGATGCACGACGTATTCCTTCACCTCGCCGTCCTTCAGCTCGCCCACCAGCGTCTCGCCCGACAGCGAGATCTCGTCCATGCCGTTCATGCCGTAGACCACCATCACGTGTTCGCTGCCCAGGCGCTGCAGCACCCGCACCTGGATGCCCACCAGATCGGGATGGAACACGCCCAGCAGCTGGTTCGGCGCACCGGCCGGATTGGTCAGCGGGCCGAGGATGTTGAAGATCGTGCGCACGCCGAGCTCCTTGCGCACCGGCGCCGCATGCTTCATCGACGCATGGTGGTTCGGCGCGAACATGAAGCCGATGCCGGTTTCCTGCAGGCACGCGGCCACCTGGTCGGGCTTGAGGCCGATGTAGGCGCCGAGCGTCTCGAGCACGTCGGCGCTGCCGCTGGTGGACGACACGCTGCGACCGCCGTGCTTGGCCACGCGCGCGCCAGCGGCGGCGGCGACGAACATCGACGCGGTGGAGATGTTGAAGGTGTGCGAGCTGTCGCCGCCGGTGCCCACGATGTCGAGCAGGTGCGTCTTGTCGGCGATCGGCACCGCCAGCGCGAACTCGCGCATCACCTGTGCCGCAGCGGCGATCTCGCCGATGGTCTCCTTCTTCACGCGCAGCCCGATCGCGATGGCGGCGATCATCACCGGCGACATCTCGCCGCTCATGATGCGGCGCATCAGCGCGAGCATCTCGTCGTGGAAGATCTCGCGATGCTCGATCACGCGCGTGAGCGCTTCGGTGTTCGTGATGGTCATGGACGGTCCCTCAAAGTGTCTCGCGCAGGATGCCGATCGCGCGGTGAATGTCTTGTTCGTTCACGTCGAGATGGGTCACCAGGCGCAGCTTGACCAGCCCCGTGCACAGCAGCCCGCGTTCGCGCAGGCGCTGCACGGTGCCGGCACGTTCGGCCCGGCCCGGCGCGAGGTCGACGAAGATCATGTTGGTGTGCGCCGGTGCCTGCACCACCCCCGGCAGGCCCTGCAGCCCCTCCGACAGTTGCGCCGCCAGGCGGTGGTCGTCGGCCAGCCGATCGATGTGGTGTTCGAGCGCATGCAGCGCGGCGGCGGCCAGCACGCCCGCCTGCCGCATGCCGCCGCCCAGCATCTTGCGGATGCGGTGCGCGCGACCGATCAACTCGCGCGAGCCAACGAGCGCCGAACCCACCGGCGCGCCCAGGCCCTTGCTGAAGCAGACCGACACGGTGTCGAACAGGTCGGCCATCTCGCGCGCGACCGCGCGAGGCCCACTGGTATCGCGCGCGTGGCCTTTCGCATCGCCCCCATCGGCCGCCATCGCCACCGCGGCGTTGAACAGGCGCGCGCCGTCGAGATGGGTTGCCAGACCGTGCCGGCGGGCGAGCGCCGTGGCCTCGCGCAGGTAGTCCATCGAGAGCACCTGGCCGCCGAAGGTGTTCTCCAGGCACAGCAGCCGCGTGCGCGCGAAATGCGCATCGTCGGGCTTGATCGCGCCTTCGATGTCGGCCAGCGCCAGCGTGCCGTCGCTCTGGTTCGTTATCGGCTGCGGCTGGATGCTGCCGAGCACCGCGCCGCCACCACCCTCGTAGCGATAGGTATGGGCACCCTGGCCGACGATGAACTCGTCGCCGCGCTGGCAGTGGCTCATCAGCGCCGTGAGGTTGCTCTGCGTGCCGGTGGGCAGGAAGAGCGCGTCCTCCTTGCCGAGCATCGCGGCGATGCGCGATTGCAGCGCGTTGACCGTGGGGTCGTCGCCGAACACGTCGTCGCCGAGCGGTGCGGACAGCATTGCCGCACGCATCGCGGCCGTCGGTTGCGTGACGGTGTCGCTGCGCAGATCGATGATCGTCGATGCCATCAATGCACCCTCATCGAAAGAAAGTTCCGCAGCATCGCATGCCCATGCTCGGAGAGGATCGACTCCGGGTGGAACTGCACGCCTTCGAGCGGCGCCTCGCGGTGGCGCACGCCCATGATCTCGCCGTCGTCGGCGGTGGAGGTGACCACCAGCTCGCGCGGGCAGGTCTCGCGCTCGATTGCCAGCGAGTGGTAGCGGATCACGCTGAACTGCCGCGGCAGGCCGGCGTAGACGCCCGCGCCGTCGGTCTCGATCGTGCTGGCCTTGCCGTGCATCAGCTGCTTCGCGCGCACAATGCGGCCGCCGAGTGCAGCGCCGATGCTCTGGTGGCCCAGGCACACGCCGAGGATCGGCAGGCGGCCGGTGAAGGCCTTGATCGCCTCGACGCACACGCCGGCCTCGGCCGGCGTGCACGGACCGGGCGACAGCACCAGCCGCTCGGGCTTCAGCTCCGCGATGCCGTCGACCGTGATCTCGTCGTTGCGGAAGACGCGCACGTCTTCGCCGAGCTCGCCGAAGTACTGCACCAGGTTGTAGGTGAACGAGTCGTAGTTGTCGATCATCAGCAGCATGGTTGTCCTCCCACCCCGGCGCGGCCGGAGGCGGCTATTTCTTACGGTTGCTGGCCCAGTCGCGCAGCGCGGCCAGCGTCTTCTCGACATGGCGCTGCGGGTTCAGGCTCACGTAGTTGTAGGCGACCCGGCCGTCGGGCGCGATCACGTAGGAGATGCGGTTCGCATACTCCGGCCGCAGCTTCATCACCGCGTCGTACGACTGGATCACGCTCTTCTTCTCGTCGGAGCCGACCGGGAACTTGCTCTGGCACACCTGGGTGGAGAACTTCGACAGCGTGTCGATGTCGTCGCCCGACACGCCGACCACGCTCGCGCCCAGCGCCTGGAACTGCGCGGAGGCGTCGGCGAACTCCTTGGCCTCGATCGAGCAACCCTCTGAGAACGCGAGCGGGAAGAAATACAGCACCACCGGCCCCTTGGCCAGGCTCTCGGCAAGCGAGAAGGTGAAGACCTTGCCGCCCATTGCCGCCGGAATCGCGAAGTTCGGAGCGCGCTCGCCGACATCGAGCGCCGCGAACGCCTGCGGCGCCAGCATCAAGGCACCGACCATCGACCACCACCAACGCCTGCTCATCTGCAACCTCCTTCAACGCGTTGCCTGTCCGCGGGACCGGCATCTTGCCAAAGCCGGGAAGCCCCTTGCGGTCAGAACCCCTCTTCCACCAGCTCGGCGGCGCGGATCAGCGCGCGCGCCTTGGCTTCGGTCTCGCGCCATTCCATCTCGGGCACCGAGTCGGCGACGACCCCCGCCGCCGCCTGTACGTACAAGGTCTGGTTCTGGATGATGCCGGTGCGGATCGCGATGGCCACGTCCATGTCGCCGGCATAGCTCAGGTAGCCGCAGGCGCCGCCATAGATGCCGCGTTTCACCGGCTCGAGCTCGTCGATGATCTCCATCGCGCGGATCTTCGGCGCGCCGCTCAGCGTGCCGGCCGGGAAGGTGGCGCGCAGCACGTCGAGGTTGCTGGTGCCGTCCTTCAGCAGCCCCTCGACGTTGCTGACGATGTGCATCACGTGCGA
>JAEUPI010000074.1 GCA_016790175.1 Burkholderiaceae bacterium | reverse complement strand
GTTCTGCGGCCCGGGCAGCGCGCGGCGGGCCATCGCCGGCGCGCTGTTGCGCATGGCTTCGGCAATTGCGAGCAGGCCCTCGAACTCGACGCGCCAGTTCCAGCTCGCGACCTCGGCCTTCTCGAGCGGCGTGACGCCCAGGAGCGGCGGCTCGGGAAACGCCGCCTCGAGGTAGGCGGCGATCGCCGCGTTGTCGGTCAGCAGGGCACCGTCGTCGGTGCGCAGCACGGGCACCGTGCATTGCGGGTTGATGCGGCGGAAGGCCTCGCCAAGCTGCTCGCCGGCGCGCAGGTCGACTTGCACCGTTTCGTGTGCGATGCCTTTTTCGGCGAGCAGGATGCGCGCACGCCGCGGGCTCGGTGCGGTGGCGCAGTCGTAGAGTGTGATCATGGTGGTGGCGATCGTCGCGATTTTTCGTGGAGTTTCCGTCTGCCTTGGCCGCATTGAACCACCGTCGCCGCGGCCGTGGCAGCCCTTCCGGAACGATCACGCCGTGATCGTAGTGCTCGGCACCATGCATTGACCGGACGCAATCGCTGGATCGAGGGGGGAACTCATCGTGTCGATCCGGGCAGTCGTGAGTGGATGTCGGACGAAATGAGGGAAGAGCATGTTTCCTGGTGACAGCGACATCGAACGAGCGGTGGCCGACCTGGCGCAGACTTTGCCCGAGCCACTGCGTGCGCTGGCGCGCATCGCCTACGACTACCGCTGGGCCTGGTCGGCCGACGGTGCAGCAACGTTTCGGGCACTCGATCCCGATCGCTGGGCTCGTACCGGTGCCAACCCCAGGCGAACCCTCACCGAAATGCCGCACGCCAGGCTCGAGCAGGTCGCCGGGGACGCGGCATTCGTGGCCCGCGTCGAACGTCTGGCCAGGGAACTGCGCGCCGACCGCGAGCGCCCGTGGCTTGCCTGCGCGGCCAGCCCTGAGCGGCCGGTGGCCTTCTGCTGCGCCGAGTTCGGCGTCCATGGATCGTTGCCGATCTATTCCGGCGGCCTCGGCATCCTGGCCGGCGACATTCTGAAAGAAGCCTCCGACCTGGCCCTGCCGATGGTCGGCGTTGGGCTGCTGTACCGCACCGGCTATTTCCACCAGCGCATCGACGTCACCGGCTACCAGCACGAGTACTGGCTCGACGCCGACCCCGAGCGGCTGCCTTGTGTGAGGGTCAGCGCGGGCGATGGGCAGGCGCTGACGGTCACGGTCCCGGTCAACGGCGAGGACGTCGTCGCCCAGATCTGGCGCGTCGATGTCGGCCGCGTGCCGCTGTATCTGCTGGACACCGACCGGCCCGAGAACAGCGCCGTCGGGCGCTGGATCACCTCGCGTCTGTACGAGAGCAATCGCGCGATCCGGCTGGCCCAGTATGCGGTGCTCGGCGTCGGTGGGGTGCGCGCGTTGCGCGCACTCGGCATCCAGCCTTGCGTGCACCACTTCAACGAAGGCCATCCGGCGCTGGGCGTCTTCGAGCTGCTCGCACACGCGCGCGCCGGGCGGCCGGCTGGCGACGACGAAGCCGCCTGGCGCCGGGTGCGCGACCAGGTGGTGTTCACCACCCACACGCCGGTCGCGGCGGGCAACGAGACCTATCACCGCAACGAGCTGCTGCCGATGCTGGGCCGCGTGGCCGATCTGGCCGGCGATCATGAGCGCTTTCTGGCGCTCGGCCGCATGGACAGCGCCAACCGCGATCAGCCCTCGGGCTTCACGGCGCTGGCGTTGCGCGCCAGCCGGCAAGCCAATGCGGTGAGCCGTCGCCATGGGGAGGTGGCACGTGCGATGTGGCAACCCTTGTTCCCAGGGCGCGCCGTGGAAGGGGTGCCCATCGGGCATGTCACCAACGGCGTGCATGTGCCCACCTGGTTGCAGGGCCCGATGCGCGAGCTGCTGGACCGGCACCTGGGCGCAGGCTGGCTGTCACGCGCCGACCGGCCCGAGACCTGGGCCGCGGTGAACGACATTCCTGCGGCCGAGCTCTGGGCAGCGCGCTGTGCCGCACGCCAGCAACTGGTGGAGATGGTCGCGCAGCGTGCCACCGGCGACCGGCTGCGCCGTGGCGAACCGCTGGCCTATGCGCAAGCCGGCGGCAGTGGCTTCGATCCCGGCCGACTGACCATCGGCTTCGCGCGCCGGCTGGCGACCTACAAGCGGCTGCACCTGCTGGCGGTGATGCCCGAACGGGCGGTTGCGCTGGTGGCTGGCGAGCGACCGGTGCAGTTCGTCTTTGCCGGCAAGGCCCACCCCGACGACCATGAGGCGAAGGAGGTGGTGCGCCGCGTGTTCGCGCTGAAAGGTGCGCGCGGCGTGGCGGGGCGCGCCGCGTTTCTCGAGGACTACGACATCGCGTTGGCCGGTCAACTGGTGGCCGGATGCGACGTGTGGGTCAACCTGCCGCGACCGCCGCTCGAGGCCAGCGGCACCAGCGGCATGAAGTCGGTGCTCGGCGGGGGTCTGCAGTTGTCGGTGCTCGACGGCTGGTGGGCCGAGGCCTACGACGGCGGCAACGGCTGGGCCATCGACGGCAGCGTCGACGCCGACCACGCGGCGCAGGACTGGCGCGACGCCAGCGCCCTGTTCGCCTTGCTCGAGCAGCAGGTGGTGCCGATGTTCCACGACCGCGACGCCGATGGCGTGCCGCAACGCTGGGTGGCGATGATGCGGCGCAGCCTGACGACACATGGACCGCGCTTCTCGGCCAAGCGCATGTTGCGCGAGTACGCCGATCGGGTGTACCGGCGCGGCTGAGCGATCGCCGGGCCGCCCCAAGATCGCTCGTTCCCCATCGGGGGGACGGCGCCGAAGGCGCCAAGGGGGCAGACTGAAGTGCGTCGCTTAACCTCGCGCCGTCCGGCCCTGTGCCTGTTCGATCTCGCGCACCGCCTGCATGGTGCGCAGCACGCGGTCCGGTGTGAGGCTGATGCTGTCGATGCCGAGCTCGACCAGGTAGCGCGCCACGTCGATGTGGTCCGACGGCGCCTGGCCGCAGATGCCGCTGTGGCGGCCGTTGCGTCGGGCACCCTCGACCGCGAGCTTGAGCATCTTGCGCATGCCGGGGTCGCGCTCGTCGAACGAGTCGGCCACGATGGCACTGTCGCGATCGACGCCGAGCGTGAGCTGGGTCAGGTCGTTGCTGCCGATCGAGAAGCCGTCAAAGAGCTGCGCGAACTCGTCGATCAGCAGCACGTTGTTCGGGATCTCGCACATCACATAGACCTGCAGGCCGTTCTCGCCGCGCTTCAAGCCGTATTTCGCCATCGTGTCGAGCACGCGCCGCGCTTCGTCGAGCCGGCGGCAGAACGGCACCATCAACTTCAGATTGACGAGGCCCATCGTCTCGCGCACGCGCTTGAGTGCCGCACATTCGAGCGCGAAGCCTTCCTCGTACGCCGGGTGGATGTAGCGCGCGGCGCCACGGAAGCCCAGCATCGGGTTCTCTTCGTGTGGCTCGAAGTCGCGGCCGCCCAACAGCGCAGCGTACTCATTGCTCTTGAAGTCCGACAGGCGCACGATCACCGGCCGTGGGTAGAACGCCGCGGCAATGGTGCCCACGCCTTCGGCCAGTTTCTCGATGAAGTAGCGGGCACCGTCAGGGTAGCCCGCCGACTGTGCCTGCACGCGGGCACGCACCACCGCATCGACGATGCGCTCCGGGTGCAGCACCGCCATCGGATGCACCTTGATGTGCTCGTTGATGATGAACTCCATCCGCGCCAGGCCGACGCCGTCGCACGGCAGCAATGCGGTCTTGAAAGCGAGCTCCGGGTTGCCCAGGTTGACCATCACCTCGGTGGCCGGGCGCTGGAAGCCGGTGAGGTCGCTCTTGTCGACGCGGAACTTCAGCACGCCCTCGTAGACGCGGCCGATGTCGCCCTCGGCGCAGGACACCGTCACCGGCTCGCCGTCCTTGAGCTTCTCGCTCGCGCCTTCGGCGCCGACGACCGCCGGGATGCCCAGTTCGCGGGCGACGATCGCGGCGTGACAGGTGCGCCCACCGCGGTTGGTGACGATCGCCGCGGCGGTCTTCATCACCGGTTCCCAGTCGGGCGTGGTGGTGTCAGCCACCAGCACTTCACCGGGCTTGAACAGGTGCAGTTGCGATGCGTTGGCGATGCGCCGCACGCCGCCGGTGGCGATGCGCTCGCCCACCGAGCGGCCCTGCACGCGCACGGCCGCCTTGCCCTCGAGCACGAACTCCTCGATCACGTTGGCCGCGCGCTGCGATGCCGACGTCTCGGGCCGCGCCTGCACGATGTAGATCTTGCCGTCAGGGCCGTCCTTGGCCCATTCGATGTCCATCGGCCGCCAGGTGCCGGCGCGGCGGCTGTAGTGCTCCTCGATCTTGATGCCGGCGTCGGCGAGCTCGAGCACGTCGGCGTCGCTGAGGCAGAAACGCGCGCGGTCTTCCGGCGGCGTCGGCTGGTTGAGCACCGGCTCGCGCGTGCGACCGCCGCTGTAGACCATGCGGATCTGCTTGCGCCCCAGCCGCTTGCGCAGCACGCAGCGGTGGCCGGCCTTGAAGGTGGGCTTGTGGACGTAGAACTCGTCGGGATCCACCGCGCCCTGCACCACGTTTTCGCCCAGGCCCCAGGCCGCGGTGATGAAGGCCACGTCGGGGTGGCCGGACTCGGTGTCGATCGTGAACATCACGCCGCTCGCGGCCTGGTCGCTGCGCACCATCTGCATCACCGCCACCGACAGGAAGACCTTGAAGTGGTCGAAGCCCTGATCGATGCGGTAGGAGATCGCGCGGTCGGTGAACAGCGACGCCTGGCAGCGCTTGACGGCGTCGACCAGCATCTGCTCGCCGCGGATGTTGAGGTAGGTGTCGTGCTGGCCGGCGAAGCTGGCGTTGGGCAGGTCTTCGGCCGTGGCCGAGCTACGCACCGCCACGCTCAGCCCCGGGCCGACCTTGGCCTGCAGCTCACGCCATGCGGTGCGGATCGCATCGTCCACCGCCGGCGGCATGGCCGCCGCGTACACGATCTCGCGCGCCTGCGCCCCGGCATGCGCCAGCGCCTCGACATCGCGCTTGTCGAGCGTGTCGAGCAGCGCGTGCAATTTGGGCCAGGCGCCGGCAGCGTCGAGCGCGTCGCGGTAAGCCTGCGCCGTGACGGCAAAGCCGTCGGGGATCCGCACCCCGAGCGGCTGCAATTCCTGGAACATCTCGCCGAGCGACGCGTTCTTGCCCCCGACCGAGGCCAGATCCTTCATCGACAGATCGGCGAACCAGCGGATGTACTTCGGATCGGCCATCGAACGCCTCCCGTGATGCAGCTGGGTGCATGCTCGGTTCAGCGCACGCCGTGTTCATTGATCTGACGCACCGCCGGGCGACTTCGCCGGCGCTACCTTGTCCTGCGTCTTCGTGTCGAAATCACCCGCGTCGTGCCGCTCGTGC
This sequence comes from Burkholderiaceae bacterium, assembly GCA_016790175.1. Taxonomy (GTDB): domain Bacteria; phylum Pseudomonadota; class Gammaproteobacteria; order Burkholderiales; family Burkholderiaceae_C; genus JAEUPI01. The sequence goes on along the minus strand of JAEUPI010000074.1, from coordinate 87,325 downwards.
AGCTGGCTCTTCGGGTCGCCCGAGACGCGGTTGACCATGCGGCCGCGCTTGACGGCCGGGCGCTGCGCGATCTGGTTGGTCCAGCGTTGCACGTGGGTGTACTCCCGTACTTGCAGGAACTCGCCGGCCTCGTAGACCAGGCCCTTGGCGAGCACGCCATACCAGGGCCACACCGCGATGTCGGCGATCGTGTACGCATCGCCCGCCAGGTACTCGCTCTCGGCCAGGCGCCGGTCGAGCACGTCGAGCTGGCGCTTGACCTCCATCGCGAAACGGTCGATCGCGTATTCGATCTTCGTCGGCGCATAGGCATAGAAGTGCCCGAACCCGCCGCCGAGGTAGGGTGCCGCGCCCATCTGCCAGAACAGCCACGACAGGCACTCGGCATGTGCCGGATGGCCCGGCGGTGGCAGCAGGGCATGGCCGAACTTCTCGGCCAGGTACATCAGGATCGCACCGGACTCGAACACACGCACCGGGCGCTCGGGGTCGCTGCGGTCCATCAGCGCCGGAATCTTGGAATTCGGGTTGACCGCGACGAAGCCGCTGCCGAACTGCTGGCCCTCGTTGATGCGCACGAGCCAGGCGTCGTATTCGGCACCGGCGTGGCCGAGCGCGAGCAGTTCCTCCAGCATCACGGTGACCTTCACGCCGTTGGGCGTGGCCAGCGAATACAGCTGCAGCGGATGCCGGCCCACCGGCAGCGCCTGGTCGTGCGTGGGGCCGGCGATCGGGCGGTTGATGTTCGCGAAGCGCCCCCCGCTGGGCTTGTTCCAGACCCAGATCTTGGGCGGTGTGTAGGGCGTCGATGCGTCCATGCGGGAGGCTCCGGGGTCCAGGGCTGTTGGACCCACACGATAGCCGAGGCGGGCAGGGGCTTCAGTTACCGGTCGGCCGTGCCGAAAACAACGGGGTCCCGATCCGCCACTTCGCCAGCGTCATGCATGCCGACCAGAGCGCGCTTACCCAGGCTGCCGGCCTGGGTTTGCTGCTGCACGTGAACGAGCGCCTCGCGCCGACGCTGGCTGCGCCGGGCACCCGGGCCCAGGCAGCGGGGCGCATCGTCGGCGCATTCTGCGAGGCCATGGGTTGGGCCTGCGGCACGCTGTGGGTGCGCGACCCCGACGAAGCCGATCGCCTGGCCTGCATGGGCGCCTGGGGGATCGGTGCGCCGGGCATCCACGAGTTCCTGAACTACACCCACGGCCGCCGGCCGATCCTGCACCAGGCCGGTCTGGTCGGTGCGGCCTGGCTCGGCGGCACGCCGGTGTGGGTGGCCGACATGGCCGCCGATGCCACCTACCGGCGCGTGCCGATCGCCCTGCGTGCCGGGCTGCATGCCGCGCTGGCGCTGCCGGTCAGTGCCGGCGCTCAGGTGCTGGCGGTGCTGGAGCTCTACAGCACCGCCGCTTTCGAGCGCGACGAGGCGCTGTGTGCCGGGCTGCCGCTGATCGGCGCGCAGATCGGCCAATTCCTGCTGCGCTCGCAGGCGCAGCAGCAGCTTGCCGAGAGCGAGAAGCGATTCCGCTGCCTGACCGATCTGTCGTCCGACTGGTTCTGGGAACAGGACGCGCAGGGGCGCTTCGTGCGTTTCGAAGGCCATGGGCTCACGCGCGAGGGCAGCGAACTCGCGCCGCTGTTCGTCGGGCAGCGGCTGTGGGAGGTGAGTGGTCTGGTGCCGGCCAGCGGCGACTGGGGGGCGCGTCGCGCGCAATTCGAGAGGCAGGAGTCGTTTCGCGATCTCGAGGCCGTGTGCCGCGACGCGCAGGGCGCGATGGTGCACATCGTGTTCCACGGCGAGCCGGCCGTCGACGGCGACGGCCGCTGCATCGGTTATCGCGGCACCGCGCGCGACGTCACCGCGCAGAAGCAGGCCGCGCAGCGCATCCAGTACCTGAGCACGCACGACGAACTCACCGGCCTGCCCAACCGCGCCGCGCTGCGTCACCTGGTCGCACAGGCGATCGAGCTGGCGCGTCGCTACGAGCGGCGATTCGCGTTGCTGCTGCTGGACATCGACCATTTCGAGCGCATCAACGAGGGTCTGGGTCGCGATGCCGGCGACGCGCTGCTGCGCGAGACCGCACAGCGCTTGCGCAAGGCGTTGCGTTCCAGCGACGTGGTGGCCCGGCTCGACGGCAATGCCTTCGCCGTGCTCGCGCACGAGCTGGCCGATGCCGACGACGCCCGCCTGGTGGCGGGCAAGCTGCAGCAGGCGGTGAACGAGACGCTGCGGCTGCAGGGCCGCGCCGTGCGGGTGACCGCCTGCGCCGGCGTGGCGGTGTACCCGCAGCATGCCGCCGACGAGCGTGCGCTGATGCAGCAGGCGAGCCAGGCCCTGCGGGCCGCCAAGCGGCTGGGTGCCGGCAGCGTGCGCACCGGCGATGCCTCGGAGGGCCGCACCGAAAACTGATCTTTGGCAAGACGGCGCGCCCGTGTGCTGGCCAGAATGGGCCGCAAAAGGAGCGGGTGATGCCGAACAACGTCGCAGGGATCATGCTCGTGTGCCTGGCCGGGCTGGCCGGTTGCGCGGTGGAGTTCGAGAACCGCAAGGCGGCGCAGGAGCTCGAGCAGCGCTCGCGGCCGGCCGGGTCGGCCTATCTGGGCTGGCGTGTGTTCGAGGACAAGTGCGCGCGCTGCCATGGCAGCAGCGGCTCGGGCCAGCGCGCGAACGATGCGCCCGATCTGCTGGCCCGGGTGCGCACGCTCGGCCCGCGCGAGTTCGCCGACCTGGTGCTGCTGCGCTATGAATGGGCCTCGGCGGGATCGCCCGCAACCGGCCCGATGAGCGCCGAGCGCGAGGCCTACATCGACGATCTGGTGCAGCGGCGCAAAGGGGCGGTCGTGATGCCGGCCTGGCAGGGCGAACCGCGCGTGACGGCCCATGTGATCGACATCTACGCGTATCTCGCGGCCCGTTCCGAGGGCACGCAGGGTCCCGGTCGGCCGTCGCCGTAGGGCGACGTAGAAGGATGCCCGAGCCCACTGCGCCAGCCGATCTGGACATCCGGCTGATGCTGCCGCCGCAGACACCGGCGGGTGCGGAGGCCCTGCTCATGTGCGGCGGCGCCTGGACCGTGCGCACGATGGCCGCGATCGAACACCGGCTGGTTGCGCTGCCGCTGCCCGCCGGCGGCGATCTGGCGCTCGACGGCTCGGGGCTGACGGCGCTGGACATGTCGGGTGCCTGGCTGCTGCACCGGCTGCTGGCCCGGCGCCAGGCTGCCGGTGGAACGACCCGGCTCGTGGGCCTGCGCAGCGAGCATGCCGCGCTGCTGCAACTGCTGGCCTCGCGGCAGCCCCCGCTCGAGTCGCCGCTGCCGCCGACGCCGCCGTGGCTGGTGCGCGTCGGGCAACTCGCCCGGGGCGGCGTGGCCGGGCTGTCGGGCACGCTGGCCTTCGTGGGCGAGAGCGCGCTGGCGCTGCTGGCCGCGTTGCGCCATCCGCGCCGGCTGCGCTGGAGGCCCATCCTGCGCAACGTGCAGATCGCAGGCGTGGATGCGCTGCCGATCACCGGGCTGCTGTCGTTCCTGATGGGCATCGTGATCGCGTACCAGGGCGCCGACCAGCTGCAGCGCTTCGGCGCCAACATCTTCGTCGTCGACCTGGTCGCGCTGGCGATGCTGCGCGAGCTCTCGCCGCTGCTCACCGCGATCATCATCGCCGGCCGCTCGGGCTCGGCCTACACCGCACAGATCGGCACGATGAAGGTGACCGAGGAGATCGATGCGCTGCGCACCATCGGCGTCGGCGCGCAGGAGCTGCTGGTGCTGCCCAAGCTGATCGCGCTGGTGATCGTGATGCCGCTGCTGACCGTCTACACCGACGTGATGGGCGTGGCCGGCGGCATGGTGATGGCGCAGCTCAAGCTCGGTGTCAGCCCCACGGCCTTCATCGACCGGCTCGACGACGCGATCCAGCTCAGCTCCTACGGGACCGGCCTGGCCAAGGCGCCGGTGTTCGCGCTGATCGTCGCGCTGGTGGGCTGCTACCGCGGCTTTCAGGTGAGCGGCAGCGCCGACAGCGTGGGCGCGCAGACCACGATCAGCGTCGTGCAGTCGATCTTCCTGGTGATCGTGACCGACGCGCTGTTCTCGATCGTCTTCCTGTGGCTGGACCTGTGATGGACAGCGAACCGGCAGCGGTGATCGAGGTGCGCGGCGTGGTCACGCGCTTCGGCAGCGCCACCGTGCACGACGGCGTGGACCTGCGCGTGATGCCGGGCGAGGTGTTCGCGCTCGTCGGCGGCAGCGGCTCGGGCAAGAGCACGCTGCTGCGCGAGATCATCGCGCTGCAGCGGCCGGTGGCGGGGTCGATTCGCGTGTTCGGGCATGAGGTGGTGGGCCTGGACGATGCGAACGCACTGCCGCTGCGCCGGCGCTGGGGCGTCATGTTCGAACGCGGTGCGTTGTTCTCGGCTCTCACAGTGGCCGAGAACGTGGCGATGGTGCTGGCCGAGCACACCGAATTGCCGCCGCACCTCGTGCGCGAAGTGGCGGCGGTGAAGATCGCGCTCACCGGGCTGCCGCCCGATGCCGGCGCCAAGTATCCGAGCGAGCTGTCGGGCGGCATGCGCAAGCGGGCTGCGCTCGCGCGAGCGCTGGCGCTCGACCCCGAGCTGCTGTTCCTCGACGAACCGACGGCCGGGCTCGATCCGCTGTCGGCCAGCGGCATCGACGAGCTGGTGAAGAGCCTGAGCGAGGGCCTGCGGCTGACGATCATGATGGTCACGCACGACCTCGACCTGCTGTGGCATACGGCCGACCGCGTGGCCGTGCTCGGCGACGGCCGCATCGTCGGCCTCGGCACGATGAATCAGCTTTCGGATTCGGCGCACCCGGTGGTGCGGCAGTACTTTCACGGCGCGCGCGGGCGTGCGGCACATGAGCAGGCGGCCCTGGCGGCAGGAGAGCAGACATGGAAGACAAGGTGAACCTGACCGTCGTGGGGGCGTTCGTGATCGCGCTCACGGTGACGCTCATCGGGCTCGGCCTCTACATCGCGAGCGGCACCTACCAGCGCAAGGTCTACGACGCCTACGAGACCTACATGACCGAATCGGTCGCCGGGCTGAACGTCAATGCGGCTGTGCGCTATCGCGGCGTCGACGTCGGGCGCGTGCGGCGCATCATGCTGGCGCCGGGCAACGTGGAACAGGTGCGCGTGAGCCTGGACATCGAGCGCGGCACGCCGGTGAAGACCGACACGCTGGCCACGCTGCAGACGCAGGGCCTGACCGGCATCGCCTACGTGGAGCTCAAGGGCGGGCGCAAGGAGTCGCCGGCGCTGCAGGCGGCGCCGGGACAAGACCTTCCGGTGATCGCCTCCGACGCGTCGCTGATCGAACGGCTGGAGACGGCGGCGCCGGTGCTGATGGCCAACCTGGCGCGCGCCGTCGACAACCTGAACGCGGTGCTCGACGAGAACAACCGCCGCGCATTGAGCCGCACGCTGGTCGATCTGGCCGCATTGAGCCACACGCTGGCCGGCCGCACCTCGGCGATCGATGCCACGCTGGCCCACAGCGCACGCACCGCAGAGCAGCTGGCGCGCCTGGGTGCGCAGCTGCCGCAGATGGTGCAGCGCTACGAACGCACCGCCGATGCGCTGGAGCGCATGGCCACCGACGTGTCGGCGGCCAGCGCCGACACGCGTCGCACGCTGGCCGACGCCGGGGCCGGCTTCGAGGCGGCGCGCCGGGCGATCGGCGAAGCCCGCGCCGAGGTCGTGCCGTCGGCCGGCAGCACGCTCGCCGAGACGCGCGAGCTGATCGGCGAGCTGCGCGAACTCACCGGCAACGTGCGGCGCATGGCCGACGAGCTGGAACGCAACCCGGCGCTGCTGCTGCAGGGTCGGCGCACGGCCCGGCGCGGCCCTGGGGAGTGACCGGTGAAACGACGCAACGCCTGTGCGGCGATCGGCCTGTTTTCGTTGAATGCCTGCAGCCTGGTGCCGCAGGGCGGCACGGAGGAGCCGACGCTGCATCTGCTCGATGCGCGGCCCGGGGTGGCCACCGTGGCGAGGCGCGACATCGTGCTCGCGGTCAGCCTGCCGCGGGCCGCGGCCGGTTACGACAGCGCCGCGATGCTGTACCTGCGGACGCCGCATGCCCTCGAGCGCTACGCCACGCACCGCTGGGTCGACACGCCGGCGCGTCTGGTGTGGCCGCTGATCGTGCAGACCCTGGAGGCGAGCGCCGGTTATCGCGCGGTGGTGACGGCCGCCAGCGGCGTGCCGGCCCCGCAGCGGCTCGATACCGAGATCGTGTTGTTGCGCCAGAACTTCCTGGCGCGGCCGAGCCGCGTGGAATTGCAGCTGCGCGCGCAGCTGGTCGACTTGGCGTCGCGCCGGGTGCTGGCCACGCGCCTGTTCGAGGTCGTGCAGGTGTCGGACAGCGACGACGCGCCGGGCGGCGTGATCGCCGCCAACCAGGCCATCGCCTCGGCGTTGGCGCAGCTGAGCGCCTGGTGCGCCGCAACCGGCGCGGCTGCACCGCCGCCGTCGTAGCTGCCGATCCCGGCAGCGGCCTCCAGCCAACCTACTGCGCGAGAAAGCCGCCGTCGACCGGCAGCGTGTGCCCGGTGATCAGGCGCGCACGGTCGGAGGCGAGGAAGGCGATCGCATCGGCCACGTCGGATGGCTCGGCCAGGCAGCGCATCGGTGTCACGTCCTCGATCCGCCGCAGCAGTGCCGGGTCGGCCAGCAGCGTCTGCGTGAGGTCGGTGCGCACCCAGGTGGGCGCCACCGCGTTCACGCGAATGCCCTGCGCCGCCCATTCCACCGCGAGCGCACGCGTGAGGTTGACCACGGCGCCCTTGGTCGCATGGTAGGCCGCGTTGGGGTAGAGGCCGCCGCCCGAGAGCCCCATCATCGACGCGACGTTCACGATCGCACCGCGTCGTGCCGGCAGCATCAACCTCGCGGCGGCCCGCGAGCAGGCGAAGACGGCGTTGAGGTTCACGTCGACCACGGCCTGCCAGTCGGCGTCGCTCAGATCGACCGCAGGCTTGCGTCGGCCGATGCCGGCGTTGTTGACCAGGATGTCGAGCCGGCCGAAGCGCGCCGCCACGCGAGCGAACGCGGCGTCCACGGCTGCCGTGTCGGTCACGTCGAGGCATTCGGTCATGGCCGTCACCGCCTGCCGGGCCAGTGTGTCGTGTGCTTGCGCCAGCGCGTCGGCATCCCGCTCGAGGATCACCGGCTTTGCGCCGCCCTGCACCAGGGCCTGCACGGTGGCCCAGCCGATGCCGCGCGCGCCGCCGGTGACGACGGCGACCTGTCCGTCGAAGTCATGGCCTCTTTCCGGTGCAGCGTTCGACTTCATGACGGGCCTATCGTCGAGTGAGGAAGGGTTCGGATTGTGATGCCGGCTCGCGGCACAGCCACGTCGCCGAACGGACAGGCGCGCTGAGCCAGCGCAGCGTGCAACGGGCGGCAGGTCGTTAGGATGGCTGGCATGCGCGGCCGCTGGTTGTTGTTGTTTCTGCCGTGGCTGGCGGCGTCACCGGCGCCGGCTGCCGAGGGGCGGCCCGCCGAGGTGAAGACGGTGTGCACCGTCACCGTCAACTCGCCCGACGAAAAGGAGTCCTTCCGCCGCCATCTGCCCGAGGACAGATACCGATTCGTCGAACTCGTCGAACGCGGCCGGCCCGACTGGCTGGCCTCGGCCTGCCAGGCCCAGGTGGCCTGCGACGTTCTTGTCGTCTCCGGCCACTACGACGGCGGCAACGAGTTCTTCTCCGACCAGCTCGACGTGCAGGAATTCCTGCCGGTCAGCGAACTCGAACGCGTGTCGTGCAGCGGATCGTGCCCGACACTGTTCTCGCGGCTGAAAGAGGTGTATCTGTTCGGCTGCAACACGCTGAACCCGGAGCCGCAGAGCGGCGCGTCGGCCGAGATCGTGCGCAGCCTGGTGCGCGAGGGCCATACGCGCGAGCAGGCCGAGCGCGAACTGGCGGCGCTGGTGGCGGTGCAGGGCGAGGCCAGCCGTGATCGCATGCGGCAGATCTTTCCCGGCGTGCCGGTGATCTACGGCTTCTCGGCGACCGCGCCGCTGGGGCCTACGGCGGGCTCGGTGCTCGATCGCTACTTCCGCAGCGTCGGTGACCGCGAGATCGCGCGCGGCCGTGCGAGCAGCCGGCTGCTCGGCGCGTTCTCGGTGTTCGGCCTGTCGTCCACGCAAGGCCTCGGCCCGAAGGACCCGCAACGCGCCGCCCGCGCCGACATGTGCCAGTTTGCCGACGAGCGCCTCGCCACGGCGACCAAGCTCGCGTTCGTGCATGCCTTGTTGCAGCGACACGTCGGCGAGGCGCGGCTGTACCTCGATCGCATCCAGCGCCTGATGGGCTCGCTCGATGCGCCCGCGCGCGCGAACCCGGCCATTGCGCAGGTGCTGGAGCAACTTGCCAGCGACGGTGCGGCGCGCGAACGTCTGCTCGACTACGCGCGCGACAGCGACCGGCCGACGGTGCGCGTGCGGCTGCTGAATCTGGCGCGCGACGTGGGCTGGCTGTCGGCCGAACAGCGCCGCGACGAGCTGGCCGAGATGTTGCGCGAATTGCAGGCGCAAATCGGACTCGGCGTGGCCGAGGTGAACCTCGCCTGCACCTTGAACGAGGATCACGCCCTCGACGGTGCCTACAACCTGGCCATCGCGCCGGGCAGCCTGGCCGACGATGTGGTGCATGCCGCCGTGCGCGCCTGCATGGGCAGTGGCGAGGATCGTGCGCGCACGTTGCGCGCGCTGCGCAGTGCGAACGAACACGACGTACGCGTGGCCCAGGCCTACCTGCGCCACCGGCCCGTGACCGATGCGGCCGACCTGCGCGCGGTGACCGACGGCATCGTCGCGATGCCGCCGGGCGATGCGCAGGTACGTGCACTGGAGGCGCTGGGACGACACTACCTGTCGGATCGCGACGTGCTCGATCGACTGATTCGCCTGTTCGCCGACACGCCATCGGCTGCGGTGCAGCGCGCGGTCGCGGGCATCCTGATCCGCGCCGACAAGCGTGCGCTGTCGCCGGAACCGCTGGCCCGCCTGCTGCACGATCGCCGCCGCAGCGCCGCAGCCGGTGGCGAGGACATCATCGATGTGCTGATCGGCGTGCTTCGGTCACGCTGAGGCGTTGATAGCGGTCAGCCGCTGTTACAGCCTCACGCACAGGGCGGCAGGGGCTGTGGAACACTGAGCGCATGGTTTTGCATCGTGTCATCCGGTCTGGTGCTGTGCTGGCCGCTCTGGCCGGGGCGACCTCGCACGCCGCGCTGGCTGCGCCGAAGACGGTGTGCACGATCACCATCAACTCGGCCGACGAACGCGAGGTCTTCAAGCGCCATCTGCCAGCCGGCGACTACCGCTTCGTCGAACTGGTGCGGCATGGTCAGCCCGACTGGTTCGCGCAGGCCTGCCGCGAACGCGTGAGCTGCGACGCGCTGATCATCTCGGGCCACTTCGACGACGGCACCGAGTTCTATACCGATCGCTACGAGGATCGCGAGGCGCTGCCCGTCACCGAGCTGCAGCAGGCGGCGTGCAGCGCATCGTGCGGCAACCTGTTCGGGCAGTTGAAGGAGGTCTACCTCTTCGGCTGCAACACGCTGAAGAGCGATCCGCGCAACGTGGCGGGCGGCGAGGCCCTGCGCAGCCTGATCCGCGCAGGCAAGACGGAGGCCGAGGCCCAGCGCATCGCGTCCGCATGGAGCGAGCGCTACGGCGAGAGCAATCGCGAGCGGCTGCGCCACATCTTCAAGAACGTGCCGGTGCTCTACGGCTTTTCGTCGAAGGCGCCGCTCGGCCGCACCGCGGGGCCGCTGCTGGAGCGCTACTTCCAGACCGCACCGGCCGGCGAAGTGGCCAGCGGCCGGGTGAGCCAGACGATGCTGCAACTGTTCGGCCCGACGTCGATGATCGCCGTGCCTGGCCTTGCCGACGGCGATGCGCAGACCGCCTACCGCAGCGACATGTGTGCGCTGGCCGACGATGCGCCCAGCGCGGCGAACAAGCTTGCGTTCGTGCATCAGGTGCTGCAGCGCGACGCGGCCGAGGTCCGCCTGTTCCTCGACCACCTCGAACGCTTCATGGGCACGATCGAGCCGCAGGCCCGGCGCCAGCCGGCCGTGGCGCAGGCGCTGGCGGCGATCGAGCACGATCAGGCCGCACGCGAACGGTTTCTCGCGTTCCTGCGCGATGTCGACGAGGCGCCGGTGCAGGCGCGGCTGATCGAACTGGCGCGCGGCTTCGGCTGGCTCGCCGACGAGCAGGCGCGCGCCGAGTTCCTGGGTCTGGTGCGCAGCCGCATGGCGCGCGACAAGCTGGGCTTGCACGAGGTGGACCTGGTCTGCGCATCGCCGCATTCGCGCGCGAGCGGTCTGGCCTCGCGCCTGGCGGCCACCGGCGTGGTGCAGCGAGGGCGGGTCGCCCATGCCGCCGCCATGGCCTGCCTCGGCGATGCCGACGCGCACGAGCGCACGCTGCAGGCGCTGACGAGCGCAAAGGACGACGAGGTGCAGATCGCGCAGGTCTACCTGCGTCACCGTCCGCTGGCGCAGGTGGCCGAGGTGCGTGCGCTGACGGCCGGCATCGCGCGCATGAAGGCCGTCTCGGCCCAGGTGCGGGCGCTGGAGACGCTGGCCAAGCAACGCTTGACCGATCCGCAGAGCGTGCAGGCCATTGCCGGCCTGTTCAGCCAGGTGCGCTCGCTGCCGGTGCAGCGCGCGATCGCCAACATCCTGATCCGCGCCGACACCGGTTCGATCGGCCGCGCCGAGCTGGCTCGATCGCTGCGGCAGCACCGCGTGCGGTCACCCGACGGTCACGACGTGATCGACGCGTTGATCCGGGTGCTGCAGACGGCCTGAACGAACGCCGGCTTCACGCCCGCACGTCGACATAGACGCCGCGGCCGCTTTTCAGCAGTTGCAGTGTCAGCAGTCGCGCGTGCACGCTGTGTTGCTTGCCCGATGGGCGACTGTCGACCACTGTCGCCACGGTGTCGAACTGCGGCGCGATCACGCGCAGCGACGATCCTGCCGGCAGCGGCTGCGGGTGCAGCAGCGACAGGCCGGTGAGCGAGACGTCGCGCAGCCGTACCGTCTGTTCGTTCGTCTGGCCGGGCAGGCGCAGCACGACGTCGATCTGGCGTGCGAAGCGTTCACCGCGGCGCCGGCCGACCAGCTCACCGCCAGCGCGCTCGGCGCTCGGCGCTGGGCCGAGCGGACTGTCGCAACGGGTGCAGCGCAGGCCCTGAGCCGGCTCGGCGGCAAAAGGCATCTGGCAGAACGGGCACCGTTTGTCGGCGCGCCAGGCAGCTGGATGCGGCACCACGGTGGCCGCCGCCTCGCCCGCCTTGCCGCGGGGCGTGCGGCGCAGGCTCCGGTCGTAACGCGCGCGGGCCTCCGGATCGCTGAGCACCTGGTAGGCCGCATTGAGGCGCGCTGCCACTTCGGGGTTGCCGCCGAGGTCTGGATGGGCGCGCAGCGTGGACATCAAGGCGCGATAGGCGGCCTTGATCACCTCGGCGGGCGCCTCGGGCTGGACATGGAGCACGCGGTAGTGGTTGCGGCGTTCGCTGGGGGGCATGCGCGGCGGGGCGGTTCTGGGCGAATCTGCCTCTTCGGCTCACTGTGCTCGCACTTGAGGTCGGCGCGGCACGTCAAGCCGGGGCCGGCGGGAATCCTGCACGCTGCGGCCAGAGATTCTCGAATGCGTGGATCTCGCGGCGTTCGTAGAGACCGGCCCGGGTGAACGGCTCCTCGGCAAGCCAGGCTTCGGCGGCGGCTCGGTCGGCGAAGTCGATCGCCAGCAGGCTGCCGATCATCGTCCGCCCATCGTCGGCCAGCAACGGGCCGGCGAACGCGATGCGATCGGCCACCTGCAACAGGTAGGCCTTGTGCGCAGGGCGCACACGCTGACGCAGTGCGCCTGCGTCCGGCCGGTCGATCAGCATCAACACGTGGATCATCGGATCAGTCCTCGGGTCCTCGCCTGAATGACCTGTCTCATCGTTCACCCGGTGGTCTGCCGCGCAGCACCCAGGCCGACCAGGCCACGAAGGCGAGTGTGCACAGCCCGAACAGCAAGGCCTGCTGCGCGGCCTCGAGCGTGGGAAACCACGCGAACAGCACGGCAAACGGTGCTGCACCGAGCGCCGTCGACAGCAGGTTGTCGCGCCAGCCGGTCTGCGGGCTGAAGAGGCCCAGCGCGTACGACAGCAGGTCCACCGGAAATGTCATGCGCAGCAGCGTCAGGGAAAGCAGCCGCCGGCGCGGATCGATCAGCCGTTCGATCTGCGCGTGTCGCATCACAGACGGAAACCGCTCGAGGATCGCCTCGCGTCCGCGCCGACCGACGGCGAAAGCCAGCATCGCACCGATCAGCCAGCCCGCAAGCAGCAGCGTCGCCGTGGTCGCGGGGCCGTAGGCCAGCACCGCCAGCGGCACCAGCGGCAGGTTGGTGAGCATGGGCAGCAGCACGGCCACGACGGCGCTGGCAACGAAGACGGCGGCGCCCGCCAGCGCATGCGCCGCGAGCTCGGTGCGAAGCGGCACGGCGTAGGCGCGCGTCAGCAGCATGCCGATCGCGAACAGTGCCACCACCCACGCACCGGTCGTGACCGCGGGGCGCCAGTGGGCCCAGCTGAGATCGGGACGAATGGATGCGACCGTCGACGGCATGGCCCCTCCTGCGGCGCCATCGTACGCCGACAAGATCGGTCAGCGGACTCGGCGAGCGCTGCGCTGCATCGTTCCTGCGGACCAGCGCCGAAGCTACTTGCCCGGCGTGCCGCCGGTGCCCGGTTGCTTCATTCGCTCGAGCATTTGCTGCAGCTGCGCAGCCTGCTCGGGCGACATCTGGCGCATCGGCCTCGACGCGGAACGCTCGCCGCGGGGTGCAGCCATCGGCAGCCCGCTCATGCGCATCTCGCCGGGCTTCATGTCGGCGGGGCAGGCGCCCTTCCAGACGCCTTCCATCGTCATGCGGCCCTCGCGCATGCCGCCGCGCGGCGGGTCGTAGCGGGCCTCGTTGTCCATCGTGTACCTGGTGCTGAAGTCGCCCTGCATCGACACACGGCCCTCGGTCTTGCCGCGCGGGCCGGTGCAGCTGTAGTCCACTGCGTAGCCGCTGGCGCTGCGCCGGGCATTGCGCTGTTCGCAGCGACCCTCGGCATCCTGCGCACGCTGCATCGCGCGGCGCTGGGTGTCGGCGTCGGTCTTTTCGTCGATGCACTCCTGCGCCGACAAGGTGCCCCGACCGCCGGGCAGCTGCATCGTGGTCTCCCACAGCCCGGACTTGCGGCGCGGCATGTCGGACTGCGCGGCGGCCGGTCCGCTGGTGAACGAAAGGCCGAGCAGGGTGCACAGCAGTGCTTGGCGCGTGAGGGTGCGCATACGGTTCTTCCTCTGTGGATTGAGGTGCGGCGTCATCCGGTTACTGCCGCAGCGGATCATCGTATGCGCTCGAGGCTATGCTTCGGTGGCGACCATCGTAGCGGGAGAGATCGGAATGAGACCTTTGCATCGCATGCGGAGCCTGTGTGCATTGATGGTTCCTTCACTGATGCTGCTGCACGGCTGCGCCTCGACGAACCTCGACGCGTCGTGGGTCGATCCGCAACTGGCACCGGGCCTGCTGCGCGGTGCCCGCGTCATGGTCGCCTGCGAGGCGCACGAGGTGGTGCTCAAGCAGGTCTGCCAGGACCAGCTCGCCGCCGAAGTCACCGCGCGTGGCGGCACGCCGCTGCCGCTGGGCGACACGGGCAGCCCCGGGCCGGGCCGGGCGCCGGTGAGCGAGCAGCTGCTCGCCTCGGCGCGCGCCGCCGGCGCCAAGGCCGTGCTGGTGCATGCGGTGACCATCGCCGACGTGGCCTCCGGCGGCGGCATGTCGCTGTCGATCGGGGGCATGAGCATCGGCGGCAGCGGCGGAGTCGGCGTCGGCGTGTCGATGCCGGTGGGCACGCCGCGCACGCACAACGGCTACGCGATCGAAAGCCGCATTACCGATGCGCAGAGCGGCCGCGTGCTGTTCACGGCCAAGGCGAGCGCTCGCCCGTCGGCCGACACCAACGCGCAACTCGCCGAGCTCACACGCGCCGTGTTCGCCGCCGCCGAACAGGCCAAGGCGTTCTGATGCGTGGACGGGCCCTGGGCCGGGCGCGCTGCCGCGGCTCAGACCACCACGCCCCGCACGACCCATGCGCGCGCGGCAAGCGAGATCGCGCCGCCGGGGCCGACCGGCACGCGCGAACGCAGTGCACGGCGCAGGCGCTGGCGATGGGCCTCGTTCAGGCCGGCCACGTAGGTCGGCGCTGCGCCCTGGCCGACGACAAAGGGCAGCCAGTAGTCATCGAAGCTCGCGAAACGTGTCTCGATCTCGATCGAGCCGGTCCGCACGGCCTGCAGACCCGCACGCTCGAACAGCGCACCCAGCGCCTCGCTCTGGCACAGCGGATGACGCCTCGCCTCGTCGAAGCGTTCGGCACCGGGATCGATCGAGATGGCGGCATCCCAGAAGATGCGCAGTGCCCGCATGCGCAACGCATAGTCCCACACCGCGGCGGCCAGCGTGCCGCCGGAGCGTGTGACGCGCTGCATCTCGCGCATCGCCGCCATCGGATGGGGCAGTGCGTCGAGCACCAGAAGGGACACCGTGACATCGACCGCACCGTCGGCCAACGGCAATGACTCGGCGTCGGCGACATGCCCTTCGAACCTGTGGGCGAGCGTTTCATTCGTACAGGCCAGCAGCGGCTCGGACGGGTCGACGCCGATCAGATGCTTCGGCGCGGCATGGTCCGCAATCGCCTGGCTCATGGCACCGGTGCCGCAACCCACGTCGAGCCAGCGCTGGCCATGCCGCTGCGCGAGCCAGGCGATGTAGCGTGGCGCGAGCTGCCGGCTCCAGCGGCCCATGAAGCGTTCGTAGGGTTCGCCTGTGGGCCGCAACGTCGGCGGGTGCGTGGCGTTCTTCGACAAACGGTGCGCCCGGGCGGGAGGGGAATGCCAGCCTACTACCGGGCGCCTCGAGGTGTCGATCCGGCGACACGCGCAGCGTGGCGGATTCGGCACGTCCGCACGATTGGCCGCAGGGTCAGCCCGCGGTCGCGACAATCCATCGATGGTCGATTGGCGTTTGCGAGGGGTGTCCACACTGGTCTTCGCCCTGGCGTTCGGCTCGGTTGGGGCCCATGCGGGTGAGGGCGAAAACCCTTGGTTCAGCGACGGCCGTCCCGGTCCGCTGGCACGACAGGCCGTGCAGTTGTTGGCAGATGCCACCAGCCACGGTCTCGATGCGCGCGACTACGCGGCGGCATCGATCGCACGCGACATCGACGCCGCCGGCACCGCGGCGCTGCCCGACGCCGCCATGCGGTCGCGGATTCATCGGGCGCTCGACGCGGCCATGCGGCGCTATCTGAACGATCTGCACGCCGGCCGCGTCGATCCGAGGCAGTTGCATTCGCGGTATGCGGTTTCGGCTCAGCCGGCGTTCGATGCCGGAGGCGTGTTGCAGGAAGCCTCGGCACGCGGCGATCTGCGCCTGGCCGTGCAGCGCGCGGTACCCAAGCTGCCCTTGTACGAGCGGCTGCGAGACGCACTTGCTCGCTATCGGGCGCTCGCCACGCATGCCGCCTGGCAGCAAGCTCTGCCACCGCTGGCGACCGCAGGTGCGTCCAAGGGCAAGCTCGAGCCGGGGCAGGCATGGGACGGACTCGCCAGGCTGCAGCAGCGGCTCGTTGCGCTGGGCGACATGCCGGCCGCACAAGGCGTCGACCCGCCAGCCGTCTTTCGCGAACCGCTGGTGCAGGCCGTTCGCGTGTTCCAGCAGCGACACGGCCTGCAACCCGATGGCGTGATCGGTGCTGCAACCTGGCGTGCGCTGCAGACCGCACCGGCCGTTCGTGTGCGCCAGATCGAGCTGGCGCTCGAGCGACTGCGCTGGACACCGCTGCTGGCGCACGCCCGCACGATCGTCGTCAACGTCCCCGAGTTCGTGCTGCGGGCCTACGAGGTGCGCGACGGGCGTGTCGACGTGCAGCGCACGATGAAGGTGGTCGTCGGCAAGGCGTTGGACACACGCACGCCGTTGATCGAGGCCGAGCTGCGTTTCATCGAGTTCAGCCCGTACTGGAACGTGCCGTCGTCGATCGCTCGCCACGAGGTCGTGCCGCTGCTGCTGCGCAGCCCCGGCGTGTGGGCGCGTGACGGTTACGAATTCGTCGACGAATCCGGTCAGGCCGATACCGCCTATGCCCGCGACAAGCTCGACGCCGTGCTCGCCGGACGGCTGCGCCTGCGCCAGCGTCCCGGTCCGCGCAATCCGCTGGGCGACATCAAGTTCGTGTTCCCGAACCAGGAGCAGGTGTACCTGCACCACACACCGTCCACCCGCTTGTTCGAGCGCGAGCGGCGCGACTTCAGCCATGGCTGCATACGCGTCGAGCAGCCGGTGGAACTCGCGAGCTTCGTGCTGCAGGACATGCCGGCGTGGAACGAATCACGCATCCGCGAGGCGATGGCCCGCGGCACATCGGCTACGCTTGCGGTTGCACAGCCGGTGCACGTGCTGATCGCCTACGGAACGGCGCTGGTCAAGGAGGGTCGTGTGTTCTTCTTCGACGATGTCTATGGTCTCGACGCGCAGCTCGACGCGGCGCTGCGCCGCGTGGCGCTGACTCGCCAGGCCATGCGACCATGAACGGTTCACCGCTGGGCCTTCGCCGCCGCGGCTTTCTGCGCCATGGCGCAGGTGCCGCCACGGTCGCCGCCTGTGCCGCGCTGGCCTTGCCGGCGCGCGCGGCCGGATCGCGATCGCTCGCGCTGGTGCATACGCATACCCGTGAATCGCTGGAAATCACCTATGCCGTCGGCGGCCAGCCGGTGCCGTCGGCCATGATGGCGGTCAATCATTTCCTGCGCGACCACTACAGCGGCGCGATCGGTTCGATCGACCCGCTGGTGCTCGACCAGCTGCACCAGGTGCGCCTCGCGTTCGGCAGCACGCAGCCGTTCGAGGTGATCTCGGGCTATCGTGCCGCGGCCACCAATGCACATTTGCGCGCCAGCCGCGGCGGTGGCGTGGCGCAGCGCAGCCTGCACCTGGAGGGCCGCGCCATCGATGTGCGGCTGCGGGGCACGGCGTTGGCGGAGCTGCGCGATGCCGCGCTGCAACTGCGTGCCGGTGGCGTGGGTTACTACCCGCGTGAAAGTTTCGTGCACCTCGACAGCGGGCGTGTGCGCCACTGGTGAAGACCCGCATTCGCCTACAACTTGTTGCGCCTTAAGGGGCGATTTCTTCCTCGTGGGATCCACCAGCTTGGCCCACGCGCCAAAGAGGGTGAGCGCTTCGGGGCACAATGGCGGATATGCCGAACATTGCATCGATTCTTAAGTCCGAGATCGCCCGCGTGGCGCGCAAGGAAGTCCGCGCCGGCACCGAGCCGCTGAAGAAGGCCACGAGCGCCTACCGCAGCGAAATCGCCGCGTTGAAGCGCCGCTGCCAGTCGCTGGAGCAGCAGTTGCGCAGCGTGAATCGCAGTACCGCGCGTGTGCGCGCGGCGCCGGCGGCCGACGACGAATCGGGCGCCGGCCGGCGCTTCAGCGCCAAGGGCCTGGCTTCGCACCGCAAGCGCCTGGGCCTGTCGGCTCACGACTTCGGTCTGCTCGTCGGGGCGTCGGGCCAGTCGATCTACAAATGGGAAGAGGGCAGCGCCCGCCCGCGCGCGAAGAACATCGAGGCGATCGCCAAGATGCGCACGATCGGCAAGCGTGAGGCCAATGCGCGGCTGGCCGAGTTGCGCTAGAAGCCCAGGGTCAGCCCGACCATCGCCTCGATCTGCACCAGCGTGTCGCCGCGGATCGAGACGGTGCATCCCCCCGAGCAGAAGAACGCGCCGTCGCTGCGGATCAACGTGGCATAACCACGCAGTTCGGACCGCAATGCGACCTGCGAGGCCGCAGCCCACTGCCAGCCGATGCCGACGCTCATCGAGGCGCGTGTACGCGAGCTGGTGCCCGGCAGTCGAGGGGTCAAGTGCGTGAGGCCGAGGCCGCCGCTGACGTAGGGTCCGCGCCCCACCGGCCCGTCGAACCAATTGACGCCGCCGAAGTGCAGGACACTGAGTTCCAGCGGCAGCTCGCTCGGCGTCCCGACGGCGGCGGTGGCGCCCAGGTCGAGCCGCGTGCGCTGATGCGATGCAAACCACTGCAGCTGGCGGCTGCCGTCGTAGGGCAGTTCGAGGGCCAGTGACGCCGCCGGGCGGCTCGCCAGCTCGAGCGAGGTCTGTTGGGAACCGGCCGTTTCGAAGCCACTGCCAGTGCGCACGCCGCCATACAACGTCAACGCCTGCTGCGCCAGCGCGGCGGATGCGGCGAGAACAGTTGCACCGGCAACGATCGCGGCACGAACGCATGCAAGGCATGTCATGCCACGATGGTAGCGGTGTCGCGGTCGGCATCGAACTCGCACGCGACGTCACAGTCCGTCACACTCGCGTCGGCGCATGGCCCCAGGCTTCAGACGACCTTCAGGGCCGGTGCGCACAGTCGCGGGTCGTCGTCTCCATGCACGGGCCCATCGTGGCGCCGTGCCATCTTCCATGCTTCCTGTCTTCCGGATCCGTGCGGCCGCAGCCGCTGTGGCTGCCCTGTGCCTGGCGGGCTGTGCAAATCTCGGTGTGCAACCCTGGGAGCGCGATCGGCTCGCGAAGCCCTCGATGCAGCTGTCGGTCTCGCCGCTGATCGATGCGATCGACGATCACATCTATTTCAGCAAGGAGGCGGCCACGGGCGGCCGCAGCTTCGGCGGCGGAGGCTGTGGATGCAACTGAGCGCTGCTGCACCCGCCACCCGATCGGTCCGCGCCGCGCTTGCCGCGGCCAGTGCGGCACTGCTGGCCCCGGTGCTCACACCCGCGGTGGCGCAGCCCGCAGCCGCCAGCCCCGTGTGGCGCGGCGACAGCGCGCTGCTGCTGTACAAGGAAGGTGGCGGTCGTGTCAGTGCGGTCGAGCCGGTGGTGAGTCTGCGCCGCACCGATGGCAACGACCAGACGCTGGGCCTCAAGCTGACGCTCGATGCACTCACCGGTGCGTCGCCGAACGGTGCGGCGCCGCAGCCGTCGCCGCAGACCTTCACGTCGCCCTCGGGCGAGAGCACCTATGTGATCGATGCCGGCCGCACGCCGCTGGACCCGAGCTTTCGCGACACGCGCGGCGCACTGGCGTTCACGCTCGAGCGGCCATTCGGCGACAAGCGCCGCTTGGCGCTCGGCGCCAATGTGTCGGCGGAGTACGACTTCCAGTCGCTCGGCGTCAATGCAGCGGTGGCACAGGACCTGTTCGACAAGAACACCACGGTCTCGGTGGGCCTGGCCTTCGAGGCCGACCGCATTCGCGCCGTGGGCGGTGCGCCGCAGGGGCTGCGGCCCGCCTACGTGTTCGGGGCGCCGCGCAGCGGCAGTGCGTCGCGCAACGTGTTCGACCTGCTGCTCGGCCTGACGCAGGTGATGAGCCGCAACTGGCTGACCCAGCTGAATCTCGGCTGGGGGCGCGGCAGCGGCACCCACACCGACCCGTACAAGATCCTCTCGGTGGTCGACGCCACGAGCGGCCTGGTGACCGGCGACCGCTACGTGAACGAGTTGCGGCCCGATTCGCGAAGCCGGCTGAGCTTGTATTGGCAGAACAAGCTCCACCTGCGCGAAGACGTGGTCGACGTGGCCTATCGCTACTATCGCGACGACTGGGGCGTGCGATCGCACACGCTCGATGCACGCTATCGCTTCGAGCTCGGGGGCGGCCGCCACATCGAGCCGCAGCTGCGCTTGTACAAGCAGACGGCGGCCGACTTCTGGCGCCCCTGGCTCGTCGAGGGTCGCGACTGGTCGAGCACGACGCAGAGCACCGGCCTCGCGAACGCGTCGGCCGATCATCGCCTGGCGGCATTCACCGGGCAGACGCTGGGCCTCAAGTTCGGCATGCCGCTGTCGACCCGCAGCGAACTCACGCTGCGCGTGCAGGCGTACCGCCAATCGCAGAAGAAGCCGGCCGATGCACCCGGCGTGCTGCAGACGCTGGACGTGGCACCCGCGCTGAAAGCGACGACGGTCGTGGTCGGCTACACGCGCGACTTTTGAGGCGATTGAGTGGCGATGGCGGCCGAGACCGCGCTCGAGCCGCTGGGCGCCGGCGCCTGGCGTGGCCGATTCAAGGCGATGGCCAGTCCCTGCGAGTTGCTGGTCGAAGGGGCCGACGAGGCGCAGGCCCGTGTGCTGCTCGAGGCGGCGGCCGCCGAGGCTCTTCGCATCGAGGCCAAGTTCAGCCGCTATCGCGACGACAGCGTGATCGCGATGCTGCATCGCTCGCGCGGCGAGCCGGTGGCTGTCGACGACGAGACGGCGCTGCTGCTCGACTATGCGGCCGCTTGCCATGCGATGAGCGATGGTCTGTTCGACGTGACCAGCGGCGTGCTGCGCGAAGCCTGGCGGTTCGACGGCAGCGACCGCGTGCCCACGGCCGATCGGGTGCGTGTGCTCGTCGAGCGGATCGGCTGGCACAAGCTGCACTGGCAGCGACCGAAGATCGTGCTGCCCCCGGGCATGGAGATCGATCTTGGCGGCATCGGCAAGGAATATGCCGTCGATCGTGTGCTCGCATTGCTGCGGTCGCAGGCAGCGTTGCCGATGCTGGTGAACTTCGGCGGCGATCTCGCCGTCTCGGGGCTTCGGGCCGACGGCCGTGCGTGGCAGGTCGGTGTCGAGCGGCCGGACGCGCAGCAACGCTCGGCCGTGCTGAGGCTGGATCTGAGCGCGGGTGCCCTGGCCACGAGCGGCGACGCACGGCGCTACCTGCTGAAGGATGGCGTGCGCTACGGGCACATCCTCGATCCGCGTGACGGTTGGCCGGTGCGCGGCGCGCCGCGTTCGGTCACGGTGGCCGCGGGCCGCTGCACCGAGGCCGGCACGCTCGCCACACTGGCCATGCTGCAGGGGCCGCGCGCGGAGGAATGGCTGGCCGGTCAGGGTGTGCCGCACTGGGTTTTGCGATGACGAATGGGAGGCCAAGCATGCGTAGAGTCGTGGTCGCCGGGTTGGCGGCGCTGGTGATCGGTGCGGCGCTGCCGGTGGCGGCTGTGGAGGTCGGCACATCGGCGCCGCTGCTGAACCTGCCGGGTCTGCAAGGCCCGGTGGACAGTGGCGCCTTGAAAGGCCGAGTGGTGTTCGTCGACTTCTGGGCCTCGTGGTGTGCACCGTGCCGACGGTCGTTCCCGTGGCTCAACGACATGCAGGCGCGGTACGGCGCCCGAGGCCTGCAGGTGGTGGGCGTCAACGTCGACCGCGAACGCGCCGATGCCGATCGTTTCCTGGCCGAAGTGCCGGCGCGCTTTGCGATCGCGTTCGACGCCGCCGGCGACGCGCCGAAGCGATTCGCGGTCAAGGGCATGCCGACTTCGGTGCTCGTGGGCGCCGACGGCCGGGTGATCCGCCAGCACACGGGCTTTCGCGACGAAGATCGCGCTGAACTCGAGGCCGCGATCGTCGAGGCGCTGGGGCGCGCGGCGCGCTGAGCGCGCCGGGTGCTGATACCGACGACCGACGCACCGAGCGCGCCGGGTGTTCCAGCGTTCAGGCCTTCTCGAACTGTGCCTGATAGCGTTGCCGCAGCTCGCGCTTGAGCAGCTTGCCGCTCGGGTTCTTGGGCAGCGCATCGACGAAGACCGCCGCCTTCGGGCACTTGAAGCCCGACAGCTGCTGCGCCGCGTGCGCGAGCACCTGGGCTTCGCTGAGCGTGTGCCCGGGCTTGACGACGATGATCGCGGTCACGGCCTCGATCCAGCGTGGATGCGGCAGGCCGACCACCGCGACCTCGCTCACGCCCTCGAGGCGGTAGAGCGCCTCCTCGACCTCGCGGCTCGCGACGTTCTCGCCGCCGGTCTTGATCATGTCCTTCTTGCGATCGACGACGGTGATGTAGCCCTCGTCGTCGATCGTCGCCAGGTCGCCGGAGTGGAACCAGCCCCCCTCGAACGCCGCGGCGCTGCGATCGGGGTCGTTGAAGTAGCCCTGCAGCAGTTGCGGCGAGCGGTGCACGATCTCGCCTACCGCGCCCGGAGCCACGTCACGCATCGCGTCGTCGACGACGCGCGTTTCCACGTTCAGCGCGGGCCGGCCGGCCGAGCCGGGCTTGCGCAGCTGGTCCTCGGGCTTGAGCACGGTAGCCAGCGGCGCGATCTCGGTCTGCCCATAGAAGTTCCACAGGCGGATGTGGGGCAGCCGCTGTCCGATCTCCCGCATCACCGCCACCGGCATGATCGACGCACCGTAATAGCCCTTGCGCAGGTGCGACAGGTCGAGCTGGTCGAACAGCGGCGAGCGCAGCAGAGCGATCCACACCGTGGGCGGTGCGAAGAAGCTGTTGATGCGATGCCGGGCGATCAGCGGCAGCAGGTTGTCGGGCGTCGGTGACGCCGTGATCAGGCTGGTGGCGCCAAGGTACACGCAAGGACCGAGGAACACGTCGAGTTGCGCGCAGTGGTACAGCGGCAGCGCGTGCAGCACGGTGTCGCCCTCGGCCATCTCGCCGTCGACGATGCAGCTCACGTACTGGTCGATCACCGCGCCGTGCGTGAGCATCGCGCCCTTCGGTGCCGACTCGGTGCCGCTGGTGTAGACGATCTGGAGCAGCGCATCGCGGTCGATCGCCGGCTCGTCCACTGGTGCCGCGCAATCGGCGAGTCGATGGAAATCGAGGGCGCCGGCAATCGGGTCGCCCGCCTGCTCCGACGGCAGCCACAGCAGCCGGCGGACTTGCGTGTCCTTGGACGCGGCGGCGCGGCCCAGCTCGGCCAGGCCGCTGTCCACCGCCAGCATCTTCGCACCGGCATGCCGAAGGATGTAGGCGGCCTCGTCGGCATTGAGCATGAAGTTCACCGGCACCAGCACGGCACCGATGCGCGCCAACGCGAAGCGCAGCGCGGCAAAGCCGTGCGAGTTGCGCGCGAGTACCGCCACGCGCTCGCCCGCCGCCACGCCTTCGGCCTGCAGTCCGGCCGCCACGCGCGAGACCACGGCGTCGAACGCCTGCCAGGTCCAGGTGGTGTCGCCGCACCGGATGCCCGGTTTGTGCGGCAGGCGCTGGGCGGTGCGGCGCAGCAGGTCAGCCAGCGTCTGGCGGCGAAGGCTGTCGGACATGGCGGACTCTCCGAGGGATGGTCCGCCAACTGTAGACCAGCGGGGTCAGCGCTGAACCGGCCCACTGCTGCGACGGCCGAACTTCGGCAGCAGCATTCCGGCCTGTTCGCGGTAGAGACGATAACGCTCGCCGAACTGCGCGATCAAGTCGCGTTCCTCGAACCAGATCCCGACCAGGATGTAGCCGGTGCAGGCGGCGGCGAACAGCAGGTGCCCGGCGCTCATTGCAGGCGTGGCCCAGAAGGCGAGCACGAAGCCGAGGTAGATCGGATGCCGCACGTGGCGATAGAACAGCGGCGTGCGGAAGTCCGGGGCGGGCATTGCCGTGCCACGCAGGTGCGTCCACACCTGGCGCAGACCGAACAGCTCGAAGTGGTTGATCAGGAACGTGCTGGTCAGGAGCACCGCCCATCCGGCCCAGAACACCGCGTGCAGCGCCAGCCGGCCCAGCGGGTCGGTGACCTGCCACACCATCGGTTCGTTGATCGGCCGCCATTGCCACAGCAGCAGCGCCAACGCGAGCGAGGCGGCGAGCACGAAGCTGCTGCGTTCCACCGGCTCGGGAACGAGGCGCGTGAACCAGCGCTTGAACGAGCGTCGGGCCATCACGCTGTGCTGCACGGCAAAGACCGCGAGCAGCGCAACGTTCACCAGCAGGGCCTCGAGCCAGGGGCCGCTCGGCCCGCTGTCGATGGTCTTCGGCAGCAGCGGCAGATTGCCGACGAAGCCGATCGCGTAGACGAAGGTGGCGAGGAAGAACAGGTAGACGAAGAGTCCGTAGAGTGCAGACAACATGATGTGCCTCCGGTTGAGCAGGACGACGTTCAGGGCGAGTCATGCCTGTGGCCATTGCCGGGGCGGCAGGCCGAAGGCACCCCGGGTCCACGCAAGGGGACCGCAGGTAAGGGACGGCGGTGGTGGCGGGCGCGCGGACTAGGGCACCCCGCTGCCGGGTGGCGGCTGCGGGCGGTGTGCGGTGGCGCACGAGAAGGCATCGGCGGTGTGACGTGCGGTGTTCATCAGACCGTGCCTGGTCATCGTGCCCAGTGGCGGTTTTCGAGCACGTCGGCGATGCGCCGCGCGGCGCGCGCCGCACCATCCGTCTCCACCGGCCGGTAGCGAACCGGTGCGTGCATGGCGGCGAGTGCGCGCCGGGCCAGCAACTCGGGGTCCAGCGTCGGGGCGTCGATCGATCGATCGGCCTCGTAGTTCGCCAACCGCCTGCGCACATGCACGCATTGCTCGAAGTGACGCCGAAGCGGAAAGCTCAGGAACGGCCGCCGCGTGGCCACCAGCTCCATCGTGGTCGACAACCCGCCCTGCACGAGCGCCAGGTCGCAGCAGGCCAGATGCTCGAACAGGTTGTGCACGTAGGGCCTGACCTCCAGCCCCGGCGCGGCGGCAATCTCGGCGGCGTCCATGCGCGGGCCCGCCACCAGGATCATCCGCAGCTCCGGCACCTCGCGCTTCATGCGCGGGAAGGCCTCGGCGATGCGTCGCAGCAGGTGCCGCCCGGCGGCCGTGCCGCCGACGGTGGCGATGGCGATCTTTTCGTCGGCGCGGTAGCCCAGGCGCGCACGCAGGGCCTCGGTGTCGGCCAGCGTGCGCGGGTCGAACGGCAGGCAGTAGCCGCAGTAGCAGAAGTTGCGGTCGGTCCACTCGCGGATGCCGGGCAGCCCGGGGCCGAAGGGCTGCTCGGTCACGTCGTCCGGGTTGCCGACGAAGAGCGCGGCATCGCGCACGTACGGATAGCGGGCCACGTGTTCGATGTCATCGGCATTGCGCTCGGTGCACAGGTGCGCCTCGCGCTCGTTGCCGGGCTCCATCGGCAGGCAGCCGACGAAGTCGGTGAGGAAGACGAACGGCTGGCGCTTGAGTTCCGGGTTCTCGTGATAGTGGTAGTCCACTTCCCAGGCTTCGTCACCGATCACCAGGTCGTAGTGCTCGGCCTCCATCAGGTCGATGAAGGTCATGAAGTTGTGCGTCATGATCTCGTCCATCGTGCGCAGCGCGAAGAAGGCCGACAGGTCGTGCTCGCCGGCACAGCGCTCGAAGTGGCGGCTCTCGTTGGCCAGGCGCGCGGTGATGGGGTGCAGGCGTTCGCCTTCCCGCTGCAAGTAGGTGGCGGCCGGGTCCACGGTGAACCAGTCGATGGCGAGATCGGGTTGCAGCTTGCGCAGCTCGCGCGCGATGGCGAGGTCACGCTGCACATGGCCCAGGCCGATGGGGCTCGAGATGAACAGCGCGCGGCGCCCGCGCTTCATCGCGCGGGTCCAGGTGCGGTTGCGCGGCACGCCTTCGACGAACTCGCGCACGGCCCGGTTGAAGGCCACGGGGTCGCGCACCGCCGTCACGTGTCCGCCGCCGCCGATGGTGAGCAGCCGCGAGCCCGGAATCAACGCGTGGAGCTCCTCGCCCTTGAAGTACGGTATGCGGTGGTCGTCGTCGCCATGGATCACGAGCGTGGGGCAGCGCACGCGGCGCGCGTGATCGCGCAGGTCATGGCCCAGCCATCCCTGGCGACACCAGGCGAACGTGGTGGCATCGGTGGCCCAGCCGTAGTGCACGCCGTCTTCATGGGGCTTGGTCGAGTGCGGCTCGGTGAACAGCACGCCCATGAACCAGTCGATGTACCCCGGCCAGTCCTTCGCGATCAGCTCGTCCTCCATGCGCAGGCGCTTGCGCAGCGCCTCGGTGTTCGGCAGCGTGTCGGCCACGCCGCCGGCGAGGATCAGCCGTGACACGCGCTCGGGCCGTTCGGCGGCCAGGCGCAACCCGGTCAGCGCGCCCATCGAGATGCCGACGAGGGCGGTCTGCTCGACGCCGGCCGCATCGAGCACCGCCACGAAATCGGCGTGGTAGTGGTCGAAGCTGTATGCGGCCTGGCCCTGGGGTCGGTCGGAGCGGCCGTTGCCGCGAGGGTCGGTGGTCAGCACCCGGAAGTGCTGCGACAGGTAGGGCACCACGGCCTTCAGCAGCTGGCTGTGCACGATCTGGATCGGTGGCGCGAAGGCGATCCAGGGACCGGCCTCGCCCCATACGGCGTACCACAGCCTCACCCCGCCGCGGTCGACGAAGCCCTCGTGCCGCGGCCGCACGGTCTCGTAGGGGCCGGGACCGGCGTCGTGCACGCGGCCGGGTTCGGGCAACGCGCCGGCCACGAGATGCAGCCGTTGCGGGTTGGGCTCCGCGCTCATGATCGCACCCGCCGTCGTCGCGGCGTCGCGTCGTGCGGCGCGGTGGCGGTCGCTTGGCTGTCGAGCGACTCGAGCAGCCATTGCATCGCGTCGAGCGCGGCGCGGTGCTGGGCGCGCTCTTCCTTCACGCCGAGCAGGTCGGCGAACTCCATGCCGAGCCAGAATTCCGAGATCCAGCAGGCGATGACATCCGCGCTCAGCGCGGGTGGCAGCCTGCGGCCGCTGGACTCGAGCGCCGCCAGCGCATCGCCCACGGCGTCACGCACCAGCTGTTTCCAGGCCATCAGGCGCGGCAGGAACTTCTCGCGCAGTTCGGCATTGGCGAAGCTCGCCGCCCACAGCTCGGCCTGCACGCGCACGAATCCCGAGGCGAGGTCGCTTTCGTAGAAGCGGCGGGCCTGGGCCCATTTGTCGGCGAAGCCGGCGGTTGCGCCGTACATCGAACTCTGGCGCGCGAGCAGGCGTTGATTGGCCGCGTCGAGCACTTCGATCACGAGCTGGTCCTTCGACCGGAAGTGGTAGTTGATCAGCGCATGATTGACGCCGGCATCCTTGGCGATCTCGCGCACGCTGAGCGCGGCGTAGCCCTCCGTGGCCAGCCGGCGGAAGGCGGCGTCGAGGATGCGCGCCCGGGTGTCGGCAGCGTCGGCGTCGTCGAACAGGCGCAGCACGGCGATGGCAGGGTGGGGCATGGTGATTGAACACACGGTTTAAACGACTGTTCAAATCATAGATCGCCGTCCGTCCTTGTCAAGCGTCGAGCGGCGGGCACGCGGCCGGCCCTGGGGTCAGGGCGCCGGGTTTAGCAGCTGCAGCGCGGCCCATTCGCCGAGCCGCCGGCCCATGGCCGTGCCGACTTCGGCGGAGAAGCGGTAGTGCACGCCCTCCCACACGCGGGCATTGCCGACCTCGCGCACGAACTCATCGACGCTCGCCCAGCTGCGCATCGCGCCCTTGGCGCTCGGGCTGCTGGTGGCGAGCACCGGCATGCGAGCGTGACCGACCTCGGCCTTCAATATCTCGCCGACCGTGGCCGCCAGGATGCTGTGTGCACTCGGATACTCCGGATGCATCGGCGTGTCGATCAGCGGGCTCCAGCCGGGGTCGCGTTCGGTGGCGTCGTGGCCGTCGGCATCGGCATTGCGGATCGCGGTCACGGGCCGCCAGAAGTTGTAGTGGTACTTGGCGTCGAAGACCGCGATCATCGCGTCGTCCATCGCCTGCGCTGCGGCGGCATAGAGGCGGGCGTTGGCCGCCACGCTGCGACCGGGCTGGACGGCCACCGACTGCAGCACGCCGTGGTAGATCGACGGCAGCGAGTATTCCCAGAAGCGCGCCGCCTCGAGTTGCTCGGGGCTGCGTCGGGCGCTCGCACGGCCACCCAGCATCTTGACTTCATTGAAGTCGCGCGCCCAGGTCTCGCTCGTGAGCGCCGGCGGTGCGGCCGGGCGCAGCATCGAGGCGCTGGCCAGCAGCCACGGCTTGCGCTGCGGCCAGGTCACGACGGCCGGTGTGGCGGTGGGCACGTAGACACCGGCTGCCGCATACGGCCGGTAGGCCTCGCTGCCGACGGTGTCGTCGGCACGCTGCGCGAACACGCGCGCCGCCGCCTTCTCGCCGACGGCGATGCCGGCCGTCTTGGCCGTGCCTTCGGGCACGGCGGCGAGCGCGGCCTGATAGGCCGCGTCGATGGCCGGTTGCTGTGCCGGCAGCAGCCGGCTGAACACGGCGCGGTGTGCCGACGCGATCGCGGCATCCGTCGACGCCCCCGGCGTGGCCTCGGGCGCGAAGCGGCTCGGTGCGGCATCCGGCGTGATCGCACTGGCCGCCGCATGGGCAGCGGTCTGCACGAGCGCCATCACGCGGACGGCCGGCGGCGTGCCGAGCCTGGACTCGGCGATCAACACCGCGCTGCGGTTGTTCCAGTCGGTGATCGCATCGGCGAGCGCCGGCGTCGCGAGCGCAATGGTCAGGCTTGCGGCGACGCCGAGGCGAGTCCACGGTTGTCGAGTCGAGATCTTCATGTAGGAAATCCGTTGCGTTGGTTGAGGAAGGGCTCAGCGCTTCGTGATCACGACTTCGAGGTACTCGCCGGGCACCACCAGCGAGTTCGGGCCGCCGACGTTGAGCTCGTCGAGCAGCGCGGTGACGTCTCGCGCCAGCGCCTGCTGGCCAACGGCATCGAGGGCGGCAAAGGCCTTGTGCGTCGGGCCGTAGAAGTCGCGGAAGATCTGCATCCAGTGCGCCGTCGAGGCATAGCGGAAGTTGAAGAACTTGCGCTGGACATGAATGTTGCGCGCGACGTCGCCGAACAGCGTGTGCAGGTGCGCCTCGGTGCCCCACAGTGCCGGGCTCTTCAGGCCCGCCGGCGGCGGCACATGGGCGCCGATCACCTTGAACAGGCGGCCGATGAAGCCCTCGGGTGTCCAGTTGGCCATGCCGATGCGGCCACCGGCGCGCGTCACGCGCTGCATCTCGCTCGCGGTGCGGGCATGGTCGGGCGCGAACATGCAGCCATAGGTCGACAGCACGATGTCGAACGCGCCGTCGGCGAACGGCAGGTCCTCGACGTCGGCGGTCCGGAAGGTGACCGCCAGCCCTTCGGCCTCGGCACGGGCGCGGCCCTTGGCGAGCAGCGAGGGCACGTAGTCGGTGGAGGTCACGTCGGCGAAGCGACGGGCGGCGGCCAGCGTGGCGTTGCCGTTGCCGGCGGCGACGTCGAGCACGCGTTCGCCCGCACGCAGGTCGATCGCCTCGGCGAGCGATTCGCCGACGATCTGCAGCGTGGTGCCGACGACGGCGAAGTCGCCACTGGCCCAGGTGGCCTGCTGGCGTTGCTTGATCGCGGCGAAGTCGGGGGTGGCGGGGCGGGATTGAACGGCTTGGTCCATCGATGACTCCAGAGTGGGGTGAGGTCGGGTCTGCGGATCGCCTGAGCCTTGGGTCGGCCCGACATCCATCGGACGGGGCGCATGGTGTGCGCCTGCGCGTTCCTCGGGCGTTCCACGAGGGCGAGACGCCTGGAAGACCGACGCGGTGCAGGGATATCGCCACGCCACGACGTCGACACCCCGGCCTGGCCCGACTACGATGCGCGCCCACGCTGACTCCATGGCCATCGCCCTGCTCCTGTTCGGTCCACCGTCGATCGAGATCGACGGCGTGGTACAGGCCTTGCCGTTCGAGCGGCGGCATCAGCTGCTGCTGATCCTCGCGCTGCGGCGGGGTTGGGTGCCGCGCAGCGAGCTGGCCGCCCTGCTGTGGCCCGACCAGAGCGACAAGCTGGCCTACACCAACGTGCGCAAGGCGCTGCACCGCCTGCAGGACCTGCCCTGGGCGCAGGACGTCGAGGCCCAGGGCAACGCGCTGAGCTTCGCGGTCGACACCGATGTGGCTGCCTTCGAGACAGCACTGCGCGAGGGTCGGAGCGCCGACGCGATCGCGCGACGTCGCGGCGAGTTCCTGGCCGGCTTCGACGACCCGGCCAACGAGGCCTGGACGGCATGGCTGCAGCAGGAGCGCGAACGGTTGCGCACGCTGTGGCGCGGCACCGCATTGGACCACCTGGGCGCGATCGCCGACCCGCAGCTGCGCATCGAGCTATCGGCGCAGCTGCTCGCTCAGGACGCGTTCGACGAGGCGGCCCTGCGTGCGCATGGCGAGGCGCTGTTGCAGGCGGGCCAGCTCGCCCGGGCGCAGGCCGTGTGGCAGGAGTTCGCCACGCGGTTGCGCCGCGAACTCGATGTCGAGCCCTCCGTCGAGCTGCGCGCCTGGCACGAGGGATGGTCGCGGGCGGGCCGGCATGCGTCCTCGAGCCGACCGGTCATGGCGGGTGGGCCCGCGACGGGTGCGCGCGACGGATTCGTCGGCCGCTCGGCCGAGCTGCAGCGGATCGGCACGCTGCTGCGCGACGACGGCGTACGCCTGCTCACGCTGCTGGGACCAGGCGGCGTGGGCAAGACACGCCTGGCCCGGCGCGTGCTCGACGAGCTGGCTGCCGGGTTCGCCGACGGCGGTGCGTTCGTGCCGCTGGAGGATCTGACCGACGCCGCGCAGATCGCCAACCGCGTCGCGCGCGAGTGCGGCGTCGCGCTCTCGGGTCGCACCGACGCGCTCGAGCAGGTCATCGGCGGGCTGAAATCGCGGCGGATGCTGCTGGTGCTCGACAACGTGGAGCACCTGGCCGGTGCCGCGCAGCTTCTCGTGCGGCTGTTGCAGGCCTGCCCATCGATCGCGATCGTCACCACCTCGCGCGTGCGCCTGGCGCTGGACGATGAGCAGCTTTTCCCGTTGCACGGGCTGCCGGTGCCCGACCTCGAAGACCAGGACCGGCTCGAGGCCTTCGACGCCGCGCGCCTGTTCATCCGGACCGCGCAACGCGTCGAGCCCGCGCTCGTGCCCGAGGCCGAGGCGGCGGCGATCGTCGAGATCTGCCAGCTGGTCGACGGCCTGCCGCTGGCGCTGGAACTGGCCGCGGCCTGGACACGGGCCATGTCGTGCGACGCGATCGTCGAGGAATTGCGCCGCGGCACCGAACTGCTCAGTACGTCAGACCCTGCGCGCCCGGCGCGACAGGCCAGCGTGGCCGCTGTCTTCGAGCAGTCGTGGTCACACCTCGGCGACGCGGAGCGCCGCGCGCTGGCGGCGCTGTCGGTGTGTCGCGGCGGCTTCACGGCGGCTGCGGCGCGCCAGGTGGCGGGGGCTTCGGCGCCGGTGCTGGCGTCGCTGGCCGACCGGTCGCTGTTGCGCAAGGACGAGGGTGGACGTCTGCAGCTGCATCCGCTGGTGCAACAGTTCGCCGCCGACAAGCTGGGCCAGGGCGACGCGCACCGCGCCGCTGCCGATGCGCATGCGCGGCATGTGCTGAACCGGCTGGCCCTGCTGGCTGAGCCGCTGCGACGGGCCGATCGCGACGCGATGCGCGAGACCGATCTCGAGTTCGAGAACATCCGCGCGGCGTGGACCCATGCCGCGCACGGCGGTCTGACCGATGCGCTCGGTCGCAGCGCGATGGCTCTGACGAGCCACTGCGATCATCGCGGGCGGATCAGCGAGGGTCGCGGCCTGTTGCGCGACGCAGCCGACGCGCCGCCGGTGGCCGCCGACGCTCGCCTGCAGGCGCGGCTGCGGGCCTACGCGGCGCACCTGGCCTATCGGCTCGACCGGTACGACGAGGCGATCGCCGAAGCCGAGAGCCTCCTCGCTGCCGGCAGCGTCGATCAGCGCGCCTGGCTGCAGTGCCAGCGCCTGCTGGGTGCGACCTATCTCCAGCTCGGGCAGCCGGATCGGTCGCGCGCGCACTTCCAGCAGGCGCACGATGCGGCCGTCGAAGCGGGCGACACGCTGAGTGCGGCCGGCATGCTCGACAACCTGGCCCTGCTCGAGCGCAACAGTGGCCGCTATGCGGAGGCGTTGCGCATGTCGCAGTCGGCACTGTTGCTGTTCCGCCGCGCCGGCGCGCAGGCCAACATCGCACTGTGCCTGAACCATCTGGGCACGCTCTACCTGGTGCAACAGGATCTCGATCGGGCGCAGGCGTGTTTCGACGAGGGCCTGGCGATCTGCGAACGCGAAGGGCTGATCGGCACCAAGGGGCATCTGCTGGCCAATCGGGCCGACATCGCACTGCGCCGCGGCGATCTCGATGGTGCCGGCGTTTTCGGGCAGCGTGCGATCGATCTGGCCCGGCAGCATGGCTACAAGGGCATTCACGCCTGGATGTATCTGCTGTCGGCCCGTGTGGCCGTGTGCCGGCATCGGCTGCGCGAGGCGCGCGAAGCGATCCGCGACGGGCTGGACATGGCGCTCGAGCTCGGCTTGCAGGCCTTGCTCACCGGCGGCATGCTGCCGCTGGCCGAAGTGCTCGAGGCGCAGGGCGAGCGAGACGCGGCCCGCGAGGTGATCGGCCTCGCGGCGACGCATCCGCGAACCACGGCGTCGGATCGCGACGAGCTGCTGCGTGTGCTCGACGGCTGGGGGGGGCCGCTCTCGGACGGCCCGGGCAGGCTGACCTTCGACGACGTGCTGCACCGCGCCGTCGTCGAGGCCGATGCGGCCTACGCGCCGATGCTCGCCGCGTTGCGCGGCAGTCGGTAGGGCCTCCGGTCGTCACGCGGCCCTCGGCTGGCCGCGACCCGGCCGGCGGCTGCGTGGAACGCCGGTGGAACGCACCGGCTCGCACAGTGCGCCCACTCGTTCGCTGCACGCCATGATCCCCATCGACTCCATCTCGCGCCACGCGCGCTGCCTGGCGGCGTTGCGCCGCATCGCGTGGGACGTGGAACTCGACCTGATCCGTTCGCGCCGGCCCGACCGGACTCGCCACTTCGTGCCCGAAGCACTGTCGCGTGTGGCCGAGCTCGGCTTTCTGAGTCCGGTGCAGACGCGCGCGCTGTCGCAGTTGCAGGCCTGCACCTACGCGCAATGCGCGGTGCTGGTGGAGCGCTGCGTGGCCGCGGTCACGCTGCGTGCCAGCGACATCCACTGGCTGGGCGAGGCCATGGCCTTGCAGGCGCATCTGCGCGTGGCCGACAACGCGCTGAAGCACCAGGTGTTGTTCCGGCGCCTGGCGCAGATGACGGCCGCCGGCCTGCCGGCGGGCTATCGTTTCACCGCGGGCGACGACGCGCTCGCACGCGCCGCGCTGCGCGGGAGCCGCTGGGCGGCTCAGGCCCTCACGCTGGCGTTGCTGCTCGCTGCGCAGGCGCATTACCGGCACAGCCTGGAGGTTGCCGAGACCTTGTGTCCGCTGTGGCGCGACGTGTTCCTGTTCCACTGGAAAGAGGCGTCGCAGCATGCGGTGATGATCGAGCTGGCCTGGCGGGACGAGCACCGACGGACCGATGCCACCGCGTGCGAGCAGGGCCTGGCCGAGCTGATTGAGCTGCTCGACGAGCTGGCCGCCGGCGTGCAGCGCCAGGCCGAAGCCGACGCGCAGTACTTTGTCTGCAACCTGGCGCCCGATCTCGCCGCGCACGAGGCCGACGCGCTGCGGCGGTTGATGCACCAGGCCTACCGGCGGCAGTTCGTCGGCAGCGGACTGCAGGAGCCGCGCTTTCTCAACGCGCTGCAGGCGATGGCGCCGGGCGCACGGCTGCAGCAGATATCGGCGCAATTCGCGTCGTGGACCTCGGAGACCTGAACATGAACCGGACGCCGGAAGACACCGTGCTGCTGTTCCACTCGAGCGCCAGCTCGTCGCGCCAGTGGCAGCTGCTGATCGATCGGCTGCAGCCGCACCACCGGGTCCACGCAATCGATCTGTACGGCCACGGTCGCCGGACCGACTGGCGCGGCGACTTGCCGCTGACGGTGCGCGACGAGGCGGCTCACGCGCTGCCGTTGCTGGAGGGCGGCGCCGTTCATCTGGTCGGGCATTCGTACGGCGGCGCGGTGGCGATGCAGCTCGCGCTGATGGCGCCGCAGGCGGTGCGCAGCCTGGTCGTCTACGAGCCGGTGCTCGCCAGCTGGCTGGTCGACGACGACCCACACTCGGGCGCGGCGCGCGAGTTCCTTGCCGTGGGCGCGTTCGTCGAACACGCGATGCGGCGTGGCGAGCCCGAGCTGGCCGCCTGGCGATTCGTGGACTACTGGGGCGGACCGGGTTCGTGGACGGCGATGCTGCCCGAGCGCCGCCAGGCCGTGGCGCAGCGCATGCCGGCAGTGGCCGCGCATTTCGGCGCCTTGCTGGCGATGCGTCTGCTGCCTTCGGACCTGGCCGCGCTGCAGGCGCCGATGCTGATGTTGCATGGTGCGTCCACACGGGCCTCGACGCTGCGCGTGGCCGAGCTGCTGCGCGCGGCGCTGCCGCAGGCACGGCACGAGTCACTGCATGGCATGGGGCACCTGGGTCCGATCACGCACGCGGCCGAGGTCAATGCCTGCATCCACGCGTTCATTGAGCGGCGGCTGCCGGCGATGCCGCTCGCGATGACAGCCCTCGCGGTCGCCTAGCGAGTCGCGCCCCGGCTCACTGCTTGCGTGCGATGAAGCCGCCGATCGCGATTGCGTTGGTGCCCGAGTTCGTCAGCGTGAACGCCCCACCGATCTCCGCCGGTGCCGTGCCGCTGCCGCCGCCGGCCACCGGACCGAACAGCCGGCCGCCGAGGCCGCCGCTCAGCGTGCTGCTGGAGGCCGGCCCGGTCAGGTGATTCGCGTTGCCGGCGCTGCCGAGCGTGACGTTGGCGCTGAAGCTGGCCGGTACCGCAGCGCCCGTGCCGTCATCGCGCACGGCGCCCTGCAGCGTGACGGCCACCGTGCGTGTCGCGAGATTGACATTCAGCGTCACCGTGGCAACGAACCCGACGCTCTCGGTCGTGCCGTTGGGTGCATAGCGGCCATGAGCCACGCCGCTGTAGTTGGCGCCGCCGCTGGTGGGCACGAGCGCAGGATCGGTCGTGTCGCCGAACGCGGTGTAGCCTTTGCGGTTCTTGTTGTGCTCGTTGACGCCACCCCACTCGACGATGTTGTGGGTGTCCTGCGTGGTCCAGGCGGCCAGGTTGGCGTAGCGGTAGCTGCGCAGCAGCAGCGTTCGATATCCCTTGGAGCCCGGTACCGGCACGCCGAAGCCGTTGCCGCCGGGCAGCCAGGTGGGGTTGCCGTTGGCATCGGGCTGGCCGTCGCCGGCGTGGATGTCACCGTCTTCGTGGTAACGCAGAGCCTGGGCGGTGTCGGCGTCGGTGCCGCCCGAGCGCCAGCCGCCCGCACCGAACTGTGCACCGCTGGTTTCGGCGCTGACGCACCAGCCGGGGTCGCAGCGCGGCGGCGCGCTGCGGGGGAAATAGCGGTTGTTCGCATAGTTCGCGCGCGTGGCCCCGGTACCGCGCAGCGCATAGTCGTAGTAGGTGAGGTCGCTGCTGGGCGGCAGCGCGGCATTGGCGAGCGCACCCTGCGCATTCAGGCTCACACGGCCGGCGGTGGGGTTGAAGGTCTCGATGATCATCGGCCGGTCGGTGAGGCCGTCCCACCGGATCCCGAGGTTGCTGAGCAGCATGGCCACCGAGTTGACTGCGGCATTGGCGTCCTTGCGCACCCGCATCTCGCCGATGCCGCCGCTAGCCGGCGCGAGACCGGTGGCGTCGGAGACGTTCGGATTCACCGGCAGCAGGTCGCTCGTCGAGCGGCCGTAGACCTGGACGCCGGAGCGCATGAGCGCCACGCCGTTGCTGGTGCCGAGGATCGCGTCGCCGCTGCATTGCCAGCCGGCGCCGTCGGCGCAAGACATCGTCATCGGTCCGCCAGGCGGCGGCGGTGCGGCGGCCACCGCGATCGAGAACGACTGCGTCGCGCTCAGGCCGCCAGGGTCGGCCACGCGCACCGTTACGGCCTGCGTGCCTGCCTGGCCCGCGCCGGGCGTCCAGCCGATCGCGCCGCTGGTGGCACCGATCGTCATGCCGCTGGGCGATTGCGTGAGCGAGTAGGTGAGCGCATCGCCGTTCGGATCGGTCGCGACAACGCCGTAGGTATAGGCGACGCCGACCGTCGCGCCGGTGACCGGCGCCGAGGTGATCTGTGGCGCACTGTTGCCCGCGGCCACCACGTTCACCGCGAACGCCTGGGTGGCCGCCAGACCGCCGGGATCGACGACGCGCACGGTGACCGCTTGGCTGCCGAGTTGAGCCGAGGTCGGCGTCCAGGTGATCGCACCCGTGTTGGCGCTGACGGCCATGCCGCTCGGCGCCTGCGTGAGCGAGTAGGTCAGCACGTCGCCGTTGGGATCGCTGGCAACGACGGTGTAGCGATAGGGGGTGCCGACGACGCCGCTGGTCACCGGCGCCGAGGTGATCTGCGGCGGCTGGTTCGCAAGGCTGCCGATCGTGAGCGTGCCCACCTTGTAGCGATGATCGTTGGCGGGGTCGGTGACGCCGGGGCCCATCGCCAGCGCCAGATCGGTCCACGGATTGCCGCCCGACAAACCGACGCGAATGTCGTAGCTGCCGGCCGCGAGACCCGCGGGCACGGTGATCGTGCGCACTTCGGTGAAAGGTCCGGCGCTCCAGTTGGCCGACGAGGTGGCATGGTCGTCGACCGACCACACCTGCCCGGCGGCATTCACGAGGTGCATGAACTGCAGGTAGTTGGCCGCCATGCGCACGCGGTACCAGTTCAGCGTGACGGCGGCCTGGCTGCCTGCGGCCGCCGCGATGCCGGCAGGGGTGGCCGCATCCACGCGGGTGGTGGTCGGTATCGGGGTGCCGGCGTTCACCGTGATCGAGAAGCTCTGCAGCACGGCCAAGCCGCCGGGATCGGCGACCCGCACGGTGACGCCCTGGCCGCCGGCCTGCGCGGCCGACGGCGTCCATGCAACGAGGCCCGTCGCCGCGTTGATCGTCATGCCGGCCGGTGCCTGCGTCAGCGTGTAGGTCAGCACGTCGCCGTTCGGGTCCGTGGCATTGACGTCGTAGGCGTAGGCGATGCCCACGGTGGCGCTCGTCACCGGTGTCGAGACGATCTGCGGGGCCGCGTTGGCCGCGGCCACCGTCACCGTGAAGGTCTGCGACGCCGACAGGCCTGCAGGGTCGGTCACCCGCACGCCGACCGACTGCGCGCCGGCCTGGCTTGCGCCCGGCGTCCAGGCGATCAGGCCCGAGCTGGCGTTGATCGACATGCCCGCGGGCGCCTGGGTGAGCGCGTAGGTGAGGGCGTCGCCATTCGGATCGCTGGCGTTGACGTCGTAGCTGTAGGGCACGCCCACCGCGGCAGCGGTGATCGGCTGCGACGTGATCTGCGGCGGTGCGTTGGCCGCGACGACCGTGACGGTGAACGACTGTGTGGCGGCCAGGCCGCCCGGATCGGCCGCCCGGACAGACACCGACTGCGGGCCTGCCTGCGCTGCCGACGGCGTCCACGCGATCAGGCCCGAGCTGGCGTTGATGGTCATGCCGGCGGGCGCCTGCAGCAGCGAAAAGGCCAACGCGTCGCCGTTCGGATCGCTCGCCGCGACCGCATAGCTGAATGGCACGCCGACCGTGGCGCCCGTCGGCGGCGTGCTCGTGATCTGCGGTGTCTGGTTCGTGGGGGCGGTGACGGTGATCGTCACCGTGGCGCGCGGCGAACGCGCGCCGTTGGCATCGACCGCTCGATAGGTGAAGCTGACGGTCCCGGTGAAGCCGGCGGCCGGCCGATAGCTGAACGCGCCGCTGCTGCTGAAGCTCTGCAACGTGCCGGAGCTCGGGCTGGTGGTGCGGCGCGCGGTCAACGCGTCGCCGTTGGCATCGGTGTCATTCGCGAGGACGCCGGGCGCCGGCACTGTGAGCGTGGTGTCTCGCGCGACGGCATAGCTGTCGTTGCGGGCGACCGGTGCCGCGTTCTGCGCGACGGCGGGGGAAATCGCCCATACGGCGAGCAGCAGCACCATCTTCGGCGCAAGTCGCCCCATGGCGTTCGCGACGCGCCGACAGGCCGCCGCCAACATGCACGCGCCCCTCTGCTCCATGGCCGCACCTCCGCGTGACTTGTCCAGCATACACCTGCGTTTGGCGACGAGCGCCATCCGTCTCGTCCGGTGGGCCGAGGAGTTGCGCGCACGCATCACCGTGGCTGCGTCGCGGTCGTGCTCGGGGCCCGGCCCGGGCGGTGCGGCGATGTGGTCGAACGGCGGTGCGTTGGGAGCGAGGGGTCTTGATGGCGCGGGCGAGGGCGGCAGCAGGCGCTTGGGCATACTCCGGGCCTCAGCCTTGCGCACAGAAGGAGAGCGTCCTCATGCAGTACCGCACCCTCGGCCGCAGCCAGCTGCAGGTCTCCACGCTGTGCCTGGGCACGATGATGTTCGCCGACCAGACCGGCATCGACGAGGCGCGCGAGATCGTCGCGCATGCGCTCGACCATGGCGTGAACTTCATCGACACCGCCGACGTGTACTCGACCGGCAAGTCCGAGGCGATGCTCGGCTCGCTGCTGCAAGGCTGCCGCGAGCGCTGGGTGATCGCCACCAAGGTCGGCAACAAGATGTCGGACCGGCCCAACGAGCAGCGCTATTCGCGCAGCTGGCTCGCTCGCGCCTGCGAGGCCAGCCTGCGACGGCTGGGCACCGACCATGTGGACATCTATTACCTGCACCGCGACTTCAACGGCAGTGATCTGGACGATCCGTTGCGCGGCATCGAGGACCTGCTGCGTGCCGGCAAGATCCGCTATTGGGGCTTGAGCAACTTTCGCGGCTGGCGCATCGCCGAGGTGGTGCACCGCGCGCGCGCGATGAACATGCCGGCGCCGGTGGTCTGCCAGCCGTACTACAACCTGCTGAACCGCCAGCCCGAGGTGGAGGTGCTGCCCGCCTGCGAGCACCTGGGCCTGGGCGTGGTGCCCTACAGCCCGATTGCGCGCGGTGTGCTCACCGGCAAGTACGCCCCCGGCGCCAAGCCGGCCGAGGGCACCCGCGCCGGCAGGGCCGATTCGCGCATCATGCAGACCGAATTCCGCGAGGAGTCGCTGCGCATCGCACAACGGCTGAAGGAGCACTGCGCCGGCAAGGGCGTCGCGCTGCAGCACTTCGCCAGCGCCTGGGTGTTGGCGCACCGCGCCGTCGCCTCGGTGATCGCCGGGCCGCGCACGTTGGCGCAGTGGCAGGACTACTTCGCCGCGCTCGAGTGCGTTGTCACTGCGGAGGACGAGGCCTTGGTCGATTCACTGGTCGTACCGGGCCATCCGTCGACACCGGGGTACAACGATCCGGCGTATCCGCTGGAGGCGCGCACGCGATAGACCCTAGGCCAAGCGTGTCTCGTCCATGACTTCCGTGCGCATGCCGAAGCGGCGGAATTCGGGCTCGAAGGCCGCCAGCTTCAGCATGCCCATGCACGCACGCGCACCCGGCGACCACGAGGCGCCGCGCGCCAGCTGGCGCGCGAGCAGCACGGCCGGCATGCACGGGATCTCGGGGCCGCGGCCGTCGTCGGCACTGACGTGCCAGGCACGCCGGCAGGGCCTGCCGTGCGCATCGAGCCCGCCGACGCGCACCACCATGCCGCCGAGCGCCGAGCCGAAACCGTCGAACCAGCCAGCCATGCGATGCAGCGGCGTGGCCCAGCGTGCCGGCGGTGCGATGGCGCCCGCCGCCCGCGCTGCGGCCAGCACGGCCATAACGCGCTGCGTGAAGCGCAGCTCCAACGCGGCGCGGAACATCACACTGTGGACGCCGGCGTAGCGCACGGGAAACAGCTCCAGGTCCGGCACGTCGCACAGTGCGCCGAGTCGCGTCCGCAGGTGCGCAAAGCGCACTTCGCTCGGCCGGGCCCAGCCTCGCAAGCGCTGCCAGCGGCCCTGCAGCCACACCTCGACCGGCTCGCCGCAATAGCCGAGCACGGCGCGCATCGTGGCCAGGCCGCGCGGCGTGCGTTGCGCCGGCGCGATGCAGGTGTCGATGGTGTCGATGCGGCTCCAGCCGAGCGTCAGCGCGTCGACGACGGCGCTGGCGAGCGCCGGCACCGTGCTGGCGCCACTGATGCCCACACCATGGGTCTTGCGGAATGCCGAGTCGGTGTGCGTCTCGAAGTCGCAGACGAATCGGCGGCCGTCGGCCAGGTCGATGTAGTGCGCGCCGGCGGCCGCCGCGGCGAATGCCACGTCATAGCGCTGCAGCTGGAACGGCCCAGCCGTGTGGATCACCAGTCGCACGCCGCGTTCGTGCAGATGCTGGGCCAGTTGCACATCGGCCGCGTCGAGCCCCAGGCCCTCGGCGCCGCCGCCGAGTGCGGCGGCGAAGCCGCGTGCCTTCGCGGCGTCGCGGCCGGCGATGATCAGATGCACATCGGCATCGTGCGCCAGCGAGCGGGCGATGCGGGCGCCGAAGTGGCCATAGCCGCCGAGGATCAGAACGGGAAACGCCATTCGATGCGCGGGCGGCGAGTCGCGGGCGTGGTGTCGCTGCGCGTCAGCGCGACGCCGCCGAGGCGGCGCCCGGCGGTCGGGCCTGGATGCACGACCACAACATGCGGCTCGACAACGCACGCACGTCAGGGATCTTCTCGGGCCGGTACACCGCGTTGGCCACGGCATTGATGAGCGCGGTGGGATAGACCTCGCGCGGCTTCAGCCGTGCCGCGGTGCGCGAGATCGCCTCCTGCTGCACCAGCCCGGCCGTGCGGTCGGCATGCAGATAGAAGCCGACGTCCGATCGCGCCAGGCACAGGCGTACCTGATTCTTCGGCGCGCCCACGGGCACCGTATTGGCCACCGCGCATTGCACCAGCACGTCGGCGGCGAATTCGGCATGATGCTGCAGCTTGCCGGCATCGGTCAGCCGGAACAGCGTCTCGGCGGTCTCGCGGCCCCAGGGGTCGTTCTTCACCATCTCAAGCACCGGCTCCTTCTGGCGGCCGCCGGTCATGTACGCGCGCGCCAGGCTCATGGCCACGAAGGTCCGCGCATCGCACAGCCGGAAGGCCTTGCGCAGGTTGCCGGTGGGTGGCTGAGCACCCGACGGCTGAGCGTGCGCGGGCTGGGCAACGGCCA
The DNA here is from genome assembly GCA_016790175.1 of Burkholderiaceae bacterium. Classification (GTDB taxonomy): domain Bacteria; phylum Pseudomonadota; class Gammaproteobacteria; order Burkholderiales; family Burkholderiaceae_C; genus JAEUPI01. Next base: position 46,492 of record JAEUPI010000074.1, on the reverse strand, counting down.
GCAGCAGACTCAGCGACCAGAGGCGGATTGACAGCGGTCTGGCCATGCGCTCGGGCTCCGACGGGTGTTGACGACTCCTGCATTCTGAGGCCCCCCGGGCCGCTCCCGCGCCGCGCCCGCCGCATCTGCCGCGCGATCGACCGCGTAGCATTGCCCATGGCCCGGATGCGACACCTGATCGCCGGCGCCGCGGGGCTGCTGGTGGCCGCGGCGGCGGCCGCGCACGACACCTGGTTCGAAGCCCTGCCTCGCGAGCAGGGCGCGGGCGGCGTGGCAATCGCGCTCGGCACCGGCAACCGCTTTCCGATGCAAGAGACACCGATCTATGCCGAGCATCTGGTCGCGGCCGGCTGTCGTGGCCGAACCGGCGAGGTGATCGCCTTGCGCGCGGCGCAGGCACGGGCCAATGCCCTCTGGCTGCGCTCGACGGTGGCGCCCGAGGCGCAACCGAGTTGCTGGGCGCAGGTGGCGCCGGTGGACATCACGCTGCCGCCGGCGATCGTGGCCGTCTACCTCAGGGAAGTGAACGCGCCGGCATCGGTGCGCGAGGCCTGGGCCGCACAGCAGGCCCGGGGTGTGGCGTGGCAGGAGCGCTATGCCAAGCACGCGCGCATCGAGTGGCTGCGCACAGACGCCGCCACAACGACCCAGCCGGCGCCGTTGGACATGGACGTGCTGCTCCGCTCCGACGCACCCATCGCCGTCGGCGTACCGCTCACACTGCAGGTACTTCGCAACGGCCAGCCGGTGCCCGGTCTGGCGGTGGAGTTGCGCAGCGCCCAGGCGAGCCTCGGCATCTGGCGCCTGACCGATGCACAGGGCCGCGTGGACTTTGCGCCGCCGCTGGCCGGTCGTTGGCTGCTGCGCGGCACCGAACTTCGCCGATCGACCGACCGGCCCGATACCTGGGACAGCGGCTTCGTCACGCTGGCCTTCGACGTGGCGGGCGCACCGTTATCGGGACAATAGCTTGACGTCGAATGCGCGCTCGGCGAGCCACAGCGTGGCCAGCAGCGCGATCGCCAGCGAGCCACCTGCCATCACCCAGCGCCGGTACAGCACCGTCCGCCGCAGCGCAAAGGCGAACGGCAGGAACAGGCCCACGATCGCCAGCTGCCCCAGCTCGACGCCGACGTTGAATCCGGCCAGCGCCAGCGCCAGAGCGTCGCGCGGCAGGCCCAGGTCGGCCAGCACGCTGGCGAAGCCGAAGCCATGGATCAGCCCGAAGCCGAAGGCCACCGCCCAGCGCCGACCGAGCACGACCGGGCGGAGGTTGTTCAGCGCGGCTACGATCACCGACGCCGCGATCGCCGATTCCACCCAGCGCGCAGGCAGGCTCACCAGCCCCAGCACGGCCAGGCTCAGCGTGATCGAGTGGGCCACCGTGAACGCGGTGACGACGCGAAACACGTCCCAGACCGTCGAACGGAAGTCGGGTGCGGGCTGCCAGGCCCGCGCTCGCCACACCAGCACTGCCGGCAGCAGCAGCGACAGCAGGAACAGGATGTGGTCGAACCCGATCCAGATGTGCCACACGCCTTCGCGAACGAAGTCGACGAAGGTGGCGATGCCGCCGCCGTGCCCGAGCGCGAAGCCCTGCGCTGTGCCGTCCGGTGCCAGCACGGCGCTGCGCGTGGTGCCGCCGGCCTCGAGCTTGAACAGCGCGCGGTGCTGCGGGTCGAGGTCGCCGAACAGCGTATAGCGCAACGCGAGCTGCTCGGGGCTGCGCGGGCAGGCGATCGTCAGCGGCAGCACGGTGTACGCGCCGTCGCTGTGGTCGTCGACCTGCTGCGCGCCGGCGCGCAGCGTGCAGGCGGTGCCGTCGGCCGAGACGGCCAGTCGCGCCAGCGCATAGGCCGCGATGTCGGCATGGCGCACGCGCAGTTCACCCCAGGTGATCGTGCCGTCGCCGTCGGCATCGAGCCCGATCGCGAAGTCGAGGTCGCGCAGCGCGATGTCCCAGCGACCGCTGAGTTGGCCCTGCGCCAGCGTGATCGTGAGGTAGCTGTCGGAAGGCTTGTGTGCATTTGCCGGACATGCGGCGAGCCACAACCACAGGCCGAGCGCCACCTGCAGCGCGGTGTGAACCGCCCGGCGCCCGTGCCTCACTTCGCCGCCTCCAGCCGCGCGACGAGCGCGGCCAGCGCGGGGGCCTCGATGCGTGTGCGGGTCATCCACTGCCGCACCGGCTCGGCGCCGGCGCGTTGCCCGGCCGCCAGCGCGGCCTCGAGCAACATGCGGGCATCGGCATACTCGCGCTGCACGGCGTAGTTGTCGCGCGCCAGCACGAAGGCGCGCTGCGCCTGGCCCAGCAGCTCGAGCGCGAACCGGGCCTCCTCCTTGCGGTGCGTGGTGTCGCGGCGCGCCTGGGTCGCATCGAAGCGGGCCTGCAGCTCGCGCGTCCAGCCGGCAACGCGCGCATCGCCGGTGGCCTTGGCGGCGATGGCCAGGCGCAGCAGCAGCACATCGGCACGCGCGCCGTCGTCCGACAGCAATGCCAGCACCTCGGCGGGCCGGCTCCGGTCGAGCAGGAAGTCGGCATAGGCGGCGCGCAGGTAGACGTCGCGCAGGCCGAGCGACAGGGCCTCGCGATAGGCCGCCTCGGCCTCCACATGAGCGCCGCGCCGCTCGTCGATCTCGGCCAGGCGCGTCAGAGCCCACAGCCGCTGGGCGGGCTCGGCACCGCCCTCGCGGCGCAGGGCGTCGCGCAGCGTGCGCGAGGCCGCGGCCGCCTGGCCGGTCAGCGAATCGACGGTGGCGATGCAGGCCACGCCGATCAGCGGCTCCGCCAGGTCGGCCAGGCGGTGGCATGCGGCGCGCGCGTCGTCGTAGTCGGCGCGAACCAGGTGAATGGCGGCGATCCAGGCATGGGCCTCCGGCTCGTCGGGCTCGGCCATGGCTGCCGCCTGCAGATCGGACAGGGCCGCGTCGAAATGGTGACCGTATTGAAGGATCGCGGCGCGGGCGATGCGCACCGCCGGCGGCGGGGAGGGGTCGGCCGACCAGGGCTCGAGCGCCGCCTGGGCATGCCCCACGTGCCGCGGGTCGCCGTCAACGCCCGCCAACTGGAACAGGCGCCGGGCCAGTGCCGCGGCTGCCGCGGGGTCGCGCGGTGCGCTGCGCCAGCGCGCACGCAGCGCGGCCAGCTCGCGCGCCGCCGGGTCGGCGGCCCGAAGGGGCAGGCGCTCGAGCACCCGGGTGTCGTCGCTCGGGGTATACGGTGCGGCCTGCAGCGCCGGATTCGTCAGCCAGCCCAACAGCAGCAGCGCAGCAAAACGTGTCAAGACGTGAACCCCGTTCGGCGCAAAGCGGCGGATCGTACCTTCTACGCGACGCTGTCACCGTTGGATCCAGCCTTTCGGGCCGGCGCTGTCAACCGGCGACCCGGCTGCTGCGTAGACTCCGGCGGGTCGCGCGCAGCAGGGCTTCAGAGGGAAATGCCGGGCGCGAGGCTTTCGTTCCGATCATCCCAACCCATAGAGAGAGAACCCCATGAGCAAGATCCTGACCGCCCTGATGTTCGCCATCGCCGCCGCCGTGGCGGTGCCGGCCCATGCCGCGTCGCACGCCGGCGCCGCGCCGATGGCCAAGGCCAGCGAGCCCGCCAAGAAGGCGGCCAAGAAGGAAAAGGCCGCCAAGAAGGAGAAGGCCGCCAAGGCGAAGGCCGCCGACAAGGCCGCCAGCAAGTAAGCACCGCGTTGGTGCGGCCGGCGTGACTGCGGCTGCACCCACGAAACGAAAGGCAGGCGCCGAGCGCCTGCCTTTTTCACTTTGGAGACTCGCCCGTCAGACCGTCGGCCGGTCGCGCAGCGGTTCGCCGTCCGAGCTGAGGAAGCGTTGCACGAAGGTGCGCGTGGGCTCAGGGCGCTTCTCGTCGCCGGCCACCGAGGCCAGTGTGGCCGGTGAACGCCAGGCCAGATGGGTGTCGACGTATTCCTGGTTGTATCGGTCGATCAGCGTCTGGTAGGCGTGCATCTCGTAGACCACCCACAGGGTGCAGGCCACGAAGATCGCGAAGCCGGTGTCGACCGCGATCACGCGGGTCACGATCGCGGCGAAGGTGATCAGCACGAACAGCGGCGCAAGCCCCACGGCGAGCGACGCACGCTGATCGCTGGGCGGTTGATAGTCGGGCAGATGCATGGATCCGACATTAATCCCGCTGCACGCGAGCCGCGACGGGAATAGCGGCAGCGAACGCGCCGAATTACCGCTTTAGGTGCCGCGTGGCGGCCGAAGGCGCCGCGGCGTCGGCATCAGCGACGCGCGAGCATCGGCCAGTCGGCCACGGCGATGCGCGCCACGACCGTCCAGCCGCGCCCGTCGGGTTTGATCACCGCCGCCTCGCCCTCGCCGAGGTGCGGCGCGCCGGCCACCGCGCGAAACGGTATGCCGTGTCCGACCATCCAGCGGTTGCTGCCGAGACCGACCGGTGTGGCGAGCAGTTTCACCAGGCCCGGGTAGTCTCCGCTGTCGCCGCGCTCGCGCAGACTGACCTCGCCGGTCGGCGTGGCGCTGCCGAAGCTGAGCCGGGCGTGCTCCATCGTGCGGCACATCGGGCTGGCGAGCACCTCGCCGCCGGCCAGCTTCAGCGCGCGGATCGCCTCGCCGATGCGCCGCGCATCGTCACGGCCCTGGGGCGACAAGAGGCGCTGGTTGTCGCAGTCGTCGAACCCCTTCATCGCCGCGTCGTTGCGCGAGAAATCGGTCGCCGTGTGGCGGAAGTAGACGACGTAGCCGCCGCCGCGCAGCGCCTTCAGCAGTGCGGCGCCCTGGAGTCGAGCGCTGGTGTCCGGCGCCGACGAGCGTTCCACGGCGGGCGCGCTGGCGGCCGTCTGCGCCTGCAGCGGCAGCGCCGCCGCTGCGGCCAGCACCAGCGCGATCCAGGCATGCATCATGTCGCGTGCAGCCCGGTCGCCGAGCGTGCCTGCTGCGCGATCTGCGCCAGCAACTCGTAGGAGCGCAGGCGCGCCGCATGGTCGTGGATCGCACCGGCCACGATCAGCTCGTCGGCGCGCGTGCGGTCGATGATGGCCTGCAGCTCGCGGCGCACCTTGTCCGGCCCGCCGCTCGCGGTGGCCGCCAGCATGCCCATGACGCCTTCGCGCTCGCGCTCGCTCCACAGTGGATCCATCGAGTCCACCGGCTTCGGCAGCGGCCCGCGCACGCCGCGCTGCATGCCGAGAAAGCGCTGCTGGATCGACGTGAGCAGCCTGGCCGCCTCGGCGTCGCTGTCGGCGGCCACCACGTTGACGCCGACCATCGCATGCGGCTCGGGCCAGCGCGGCGACGGCCGGTAGGTGCTGCGATAGACCTCCAGCGCGTGCTCGAGCAGATCGGGGGCGAAATGCGAGGCGAACGAGTACGGCAGCCCCAGGTAGGCCGCGAGCTGCGCGCCGTAGAGGCTCGAGCCGAGGATCCACACCGGCACCTGCGTGCCGACGCCGGGAATGGCCCGCACGCGCGCGCCGGGTTGCGGCGGCTCGAGGTAGCCGATCAGCTCCATCACGTCCTGCGGGAAGCCGTCTTCGGCGTCGCTGTGAAGGTGTCGACGCAGCGCCCGCGCGGTCAGCTGGTCGGTACCCGGTGCGCGGCCGAGGCCGAGGTCGATGCGGCCGGGGAACAGGGTCGCCAGCGTGCCGAACTGTTCGGCGATCACCAACGGCGCGTGGTTGGGCAACATGATGCCGCCCGAGCCGACTCGGATGGACTTCGTGCCGGCGGCCACATGTGCGATCAGCACCGCGGTGGCCGAACTGGCCACACCGTCCATGTTGTGGTGCTCGGCGAGCCAGAAGCGCTTGTAGCCCCAGACTTCCGCGTGCTGCGCGAGATCCAGGCTGTGGCGCAGCGACGCGGCAGCGTCGCTGCCTTCGACGATGGGGGCGAGATCGAGGATGGAAAGGGGAATCATGACCGTCATCATGCACGCACCGGCCATGGCGTGCCGGCGCGGTGGTATGTTGTCGGTCATGAGTGCGCTCGTCGTGCGCCGCCTGCTGGTGGATCTGGAGACACCGTTGCCGCGCCATTGGTGCGCCGGCGACGCGTTTCGCACGGCGTTCTTCAACGCCCTGTCGATGAGTTTTCCGGTCGGCGAGCAGTTCTTCATCGACTCGATCCGCATGGGCCTCGCGCAGTTGCCCGATCCCGAACGCGCGGCCTTCGAGGCCGAGGCACGCGGGTTCATCGGCCAGGAGGCCACGCACCGGCGGATTCACGGTCTCTTCAACGAACACCTGGCGCGCCAGGGCCTGATCAACCACTGGGAGCCGCGGGCTCGGCGGCGGATGAAACGGCTCGAGGGCGTGGACGTACGTGCCTGGGTTGGCCTGACCGCAGCCACCGAGCACTTCACCGCGATCCTGGCGGAGTACTTGCTGGGGCATGCGGAGGAACTTGCCGACGTGGAGCCGCGGCTGACCACGCTGTGGCTGTGGCACGCCTGCGAGGAGACCGAACACCGCAGCACCGCATTCGACCTGTACCGCGCGCTGGGTGGCAACGAAGTCTGGCGACGACGCCTTTACCGCACCGTGACGGTGTATTTCCTGCTCGACGCGATGCGCCAGACGGTGAACAACCTCTGGCACGACGGCAGTTTCTGGCGCGCGAGCACCTGGGCGAGCGGCTGGCGATTCCTGTTCAGCCGCGGTGGCCTCGTGCGTGAACTGGCGGGGCCGTGGAAGCGCTATCTGCGCGCGGACTTCCATCCCTCGCAGCAAAGCAGCGCGCCGGCCGAGGCCTGGCTGCGCGAGCACGCGCGGGACTGGCAGCCGGTGAGCGCCTAAGGCGACCAGCCGCCGACGGTCACCTGTCCGGCCGAAAGGTAGACGAGCTGGTCGCCGACCTGCACGCTGCGATCGCCCCAGAGGTCCGAGCTGCCCGCGGCGGGCGAGGGCAGCAGCGCGCGAACGGCCAGCGCGCGCAAGCGCGAGTCGACCTCGACACGCTGCAGCCCATGCGCCGGGTTCGCCGCGTAGGGCGCCGAGGTGAGGCTGACCGGCAGCGCGATGCGCGTCACGTCGCCGCTTTGCAGCAGATTGATGCCGTGGCTCGAGAAGTCGAGCCCCGACTGGCTGCCGCTCGAGCCCAGCACCTGGGACGCGAGGGCGCGTGGCTGCGCCGCGTCGCTCACATCGAACAGCCCCAGCTTCACGCCGGTGAGCTGGTTGCTGGCAGCGGCATCCCTGCCGACGCCGAACAGCAGGCCGTTCGGCAGCGGGAACAGGTAATCCGAGAAGCCCGGCACGGTGAGCTCGCCGGCGATCTTCGGATCGGCGGGGCTGGCCAGATCGAGCACGTACAACGGATCGATGCGGCGGAACGTCACCACGTAGCCGCGCTCGCCCGCGAAGCGCACGGCATGCACCTGCTCGCCCGGCTTGCCGATCGGTGCGGGGCGTTGTGCATTCGGCAGCGTGGCCAGCGCCTTCAGCGAGCGTTCGCCGGCGCTCTCGCGCAGGATCGTCAGCGTGGCGGGCGAAGGCGGAGGCGCCTGCGACGAGTCCGCATCGGCGGGCAAGGCCCAGCCCATGTCGCCGGTGAAGGTGAGCACACGCAGGTCGCCATTGTCGGCTTCACTGAAGCGATAGGGCTTGCGCGACGGGTCCCAGCCGAGATGGCCCGTGACCTCGCCCGAGGCGCGGTAGTCGACGCCGCTGCCGTCGAACGCAAAGCGATGCAGGTCGGTGGTGTATTGCAGCGGATAGACAATGCGACCGCTGTCGAGAATGCGAAAAGGCAGCCGGCTGGTCGCCAGCACGAGCGACTTCGGCGACATGTACACCGCCTCGGCGCCGCCGACGAAGCAGCGGCCCTTGCGCGAGAGCGTGGCCATGTCGATCACGGTGATCGTCGTGATCTCCAGCACCAGCGACGCGTTGGCAGGCTGCACGTAGCAGTCGGTCTCGGGCACCAGCGCCTGGGCTTGCGCCTGCGCCGGGCGCCAGAGCGGCAGCACCTCGGCAGCGGTCAGGCGCGACAGGGTATCGGCCTTCGTCTGTGCGCTGGCATCGGCGGGAAGCAGCTCGTAGGCCAGCCGCGGGGCATGCGAGGTCACGATCACCAGCGAGCTGTCGACGCGCCGGCTCGCGATCAGCCGGCCGTCGATCGTGATCTTCTCGCCCAGTTGGGCGAGGCCGCCGGCGTCGAGCGACAGGAACTGCAGTTCGACGGTCGACTTCAGCTGGGTCGGCGGGTAGATCAGCGCGGCCGGGGCGATGCACACCGCCTCGGGCGGGCAGGGCGAGGGGCTGCCGATCGGCTCCATGAACTCCGACAGCACGACCGCGCGCCGTGCCGCTGCGGCGAGCTGCATGCCGCGCGGTGACGCGTATCCCGCCGTTGCGCCGGGCGGCAGCAGCAGCGACTGCACCGGCGCAAACTTGCCGCCGGCATCGCGCTGATGCACCAGCAGACGCATCGGCCGCGTCGGGCTGGCGAAGGCGCCCGTGGTGTCGAGCGAGTAGACCGACTGGCCATCGGTCTTGATCAGATCGTCTTCGTCGACGCCGGCTTCCTGAACCGCGGTGTTCGAATGGTCCACCGGTGTGCCACTGGTGGCACTCACGGCCAGCGTGGGTGCCGAGCCGGTGGCGGCCAGCAGGGGCAGGCCCGGACTCTGCTGACGCTGCGCATCACGCTGCACCAGCAGCGCGCGCACATGCGCCACGAGTTCGCCGCCGGCCGAGGCTTCGAGCGCCGGCCCCGCTGGCGGTGGCGACCCCCCGGAGCCCGAGCCGCCACAGCCGGCGAGCAGCATGGCCGCGAGCGCGGCGCCATGCCAACACCTGCCCACAGGCGTCGTGCGGCCAGGATGATGCGATGGAACGGCGGAGTTCATGGAGAGCCTTGCAGCAGGTCATCAAGCTGTGGGACAATATCCCACAACCCGATCGGCAACGTCAAGCCCTGGCCCCAACCCCCGAAACCGCGACCCGCCACGCCCTGGTCGAAGCCGGCGTGCTGCGGGTGATGCGCCCGCTCGTGCGGCTGTTGATCCGCCATGGCGTGGCCTATCCGGCCTTTGCGTCGGCGTTGAAACGCGTGTTTCTGGATGCGGCAAAGGCCGAACTCGATGCACGCGGCATGGCGCGCACCGACAGTGCGTTGTCGTTGCTGTCGGGCGTGCATCGGCGCGATGTGCGCACGCTGGACCGCGCACCGCCGGCAGCGAAGGCGCAGCCTCTGCGACCTCGCGTCGCGGCGCCGGTGTCGCTGGTGGGCGAGATCGCTGCGCGCTGGATCAGCGACGCCGAGTTCCAGGATGGTCGCCGCCGCCCAAGGGCGCTCGATCGTGGCGAGTTCGACACCCTGGTCGCCGCCGTGAGCAGCGACGTGCGGCCGCGCGCCATCCTCGACGAACTGCAGCGCCTGGGCGCCGCCGCCGTGCGCGATGACGGCCGCATCGCGCTGGCGAGCGACGGCTTTGCGCCGCGACAGGGTTTCGCCGAGATGAGCGAGCTGTTCGCCGCGAACGTGGGTGACCATGCCGCCGCGGCGGTGGCCAACCTGCAGGACGATGCAAACCACCTGGAGCAGGCGATGTATGCCGACGAGCTGAGCGCGGAATCGGCGGCGCAGCTGCAGCGCGCTGCGGTCAAGGCGTGGCAGCAGGCCGTGCGGCCACTGATCGCGCAGGCCGTTCAACGCCGAGAGGCCGATGCTTCGTTGCATCAGGCGCATCGGCACCGTGTGCGCTTCGGCGTCTATTTCTACAGCAGCGAGGAGGGCGGCCGATGATCGACGATCGCAGACCGATGGGTGTTGTTTGGGCCGCAGCACTCGGCGCCGCGATCGCCATCGCGCAGGCTGCCGGCTGCGGCGTCGGCCTCGGTGGCACCGGCACCGGTGCTGCTGCCGTCTTCCAGGCGAGCCCGGCGTCGGTGTGCGGCAGCGACTTCGCCGGCCAGCTCGACTGCCCGGCGCCCACCGGTGCACAGACACCGTCGCCGGCGGGCACGCCGATCGTGCGCTTCGTCGACGCCACGGGACTTCTCGTGCTCGAGATCGAAGGCAACGACGCGCGGCTCGACGGTGCCTGCCAGAAGCTGCATTTCGACGGCAGCTATGGCACCCGCAGTGCGGCGGCGCCGGGCTTCTTCGGCGTCTACACGGTGGAGGGCATTGCGGCAGAAGGCTTCGCGGCGTTGAGCGTGGCCGAGGCCGGCGCTGGCGGGCTCACGATCGAGTTGCGTGATGCGGCCGGCCAGGTGCTCATCGGATTGGCGACGTTGCAGCGCGCCAGTGGCACGCTGCCGGCGCCCGGGCCTTGCTAGAAGCAGGAAGCTACAGCTTCAGCTCCAGCCGCAGCTGCCAGGTCGTGTAGCTCTGCGCCAGGTTGCGCGAGGTCTCTCGCGTGAACACGCCAGGAGCGGATTCGAAATCCAGGCTGCCGCCGGTGAGGTAGTCCAGCGGCGCGAGGTTGGTGGCCGACAGGCGCAGCGCCACGCCGGGCTGGAAGGTCCACAGTGCATAGGCGTCGAACACCCGCTTGCGGCCGACGAGCAACGTCTGCTCGTCGGAGATCCGCGTCTCGTACCCCGGCGTGAGGTTGAGGTTGCCGCCGACGGTGAGCGGCGTGCCGCGGAAGCGGTAGTCGGCGCCGAGATTGGCCGTCATCTTCGGCTGCTGGTCGAGCCGGTTGTCGGGGCCGGGCACGCTCTTGACGCTCGAGTCGAAGACGCTCGCATTGGCGCGCAGCTCCAGCGGCGGAGCGTCGGTCATCACCTCGCTGAGACGGAACTTGGCCTCGAGCTCGACGCCGCGCGTGCTGGCATCGCCCACGTTCTGCGGCCGCGACACCCAGCGAGGCACCGTGGCCCAGGACACCGTCTCGAGCGAGGTCACGTTGCGCAGGTAGTCGCGGATCTGCCGGACGAACAGGTTGGCGCTCAGCACCCCGCCGGCGCCGAGGTAACGCTCGGCCGCGAGGTCGATGCCGGTGGCGAGCTCGGGTTTGAGCTCCGGGTTGCCGGCGCGGTCCGGGCTGGTCGGCGTGTTCGCGCCGGGCACCGGGTAGCGCTGCGACAGGCTCGGTCGGCCGAGCAGCTGCTGCGTCGACGGCGCCTTGTAGCTGCGCGTGAGGCTCATGCGGATCTGGTCGCGGCCCTGCGGGTTGGGTTTCCACACGGCGTGCAGCAGCGGCGTCCACACGCTGCTGCGGTTGCGCGGCGTGGTGCCGTCCTCGCCGGTGCCCTGCGTGGTGATGCCCTCCCAGCGCAGGCCCGCATGCGCGGCCCAGTTCGGGTTCACGGTCCATTCGTCCTGCAGGTAGAGCGCAGCGCGCGTGGACTTGGCCTGCAGGTTCTCGCCGAAGTCGGTAAGCAGAGGCACGCCGTCGCGTGTCGACGTGCGCGTCTCGGTGCGGCGCACGGCCTCGAGCTCGCCGCCGCCCACCAGGCTGTGTTCGTTGTCGAGCAACTGCGAGAGCTTGAGGCCCAGCGTCAGCGAACGGTCGCGGATCTTCGCTTCGTCGTCCACGGTGGCGAGCAGCGCATCGGCCGCGTCGCGCTCGAAACGTTGCGTGTGATTGCGGCTGTGCGATTCGCCGCCGTTGCCACGCCATTCGGCGCGCAGGCCGTCGCCGAGGATGTGGCGCCACTGACCCAGCACGCGCAGCATCGCAAACCGCCAGTCGGTGTGTCCGCTGCTGTGGTCGTAGGCGGGCGGGTCGGCGCCGATCGACTGGTCGATACGGCTGGCCCGCTCGATGCGGCCCTCAGATGCGGTGACGAATGGGGCAAGAAATCCATTCTGGCCGCGCTCACCCTGCCATTGCAGACGCGTCGCGAGGTGCACGTTGCTCCTCGTCTCGTCGGCCAGATAACGCTCGACGGCCTGCCGCGTCACGGTGCCCGTGGCCAGGTCCTCGTCGATCGTCGTCGTGGCGCTGTCGTACTCCTGCGAGCCGCGGCGCGCCGACAGCGAGAGATTCATCGTCCAGGCGTCGTCGAGCTTGACGTTGCGCGTCCAGTTGCCGCCGGCGCCGCCATGGCCATGCTCGTACTGGCCACCGACCTGCACGTCGTTCACGCGGCGCTGGTAGCCCTCGCGCGTGATGATGTTGATGGTGCCGCCGATCGCTCGCGCGCCGGTCTCGGCGGTGGGCGCGCGCAGGATCTCGATGCGCTCGATCTGCTCGGGGCTCAGCGAATCGAGCGAGAAGCCCGGCGGCACGCGGTCGCCGTCGAGCAGGATCTGCGTGTAGCCGGCACCCAGGCCGCGAAAGCGGATCGCGCCGCCGCGCCCCGGTGCGCCGCCGATCGTCACGCCGGGCAGGCGCTTCAGGATCTCGCCCAGCGTGGCATCGCCCTGGCGCTCGATCTCCTCGCGGCCGATCACGATCTTGGCCGCCGTGCTCTGCCGCCGCTGCTCGCTGTCGCTGCCGCGGCCACCGGTGATCTCAACGCGCTGCCCGGGTGTAGCGGCGGGGGTCGGCGGGCTGGGCGCGGGCGCCGGCTCCGCGGCCGGCGTCGCTGGGGCCTGGGCCCACACGGAGCCGAACTGCAGCATCAGGCCGGCGACAACGAGACGTGGCAGGCGCAGCGGTCTTCTGCTCATGCGGCCACGGCGGGTCGCGAACGATAGAAATGCATCGGCGCAATGACCGGTTCGTTCAGCACGTGCCGCTTGATCCGGCCCACCACGTGCATCTCGCAGGGCTTGCAGTCGAAGCGCAGCGTCAATGTGTCGCCGCCGCTCTTCATCGTCAGCGGTTCGGCGCGCACCGTGCCTTGCACGCCGGTGACGCCCTTGGCCTGCTTGGGGCACAAGCTCAGCGACCAGCGCACGCAGTGCTTGGTGATCATCAGACTCACCTCGCCCAGCTCCTCGTGGCTCTCGTAGGCGGCGTCGATGATCTGCACGCCGTGCTTCACGTAGAAGTCGTGCGCCTTCTCGTTGTAGACGTTGGCCAGGTAGGTGAGCGCATCGCCCGGGTAGGGCACCGGCGGTTCGACCGCGGCGGTGCGCGTCAGGCGCGGCAGCGCTGCCGCGCGCGCCGCTTCGAGCGCGGCCACCGCATCGCGGCGCAGCGCATTGGCCACGCTCGCCGGCACGAACCAAGGCTCGGCGAAGGCGATGTCGATGCGCGTGGCGGCAAACGCCGACTGGCCAAGCCTGGCGAGGTGTTCGCGAATCGTGGCGTCGGCCTTGCCGGCGTCGTGGGCGCGCTCGTGGGCATGCGACACGCGAGCGTGCGCCGCATGGCCATCGGCGTCGGTGATGGCCAGCGCAAAGCCATCGTCGGTGTCGGTGATCTGGAGCGTCACGTCGATGCGCCGCTCGGCGCTCGGCTTCGCGAGCAGACGATCCCAGGCCATGTCGCGGTTGCGATGGATCGGGGTGTGCGGGCGCAGGTCCTTCAGGTCCTCGATCGTTTCGTTTGGCCTCACGCGCCAGGCCCCGCCACCGAGCGGCGCGACGGTGTTGGCCTGCAGGCCGATCAGCTCCTTGTGCAGATCGAAGTAGGTGAGCCCGTCGCCGTTGGCCAGTGCCAGCGTCGCGTCGGCGAGCTGCACGTCGAAGTGATCGTGCTCCACACGCAGCACCTCGCCGATCGGCAGCCCGGCATGCTTGGGCGTGTCGAACGCGCCGAGGTCGTCGCGCCGGCCGTTGACGAAGTAGTCGGTCGAGCCGCGATTGAACGCACGCCGCGGATCGGGCGTGAAGCCGAACCGCGTGCGACCCGACGAGGCGGCGCGCAGATCGCTGCGCTCGCCGAGCAGCGCATCGATCAGCTGCCGGTAGTGCGCCGTCACGTTCTTCACGGTGCCGAGATCCTTGTAGCGGCCCTCGATCTTGAAGCTGCGCACGCCGGCGTCGACCAGTGCGGCGAGGTTGGCGCTCTGGTCGTTGTCCTGCAGCGAGAGCACATGCTTCTCGTGTGCGATGACGCGGCCTTGGGCATCGGTCACCGTGTAGGGCAGGCGGCATTCCTGCGAGCAGTTGCCGCGGTTGGCGCTGCGCCCGGTGTGCGCGTGGCTGATGAAGCACTGGCCCGAATAGGCCACGCACAGCGCGCCGTGCACGAAGAATTCGAGCGTCGCGCGGTCCACCTGCGCGCGCACCGCGCGGATCTGCTCCAGCGTGAGCTCGCGCGCCAGGATGATCTTGGAGAAGCCCACGTCCTGCAGGAAGCGTGCCTTTTCCGGCGTGCGGGTGTCGCACTGCGTGCTCGCATGCAGCTGGATCGGCGGCAGGTCGATCTCGAGCAGCCCCATGTCCTGCACGATCAGCGCGTCGATGCCGGCGTCCCAGGCCTGCCAGGCGACGCGGCGTGCGATGTCGAGCTCGTCGTCGCGCAGGATGGTGTTGAGCGTCATGTACACCCGCGCGCCGTAGCGATGCGCATGCGCGGCGAGCGTGGCAATGTCGGCGATCTCGTTGCTCGCCTTGTCGCGCGCGCCGAACGCCGGCCCGCCGATGTAGACCGCGTCGGCACCGTGGTTCACCGCCTCGATGCCGATGGCGGCATCGCGGGCGGGGGCCAGCAGCTCGAGCGTGTCCGTCATCCGTGCCTCATGCGGCCGCGGCCAGGCGCGCCGACGCATCGTCGATCGCGGCTTCGAGCTCGGCATACGAACGTGTCACCGGGAACTGCGGGAACTGCGCCACGATGTTCTCCGGCGGGTGGATGAAGAACCCCGCATCGGCCGCCTGCAGCATGCCGGTGTCGTTGTACGAATCGCCCGCGGCCAGGACCTGGAAGTTCAGGCCCTTGAGTGCATTGACCGCATTGCGCTTCTGGTCCTTCTGACGCAGCCGGTAGTCGACCACGCGGCCGCTCGCGTCGGCGAGCAGCCGATGGCAGAACAGCGTCGGCCGGCCGAGCTGCTGCATCAGCGGGTCGGCGAATTCATAGAAGGTGTCCGACAGGATCACCACCTGGAAGCGCCCGCGCAGCCGGTCAAGGAACGCGCGGGCACCTTCCATCGGGCTCATGCCGGCGATCACGCGCTGGATGTCGGGCAGCTTCAGGTCATGCTGGTCGAGCAGGTCGATGCGATAACGCATCAGCTTGTCGTAGTCGGGTTCGTCGCGCGTGGTGCGGCGGAACTCGGGGATGCCGGTGCGCTCGGAAAACGCGATCCAGATCTCGGGCACGAGCACGCCTTCGAGATCGAGGCAGACGACCTGCACGGGTGAAGCACTCCAGGAATGGGGGCGCCGGCTGTGGCGGCGCGCAAGGAACGCATCGTACCCGAGGGGATGTGAAGGTCGCGGCGCAGCGAGCACCACCGATTGCCTCAACGAAGGGACTTCGAAGCGCTCGGTCGTCCAGCGCGGCAGGGGGTACCCGTCCGGGGCGATTTATGGGTCGGCGAGCAGCACAGGGCTTGCGGCCCGCGCGCACCGCGGGTGCGCGCATCCACATCTGACTCGCCGACGTTGTCTGAACGGAGCGGCCGAAGGCCGCGTAGTGAGTTCGGCGGCGGGGCCGCAAGACCGAGCAGCACCGCGGAGTCGGCGCCGAAGGCGACGACCGATCCATCATGAGCCGCGGGCGGGGACCGCCTGCCGCGCCGCTCGGAGCTCAGAACGCAGCAGAAGCCACACAGGCGATCACATGCGTTTCCGGATCAACTCACCGGCTCCACCGTCACCGCCACGCCGGACAGCACCGCGTTGCCGGACAGTGGATCGCGCAGGTTCTCGTCGAGCACATCGTTCAGGCTCGCCCCTGGTCGTTCGGCCGCGACCCCGAGTCGCGCGCCGTCGCGATCGTGGCCCCAGCCATGCGGCAGGCACACCACGCCGGGGGACATGTCGTCGCTCAGTTCCACCGGCGCCACCACGGCTCGTTCACCGCGGCCGATGCGGGCCCGGCCGCCGGCGCGCAGACCGAGGCGCTCGGCATCGCGCGGATGCACGAGCAGGGTGCAGCGCTCCGGGCCCTTGGCCAGCGTGGGCAGGTTGTGCATCCAGCTGTTGTTGGAGCGCACGTCGCGCCGGCCGACGATCTGCAGATCCGCCGCCGGTTCGGCGAGCAAGGCCTCGGCACGTGCGAGGTCGGCCACCAGCATCGCCGGCGCCAGCTCGATGCGGCCGCTTTCGGTGCGCAACGCACCGGGCATTCGGGCCTTGAGTTCACCGAGGTCGATGCCACCGTCGGCCGCGCGCACCTTTGCCAGGTTCAATCCATCGGGTTTCAGGCCGAAGGCGTCGCCATAGGGGCCGCTGCGCAGCGCCAGATCCAGCAGTCGCTCCGGGCCCCTGAGATGACTCACCGCCTTCATCACGACGTCGGCCTGGGGTCCGGCGGCGCGCTGCACCTCGGCGGCACACAGCTCGTCGTCGAGCGTCTCGCCGTCGCGCCACGGCCGGCCGCGCACGATCGCGGCGAGCCGGCTCATCGAAAGCCATTCCGGCACGTCGCCGGCCGCCGGTGCGAACACTGCTTCGGAGAAGCGCGCATGGTTGCGATCGCTGAACTGCGGGAACGCCACGTCCCAGTGCGTGTCCTCCAGCGGCGAGCGGCCGGGCAGGATCACGTGCGCATGGCGCGTGGTCTCGTTCAGGTAGATGTCGAGGCTCACCATGAAGTCGAGCCCGGCCAGAGCTCGCGCGAGGCGCGGCCCGCCGGGCGCCGAGAGCACCGGGTTGCTGGCCACGCTGACCAGCGCGCGCACCTGGCCCGGGCCCTCGGTTTCGATCTCCTCGGCCAGCAGCGTGATCGGCAACTCGCCCATCACCTCGGGCGCGCCGCTCACGCGGCTCGCATGGCGCCCGGTGTGCACACCGGCGCCGATGCCGGGCTTGCCGCGCGTATTCGCGGCGAAGGCCGGCGCCAGCGGGAACATCGCGCCGCCGGGTTCGTCGAGGTGACCCGTCAGCACGTTGAGCACATCGACCAGCCATGAGCTGACGCTGCCGTGTCGCTGGGTGCAGGTGCCTAGGCGGCCGTAGACGCACGCGCGCGGCGCGGCCGCGAGTTCGCGCGCCAGCGTGCGGATCGTGTCGGCCGCGAGGCCGCAGCGTGCGGCCACCCGCTCGGGCGTGAACGGCGCCACCGCCTCGCGCACGGCCTCCAGGCCGTTGACATGCGGCGCCAGCCGCCCCAGCCGCACCAGAGCCTCGGCGAACAGCACCTGCGCCATCGAGGCGAGCAGCAGCGCGTCGGTGCCGGGCCGGATCGCATGCCAGGCGTCGGCCACCTGCGCGGTCTCGGTGCGGCGCGGATCGATCACCACCAGCTTGCCGCCGCGCGCACGCAGTGCCTTGGCCTTGCCACGGAAGTCGGGCACCGTCCACAGGCTGCCGTTGCTGGCCATCGGGTTGGCACCCAGGATCAGCAGGTGATCGCAGCGCGTGATGTCGGGCACCGGGATGCTCAGCCAATGCCCGAACATCAGGCCGCAGCTGAGCTGCTTGGGCATCTGGTCGAGCGTGGAGGCGGAATAGACGTTCTTGCTGCCCAGCGCCTTGGCCAGGCGCGTGGTGTAGAGCAGCAGGCCGATCTTGTGGGCGCTCGGGTTGCCGAAGCTCAGCGCCACCGCGTCACGGCCATGCGCGCGTTGCACGCGCTGCAGGCCACGTTCGATCTCGTCGAACGCATCGTCCCAGCCGACGGGCACGTGTCGGTCGCCGCGTTTGACGAGCGGTGTGCGCAGGCGATCGGGGTCTTCGTGCAGGTCCTTCAGCGCCACCGCCTTCGGGCAGAGGTAGCCGCGGCTGAACACGTCGTGCTCGGCGCCGCGGATCGACGCGACCCGCCCGCCCGACGTGCGAATCTCCAGCCCGCAGCAGGCCTCGCACAGTGGGCAGATGCGGTAGTGCGTGCGATCCGGGACGGTCTCGTGCGGTGTGGACATGGCCGGTCTCCTCGTTTGCCCCAAAGCCGCCTGCGGCGGCGGCCCCCCGAGGGGGCGCAGTCGCCTTGGGACGGCCCGGCGGCGACTTCGCAAGGCGCGCATCATCGCGCGGCCGGGCCGGGTGCACGCGTCGCGCAGGCGACGCTAACTGAAATCGCGCCGGGGTGCCAATGGCCCGGAGCGCGCGGGGCCGTTCCGGCCGCTGCGCGGCGGCCGGTGCACCAGCACCACGGCACTGGGCGGTGACGCCGGGTGCGCGCGATCGCAACCGGCGCAGCCGCAGCCGCCCGATTCGCCCTCGGCGCGTTGCAGTGTCTGGTGCCACGACCTGCGCCACGACTTCGGCCATGCTGTGCGGGACAGCCACGCAAGCGCCCGATGCCGCGCACCGGCGCCCGCGAGCCGCCATGCCGCATGCAGCGCGCACACCGGCACCACGATCGCCACGGCCCAGGTTTGCCAATTCGTCATGGGCCGCCTCCGAGCGCCAGCGCCACACGCCAGGTCACGAACGCCGCGGCATAGGCCAATGCGAACAGATAGGCGAGCATCACGAGCGGCACGCGCCAGGAGCCGGTTTCGCGCCGGGCCACGGCGATCGTCGAGAGGCATTGCGGCGCGAACACGTACCACGCGAGCAGCGCGTAGGCGGTCGCGAGCGACCAGCCCTGCGCGATCACCGGTGCCAGCGTTTCGGCCACCGCATCGCCCGACGCCGACAGCGCATACACGGTGCCCAGCGCGCCGACGGCGACCTCGCGTGCGGCCAATCCGGGCACCAGCGCGATCGAGATCTGCCAGTTGAACCCGATCGGCGCGAACAGGTGCTGCAGCAGCTGGCCCAGCTGCCCGGCGAGGCTGTACTGGATCGCCGGGCCGGTGGCGCCCGCCGGCGGCGCGGGATAGGTGGAGAGGAACCACAACACCACCATCAGCGAGAAGATGATGCCACCCACGCGGCGCAGGAAGATGCGGGTGCGCTCCCACAGGCCGATCGCGAGGTTGCGCACGTCGGGCCAGCGATAGGGCGGCAGCTCGAGCATCAGCGGCTGGTAGCTGCTGCGCAGCCAGCGGCGCTTGAGCACCCAGGCCACCGCCATCGCCGCGAGCACGCCGGCCGCGTACAGCGCAAACAGCGTCAGCCCGCGCAGGTTGAAGCCGCCCACGCTGCGATCGGGCACGAAGGCGCCGATCAGCAGCGCATAGACCGGCAGCCGGGCCGAGCAGGTCATCAGCGGCGCGATCAGGATCGTGGCCAGCCGGTCGCGCGGATGCGCGATCGTGCGCGTGGCCATGATGCCCGGCACCGCGCAGGCAAAGCTCGACAGCAGCGGGATGAACGCGCGCCCCGACAGGCCCACCTTGCCCATCAGCGTGTCGAGCAGGAAGGCCGCGCGCGGCAGGTAGCCCGAATCCTCGAGCAGCAGGATGAAGAAGAACAGGATCAGGATCTGCGGCAGGAACACCAGCACGCTGCCCACGCCGGCGATCACGCCGTCGACCAGCAGGCTGCGCAGCGGGCCTTCGGCCATCTGCGTCTGCAACCATTCGCCGGTGGCGGCCACTGCGTCCTTGATGGCATCCATCGGCGCCACGGCCCACGCGAAGACGGCCTGGAACACGAGAAACAGCGTCGCCGCCAGCAGCACAAGCCCCCACACCGGATGCATGGCCACCGCATCGACACGGTACTGGAACCGCTCGGCGCGTGCCGGCCCGGTCGTGGCTTGCGCCAGCAGTCGACGCACTTCGCGTTGCAGCTCGGCGGCGCCGGGCATCGCCGGCGCGTGCGGGCCAGCCACCGCACCTGGCTGCATGCGCGCCAGCTGATCCAGCAGCTGCTGGTGGCCGTGGCCGCGCACGGCCACGGTCTCCACCACCGGACAGCCGAGTTCGTCGGCCAGGCGCTGGGTGTCGATCGCCAGGCCCTGTGCACGCGCCAGGTCGGCCATGTTCAGTGCCACCACCATCGGCAGGCCGAGCGAGCGCAGCTCGAGCACCAGCCGCAGATTCATGCGCAGGTTGGTCGCGTCGACCACCGCCACGACCACGTCGGGCCGCGCCTCGTCGGTGCGCCGGCCCTCGACGACCTCGACGGCGACCTGTTCGTCGGGCGTTGCGGCGGTGAGGCTGTAGGTGCCCGGCAGATCCACGATGGCCAGGCTGCGCCCGTCGGGCAGGCGGGCCACGCCGGTCTTGCGCTCGACGGTCACGCCGGCGTAGTTGGCCACCTTCTGGCGCGCGCCGGTCAACCGGTTGAAGAGGGCGGTCTTGCCGCAGTTGGGGTTGCCCACCAGCGCGACCGTGAAGCTCGGCGCGGCCGTGGCGAGGGGCAGCACGATCTCAGTCATCGGCAGGCGGCGCCACTTCGACGCATTGAGCCTCGGCCCAGCGCAGCGCGAACATCGTCTCGCCGATCTGCACCGCCAGCGGCTCGCGGCCACCCGGCCCGCGGCGCAATACGCGCACCGGCTCGCCGGCAATGAAACCCAGCTGCGCGAGCCGATTCGCGATGCTGGCTTCCGTGCCCGGGGCATCGTGCACGGCCCGCACCACCGCCGGCGCGTGGTTCGGCCAGTCGCTCAGTCGGGTTGCGTGGGGTTCCATCGGTGGTGGGTGGTCGGCCCGGCCGAGCCACCGGGTGAGACGGCGCTCAGCCGGCTTCCGCGCGATGGCAGGCGCCTGCGCCGTCGCTGCAGCGGGCGGCATGTTCGCCGTCGAACACCTCGCGCGCGCAGTCCAAGCAGGAACCGCAGGACGAGGCCACGCAGGTTTGATCCTGCAGCACGTCGAAGCAGTGCACGCCCGAGGCGACTGCAGTTCGGATGTCGCGGTCGGTCACACGGTGGCAGAGGCAGACGATCATGGGCGGGCCGTTCCCGGATCTCCGGATGGCCCGCAGTCTAGCGCGAATGCGAATATTTCTCAATAGTGTTCTTTGACGCAGCGCAAACGACCCTCCGGCGATCGGGGCCCTGAAGCCCGGTCACGATCCGGAGCCACCCATCTGCGATTGCAGCCAGTTCGGCTCGCCCACCTTGCCCACCAGCTCGATCTCGGTTTCCAGGTGGTCGATGTGGCTCTCGGTGTCGGCCAGGATCGACTCGAGCACCTCGCGCGATACGTAGTCGCGCACCGACTCGCAATGCGCGATGGCTTCCTTCAGGTGCGCCTGCGAGGCCTGCTCGGCCTTCAGGTCGCACTGCAGGATCTCCACCGCCGACTCGCCGATCAGCAGCTTGCCCAGGTCCTGCAGGTTGGGCAGGCCCTCGAGCGTGAGGATGCGGTCCATCAGCCGGTCGGCGTGTTTCATCTCCTCGATGGATTCGTCGCGCTCGTGCTTGGCCATGCGGCCGAAACCCCAGTTGTCCAGCATGCGGTAGTGCAGGAAGTACTGGTTGATCACCGTGAGTTCGAGCTTGAGCTGCGCGTTCAGGAACTTCAGGACCTTGGCATCGCCTTTCATCGTCACGCTCCGGGGCTGTTCAGGTGGCGATTGTGTGGCACCCCGCAGGTCCGGGGACTCGGGCGGGACACGCGATTAACCCCGCACCAGCGGCCGTGCCGTTCAAGACCGCATGCCTCGCGTTGGCGCACAACGCACCAACGGGGCCGCTGCCCTCCCACCACCTGGAGACCAAGATGAACCTGCAACGACGCACCCTGATGTCCGGCGGCCTCGCGCTGGCCGCGAGCACGGCCTTGCCGCCGCTGGCGCGCGCCCGCTCGACGGCCACGCTCAGGCCCTTTGTCGACGAAGCCGAGATGCGCGAGGCGCTGCAGCGCTGGCACGGCGAGTCCAGGCGTCTGCAGACCGAGCTGCGCCGCGGTGCGCCGGGTGCAGTGGGCGGTGCCTTGGCCGAGTCGGCCGCACCGCCCACCGCCTCGCAGCTGGCGGCGCCGGCGGCACCGATGGCCGCCAAGAGCAGTGCCGACGCCGCCGGTGCGCGCGGGCGCGACGAGGAATCGATCACCAACGTGCAGACGGCCGGCGTCGACGAGGGCGGCATCGTCAAGCGCGCAGGGGATCACCTCCTGATTCTGCGGCGCGGGCGACTGTTCACCGTGCGCATCGGTGGCGACACGCTCGCGCCGGCGGCCGCTGTCGATGCCTATGCACCCGGCAGCAACCCGTCCGGCGCCTGGTACGACGAGCTGCTCGTGGCCGGCTCCACCGTGGTGGTTGTCGGCTACTCGTACGCACGCGGCGGCACCGAGATCGTGCGCTTCGAGCTCGGCGCCGACGGCAGCCTGCGCTACCGCTCGACACACCACCTGCGCTCGTTCGACTACTACAGCGCCCGCAACTATGCGAGCCGGCTCATCGGCCACAAGCTGATCTTCTACACGCCGACCTATCTGTCGCCCTGGCAGGCCGAGCCCTGGGCCCGGTTTCCGGCCTGGCGGCATTGGCAGGGTGAACGCGACGCCAGCGGCTTTCAGCGCATCCTGCCGGCCACCCGCGTCTACCGCACCGATGACGAGTTCGCGCCCGGCGAGTCATTGGCTCTGCACACGGTCACCACGATCGACCTGGCCACGCCTGAGCTGCGCTGCGAGTCCACCGCCGTGCTCGGCCCGGCGGGCCGCGTGTTCTACGTGTCGCAGGGTTCGGTCTACGTGTGGACGAGCGCCTGGCCGCGATCGCTCTCGGCCGTGTTCCGCCTGCCGCTCGACGGCAGCGCGCCCAGCGCGATCAAGACCGCTGGCGTGCCGGTCGATCAGATGTCGTTCCTCGAGGAGGGCGGGCATCTGAACGTGCTGCTGCGCGAATCGGGCCGCGGCGAGGCCATGTGGGGCAGCGAGCACACCGCCGGCGGCCTGGCGCTGCTGCGTGTGCCGCTGGGCGAGTTCGGCGACGGAAGAGGCCACGCGCGACGCGAACACTACCGGTCGCTGCCGAGCGTTGCCGGCGGGCAGCTGCAGAACCGTTTCGTCGGCGAGTGGCTGCTCTGGGGCGGGTTGCCCATGGGGGCCGGCGACTTGCCGACCGCTTGGGCCCTGCGTTATGCATCGGCCGACGGCGCCGTGCCGCTCGCGCCCGGCCATGGCGTGGAGCGCATCGAGGCGCTGGGGCGCGACGCCGTGCTGATCGGCAACGCGGGGAGCGACCTGCACTTCAGTGCGGTTCGCCTGGCGCGCGGCCATGCGCAGCTGGCCGGCCGCCATGCGCAGATCGGCGCCGCGCAAGGCGAGTCGCGCACGCATGGTTTCTTCTACCGTGCGCAGGCCGACGACGAGGGCGTACTGGGCCTGCCGACACTGCGCACCGGCCTGGGCCGGCGCGGCGGCGTCTATCACGGTGCGCAGGGCGCGGCGTCGGTGGTCTATCTGCGCAACCGCCGGCTGCAGTTCAGCGCGCTCGGTGCGCTCGACGCGCGCGACGAGCGCGGCCCGCGCGACGACGCCTGCAAGGCCAGCTGCGTCGACTGGTACGGCAACGCCCGGCCGATCTTCCTGGGCGAGCGCGTGTTCGCGCTGCTGGGCTACGAGCTGGTGGAAGGGCGCATCGAGCAGAGCGCCTGGCGCTGGGGCGAGGCCCACGAACTGCCCGGCGAACGCCTCGTCGAGCGCCGGCGCATCAGCTTCGCGCCCACGGCGCCTTGGCGCGAAGGGCGCTACTCGCCGTTCAACTGACGCGCGGGCTCATGCCGCAGGGCGTGAAATCGCCCTGCGTCCTTCGCCAGCCGTGCAACGCCTGCCGGCGTCGCACGCGCGGGCTCAGCTGCAGATGTACGCCCCGGTCGCGGTGGCGATCAGCAGGCCCTCGTCGTTGACGAGCCGCATCTGCGCGGTGCCGACCCGGCTGCCCAGGCGCAGCACCTCGGCGCTCGCCTCGAAATGCCGGCCGACACCCTGGCGCAGGTAGTCCACACGCAGGTCGATGGTGCCGAAGCGGATGAAGCGGTGCATCACCTGCGCGGTGGGTTCGTGGGCATGCTTCTCGGCAATGGCCCACACCAGCACCATGCCGCCGGTGGTGTCGAGCACGGCCGAGATCACCCCGCCGTGCAGGCGGCCGTGCATGTACGAGCCCACCAGCTCGGGCCGCATCTCGAAGCGCATCACGGGGCCCGAGGGGCCGTAGCGCACGACCTTCAGGCCGAGCACCCGGTTGAAGGTGATCTGCTCCTCGAACAGCTGGGTCAGTGCCTGTTCGAAGCGGGCTTGTTCTTCGGCGCTGCGGCGTGGCGGGTGGGCGTCTTTGCTCATGCTGGGCAGCAAGCATAGCCGGCCCGGCAACCGCTTCGTTTGCGCGGCGGGGGTGGCGGTGGGCTTGCGTTCAGCCCCGGCGGCGCAAGGCACGCAGCTGCTGCAGCGCGTCGGCGAATTCGAAGCGCTGCATGTGCGTGGCGAGCGGCTGCACCGCGTTGCCGTATCGGGCGCGCAGCTGCGGCTCGATGTCCTCGAATCGCGCCAGTGCCGAGAAGGCACCGCTGTCGAGCAGCGCCTCGAGCGCTTCGAGCGCGTCCGGTGGCGCGGCAGTTGTCGCCGCTTGTGCCGCCGCCGGCTGGCTCAGGCGCGCGCGGATCGCATCGACCATGCGGGACAGCAGCTCGCGCAGGGCCAGCAGCTGCGGCTCGGCCACCGTGCCGCTGGCCGCATGTGCCTCCACCTCGGCGGCGGCTGCAGCCAGCGCCACGGCGCCGAGCGTGGCCGCGGCACCCTTGAGCGAATGGGCCGCGAAGCGCAGGTCGGCCGGCGACGACGAGGCGGCGAACAGCGTCTCGCTGTGCTCGTAGCTGGCGACAAACTGCTGCAGCGCACGCCGGTGGCTGGCATGGCGGTTGTTGAATACCCGCGACACCACCGTCGGATCGACACCGTCGATCGGTCCCACCGGTCCTGCGGCATCGGCAGGCGCAGGCGCCGGCTCGACCGCGGAGCGCGCCGGGATGCGCGACGGCAGCCAGCGCAACATGGCCTTGAACAGCAGTCGCGGATCGATCGGCTTGACGAGATGATCGTCCATGCCGGCCTCGAGCGAGGCGCGGCGGTCGTCGCCGAACGCGTGTGCCGACAGTGCGAGCACGGGCGTGTGCGTGTGAGCGTTCAGCAGCCGGATCTGCTGCGTGGCCTGCATGCCGTCGAGCACCGGCATCTGGATGTCCATCAGCACGAGGTCGAAGGCCTGTTCGCGCGCCGCCTGTACGGCCGCCTGGCCATCGCCGACCACCGTGACGTGCAGCCCCGCTGCCTGCAGCCATTCGCGGGCCACTTCCTGGTTGGGAGGGCTGTCTTCGGCCAGCAGCACGCGTGCGCCGTTGTGCGACTGGCGCACACGCTGTTCCAGCGCGCCCAGGCTCTCGTCGATGTCGACGGTGGGCGTCAACGGGGCGTCGGCGTCGATCACCAGGCGTGCGGTGAACCAGAAGTGGCTGCCTTCGCCGAGTGTGCTGCGCACACCGGCATCGCCGCCCATCAGGCGCGCCAGGTGGCGCGTGATGGCCAGCCCGAGACCGGTGCCGCCGAAGCGCCGCGTGGTCGAGCTGTCGGCCTGCTCGAAGGCCTCGAACAGCCGCTCGACGTCGTCCGGCTCGATACCCGGGCCGCTGTCGCTGACCGTGAAGCGCAGCGTCGCTGCCTGGCCCTCCAGGTGCAGCAGCTCAACGGCCACGCCGACGGTGCCGCGCTCGGTGAACTTGATGGCATTGCTCATCAGGTTCAGCAGCGCCTGCGACAGCCGCGTCGGGTCGCCGCGCAGCCGGTCGGGTGTCTGCCCGGCGCCGACCGTCAGGGTCAGCCCCTTGGCGCGTGCGCGTTCGCCGAGCATCGAATCGGCCTGCGCCAGCAGCGCGCGCAGCGAGAAGCCGGTGTGCTCGAGGCTGAACTTGCCCGATTCGATCTTCGACAGGTCGAGGATGTCGTCGATCACGCTCGAAAGATGGCTGGCCGCATCGCTCACGCGCTGCAGGCGCTGGAGTTGCGGCGTCGTGAGCCGCTCGCGGCGCAACAGCTGCGTCAGGCCGATGATCGCGTTCATCGGCGTGCGGATCTCGTGGCTCATGTTGGCCAGGAAGGCGCTCTTGGCCCGCGTGGCCGCCTCGGCGCGGTCGCGCGCCTCGGCCAGCTCGATGGTCGTGCGTTCGAGTTCCTGCGTGCGCTCGCGAACGAGTTCTTCCAGGTGATGGCGGTGCCGGTCGAGCTCCTGCGCGGTGCGGATGCGCTCGGTGATGTCGCGCGAGATGCCGAAAACACCCACCACCTGCCCGGCGGCGTCGCGCAGCGGGCCCTTGGTGGCGAGAAAGGCGCGGCGGCCGTGGCGCGTGTCGATCTCCTCCTCGAAGCTGACGATGCGCTCTTCGGTCATCACCCGCTCGTCGTTCGCGCGCAGCCGGGCCGCGTCGTCGGCACCGAAGAGTTCTTCGTCGGTGACGAGCTCCTTCACCTGGGCGTCGTCATTGGGCAGGAATTCGTCGCGCGCGGTGCGGTTGCGCAGCAGGTAGCGGCCCTGCCGGTCCTTTGCATAGATCGCGTCGGGCGAGTTCTCGGAGATGGCGTCGAGCAGCGTGAGTGCGCGCACCTTCTCCTCCCGCTCGTTGCTGCGGGCCAGCGCCACGCGCAGCGCGTGGCGCTCGCGCAGCGTCACCAGCGCCAGCGCGGTGCCGAACAGCGCCAGCAGCGCCGCCGCGAGGATCCACGCCGTGGTGCGCGCGGCCACCGCGTACAGCTCGCTGTGGTTCATCTTGACCACCAGGAACCACTCGGTGCCCTCGATCGGCCGCACCACGCCGACGACGTCGACGCCGCGAAAGTCCTGCGCGTCGAAGGCGCTGCCCATCGGCTTGTCGCCGCGGATCGCCATGCCCGCCAGCAGATTCGGCGTCGTGATCGGCAGCGCCGGCCCGCGGCCGAAGGTGCCCATCAGCTTGTCGCCGATGCGACGCACCAGCAGCGACTCGGCCGTGCGCGTGGGCACCGGCCAGGCGCGCAGCGTCGGCATCAGGAACTGCTCGGTGTCGATCGGCAGCACCAGCGCCACACGCGCCGGGCTGCCGGTGCGCAGCCACGGCGTCACCAGATCGAGCCGCATCCGGCTCGTTGAGCGATCCGGCGAGTAGAGCCCGGTGTGCTGCACCGACCCGCTCGCGATCGCCCGTCGTGCGGCGTCGCGCAGCTCCGGCGCCACCGGGTCCAGATCCGGCCGCGCGCTCGCCACGACCTGGCCCTCGCCGTCCATCAGCAGCCAGCCGTTGAAGCGGTTGGCCTCGGCATACTCGTGCAACCGGTCGACGAGCCGGCCCTGGGCGGCCGAGTCGCGGGCGTCCTGCCAGCGCAGGAACAAGCCAGCCAGGAAATCGCTGTTGCGCAGGAAATCGGCCTCGCGGAGGCGGTCGCGAATCCAGTCCGAGATCTGCGTGCTGCGCAGCGCCGCCACCGCCTCCAGCCGGGCCACCTCGCGGCCGCGTTCGAGACGGAAGTTCACCAGCACGGCCAGCGCCGCCAACAGTGCGACCGCGATCGCCCAGCCCAGCAGCGGCCAGCCAAGACCGCGCAACAGGTTGCGCGTGGCATCGGCCGGCAACGGCGGCTCCTCCGATCGCGCACCGGGGGTGGCCGACGTGCGGATCGACGCCTGCCGGCGCATCAGCCCGTACAGCAGGACCGAGGTCACCGCCACGAAGGCCCAGCCCTTGTAGAGGCTGGCCAGCGTGAGCGTGCGCGTGTCGTCGATCAGCCATTCGAGCAGCAGATCGGAACCGAAGATCCACAGCGACGCGAACAGCGCGTAGACCAGCACCGACCACAGGATCGAACGCCGCAGTCTGGCCGGCGTGTCGGCGGAATCCAGCGATGCGCTCGTCGATGCCATCTCAGCGGCGCTTGGCTGCCAGGTCCTCTGCAGTGTCGGCGTGGCGACTCGCGATGCGGCAGAAGCCGTCGAAGTCGGCGAGGAAGGCGTCGACCACGTCGGGGTCGAGGTGGGTGCCGCGGCTGCGCTCGATGATCTCGCGCGCCTGACCGTGCGGCATCGGCTCCTTGTACACACGCCGCGAGATCAGCGCGTCGAACACGTCGGCCACCGCCATCAGGCGCGCCGGCATCGGGATCGCGTCGCCGGCGAGTCCGTCGGGGTAGCCCTGGCCGTCCCACCGCTCGTGGTGGTGCAGCGCAATCTGCCGCGCCACCGTGAGGAACTCCACCGGGCGTCCGGTGTCGCGTGCCGCCGCCTCCAGCGCCTCGGCGCCGATGCGGGCGTGCGTCTTCATGACGGTCCACTCCGCCTCGTCGAGCCGGCCGGGCTTGAGCAGGATGTGGTCGGGGATGCCGACCTTGCCGATGTCGTGCAGCGGCGCGGAGTCGGCGATCAGCTCGATCGAGCGATCGTCCAGCTCGCCGCTGAATCGTCGATGCCTCTGCAGCAGCTGCCCCAGACGGCGCACATAGGCCTGCGTGCGCAACAGGTGGTTGCCGGTCTCGGGGTCGCGGGTCTCGGCCAGCCGCGCCAGTGCGTGGATCGCGGCTGCCTGCACGTGCAGGTTTTCGCGCAGGCGCCGCGACACCTCTTCCTCGAGCCAGGCCTTCTGGCCCGACAGCCGGTCGCGCGCGAGCTTGAGCTCGATGTGCGCCCGCACGCGAGCCCGCAGCACCGCCTCACGCAGCGGCTTGGCCATGTAGTCGACCGCGCCCGCGGCCAGGCCGCGCTCTTCGTGTTCGCTGTCGTTGAGCGCGGTGACGCAGATCACCGGGATGTCGCGCGTGGCGGCATCGGCGCGCAGCCGGCGCAGCACCTCGTAGCCGTCCATGCCCGGCATCACCAGGTCGAGCAGGATCAGGTCGGGTCGCGGTTCGCGCGCCGCCAGGCGCAGTGCGGCCGGACCGGAGTTCGCCGCGTGCACGTTGTACTCGGTGCTGAGCAGTTCGCCCAACACCAGCAGGTTCTCGGGCGTGTCGTCGACGGCAAGCAGGGTCTGCATCGGAGCAGCATCGCCATCGTCGCGGCAGCTCGTGTCAGCAGGCCGATCCGACGCCGAAAGTCTGGAGGCGGGATCTGCATTGTCGGAGCCTGCCGTGCGGCGCTCGACGAAATGTCCCGTGAGCTACAGGGCCATTTCGTGCGACCGCCACAGCGGCCCCGATGCCCGGCGCTGGGCTGACACGCCGTTACCAGCGCAGGGTGTTAATGCGCGTGCATTGTTCACGGCACAGGGGCGGCTACGCCGATGCGCCGTGCGAACCTTCGCTGCGCTCGCGCTCTCGACGGATTCGCACGATTCACCCGCACATGACCCGGCTGCACCCGACCTTCAGACTCCTCCTGCAGCTGGGTGCGGCGCTGGCCGTTGCCGGCTGCACCGCACCGTCGATGGTGCTCAACGCCATCGGTGCCGCCACCGACACCAGCGCGAGCTGGGCGATCGTGAAGCACATCCACGACAAGATCACCGAAGGCGGCCCGGTGCCTTGCTTTCGGCTGAACACCGTGGAGCGCGCGCTGGCCGCGCATTGCCCGCCGTACACACCGGGGCTGATCGCACAGGACGACCTGCGCAGCCCGCGTCTGCCGATGTGCCCGCTGGCGATGGCCGCGCGCGAGCCGCGCACCTGGCCGGTGCTGGCCGAGCTGATTCACAAGGGCGCGATGCCCGAGGCCTGCGAACGTGCGCCGCTGGTCGAGCTCGCGCAGCAGCATGCCTGTCCCGACTTTGCGGCGGCCTCGCCCGAAGCGCGCGAGTCGCTGCTGTGGCTGGCGCAGGCCGATGCGCGCTCGGTGCACCACGATGTGGTGCGCATGTTCTCTTGTCCGCTGGCGCGCGAGGTCGGATTCGATGCCGTGCTCACGCGCTGGATCGCCGAAGGTGCGCTGCCGGCGGGACAGCTCGGGTTCAACCCGCTGTCGGCCCTGCATCCCGACATGCTGGCCACGCCGCTGGCAAAGCAGCTCGAGGCGCAGGGGCACCGTGCCGGTACCGCGCTGGACCCCTACGACGGCCGGCTGCGCCCCGGTTTCGAGGAGGCGTTTCGCGGCGGCCACTATGAGGCGCTCGACTGGTGGTTCGCGCGCCGGCCCGAACTGCTGGATCGCGTGCCGCCGCCGCAGGGCGACCAGCTGCCGTGGGTGCCGCTTGCCGTCGCGCTGAAGCCGCAGGAACTCGACACCGGTGTGTCGCAGGAGCGCCTGGTCAGCTATCTGCTGGCCAGGGGCGCGAACCCGCAGCGCCGGCTGCCGCATCGACCCGACATGACGGTGGAGCGGCTCGCGCGCCAGATGAACAGCCCGCTCGCGCCGCTGCTCGAGCGCGCGCCGTCACGCGGGCGGGTGGCCACACGCGGCGCGCCGAACGCGCCGTAGAAGATGTTCAGCGCGCCGAACGCGCCGTAGCGCGATTCGCCTCAGGGTGACGACGCGCCCAGCACCACCGACTGCTTGCGCGACTTGCCCGCACGCCACACCGTCACGTTCACCGTTTCGCCGGGCTGATGCCGCTCCAGCTGCGTGAGCAGGTCGTCGAGCGTGGCCACCGGCTCGTCGTTGATCGCGGTGATCACGTCGCCCTGCATCACGCCGCCGTCGTCGGCGCGCTTGAAGGGCTGCAGGCCGGCGCGGGCCGCCGGGCCGCCGGGCGCCACCTGCACCAGGGCCACGCCCTTGGGCAGCTTCAGCGTCGCGTTCACGTTCTCGGGCAGCGCCGAGACGCCGAGCGCGGGCCGCACCAGGCGGCCGTCGCGGATCAGCCGCGGCACGATGCGGTTGACCTCGTCCACCGGGATCGCGAAGCCGATGCCCGCGCTGGCGCCGCTGGGGCTCGCGATCTGCGTGTTCACGCCGATCAGCCGGCCGGCCGAATCGAGCAGCGGGCCGCCGGAATTGCCCGGGTTGATCGCGGCGTCGGTCTGGATCACGCCGCGGATCGTGCGCTCGTTGAACGACTCGATCTCGCGGTTCAGCGCGCTCACGATGCCGGTGGTGAGTGTCTGGTCGAGCCCGAACGGATTGCCGATCGCGAACACCTTCTGGCCCACCACCAGCTCGCGGCTGCTGCCGATGGCCAGCGGCGGCAGCTTGTCCTTCGGCGCCTCGATGCGCAGCACCGCCAGGTCGCGGTCGGGGAACTCGCCGACCTTCTTGGCGGCATAGCTGCTCTGGTCGGCCAGCGTCACGCGCAGCGCGTTCGCGCCTTGCACCACATGGAAGTTGGTGACGATGTGGCCCTGCTCGTCCCATACGAAGCCGGTGCCCGAGCCGCGTGGCACCTGCTGCACGTTCATCGAGAAGAAGTCGCGCTGCAGCGCGATGTTGGTGATGTGCACCACCGATGGCCCTGCGCGCCGAAACAGCTCGATGTTGCCGAGCTCGTCGGCCGCCAGCGGCCCGCGCGGCGTGACCGTGCGCGGCGAAGCCTCGGTGCGGCCGTTGGTGGGCATGGCCCACCACGACAGCAGCACGGCGAGCAGCACGAAGGCAAGCAGCAGCGGAAGGCGCAGCGTCGGTCGCATGACGATCTTCAGAGCCCCTGCAAGGCGGGCAGGGCGTGGCAATGATAGTGAAGCGGCCGGCGTGTAGCCGGCCTGCGCTCAACCGCAGGCCACGGCGCCCGCGCGTTCGAGCGCATCGATCTGCGCGTCGCTGTAGTCGAGCGAGCGCAGCACCGCGCGCGTGTGCTGGCCGAGCAGTGGCGCCGCGCTGCGCACCGAGCCGGGTGAGTCGGAGAACTTGATCGGCAGGCCGAGCGCGCGCACGCGGCCGGCCTGCGGATGGTCGAGCTCGACCACCATCTGGCGCGCGCGCACCTGCGGGTCGGCCATCATCTGGCTGATCCGGTTGATCGGCCCGGCCGGCACGCCGGCGGCCTCGAGCGCGGCCAGCCAGTCGGCCGACGCCCGCGTGCGCGTGCGCGCCGCAA
The DNA here is from genome assembly GCA_016790175.1 of Burkholderiaceae bacterium. Lineage (GTDB taxonomy): Bacteria > Pseudomonadota > Gammaproteobacteria > Burkholderiales > Burkholderiaceae_C > JAEUPI01. Next base: position 14,829 of record JAEUPI010000074.1, on the reverse strand, counting down.
TCAGCTCGGCGAGCGCCGGCTTGTTCGTCATGCGGTCGGCATTGGTCTTGAAGCGAGGGTCGGCCACCAGCTCGGGCAGGCCGAGCACGGCGGTCAGCCGCTCCCAGTTGGCCTGGTTGGCGCCGCCGATGTTGATCCAGCCGTCCTGCGTGGGAAACGCCTGGTACGGCGCCGTGAGGATGTGGCTCGAACCCGAGGGGCCGGGGTCCACGCCGGTGGACAGATACAGCGCCACCTGCCAGAAGGTCTGGTGCACCGCGGCTTCCATCAGCGAGGTATCCACCAGCTGCCCCTCGCCGGTGGTGGCGCGCCGCAGCAGCGCCGACACCACGCCCAGCGCACCCAGGATGCCGGCATTGATGTCGGCCACCGGCGAGCCTGCCTTCACCGGCTCGCCGCCGGGCTGGCCGGTCACGCTCATCAACCCCGACACGCCCTGCGCGATCAGATCGAAGCCACCCTTGTCGGCGTCGGGCCCGGTGCGGCCGTAGCCGGTGATCGCGCAGTACACGAGCCGCGGGTTCAGCGCGCGCAACACGTCGAAGCCCAGACCGAGCTTGTCGAGCGTGCCGGCGCGGTGGTTCTCGACCAGCACGTCGGCACGTGCGAGCAGGCGCTTGACAACCTCCACGCCGCCGGCCGTCTTGAGGTTCACCGCGATGCCGCGCTTGTTGCGGTTCATCATCATGAACGGGGCCGACTCGCCGTGGATCGTGTGCTGCCGGTACGAGCGGCTGTCGTCGCCGCCGGGCAGCTTCTCGACCTTGATGACGTCGGCGCCCAGATCGGCCAGCAGCTGGCCGCAGGTGGGCCCGGCCATGATCTGCGCCATCTCGACCACCTGGATGCCCTCCAGCGGCCCCTTGATCGCCTGACTCATCGGCCCTTGAACTCCGGCTTCGCCTTGGCCAGGAAGGCCTGCACGCCGATGCGGAAATCCTCGGTGCCGTAGCAGGCGAAGCCCTCGTCGATCTCGGCCGCGGTGAGCGGTGCGGCATCGCGCAGCCGACGGGCGAACCGCTTGTGCCAGCGCGCGGCCAGCGGCGCGCCGTCGACGATGCGCTGCACGGTGGCCTGCACCTCCTGCGCGACCTGGTCGTCGGCGACGACACGCGTCACCAGCCGCTTGGCCAGGGCTTCGGCCGCGCCGAACACGCGGCCCTCGAGCAGGATTTCGAGCGCCACCGCCTCGCCGGCCAGGCGGATCAGCGCACCGATCTCGGCATAGGCCATCACCAGGCCGAGCCGGTTGATCGGCACGCCGAACCGGCTCGACGCGCCGCAGATGCGGATGTCGGCGAGCCCCGCGATCTCGAGTCCGCCGCCGACGCAGATGCCGTGAATCTGCGCCACCACCGGGTGGCGGCAGTGGCCGATCGCGTCGATCGTGCGCGTCATCACCGCGCCGTAGGCGCGTGCCTGCTCGACGTTGGACCGTTCGTTCTCGAACTCACCGATGTCGTTGCCCGGTGCAAAGGCCTTCTCGCCGGCACCGCGCAGCACGATGCAGCGCAGGCTGTCGTCGGCATCGAGCGCGAGGAACACGTCGCCCAGGCGCTGCCACATCGGCTTGGTCAGCGCATTGAGCTTGTCGGGGCGGTTCAGCACCACGGTGGCGACCGGCCCGGCACGGTCGACGAGGATGACGTCGTTCATGCTCAGCGGTAGAAGAAGTCGACCAGGCCCAGCGTCACCATCGGCACGTAGGTCACCAGCATCAGCGTGAGCAGCAGCACGCCGATGAACGGGATGTTGGCCTTGGTCACGTCCCAGACGCTCTCCTTGGCGATCGAGCAGGTCAGCAGCAGCACGCTGGCCACCGGCGGCGTCTGCTGGCCGATGGCCAGGTTGAGCGTCACGATCACGCCGAAGTGCACCGGATCGATGCCCGCCGCCGTCACCACCGGCATCACGATCGGCACCACCAAGATGATGGCGGCGGCCGAATGCAGGAACATGCCGATGATGAAGAAGAACACGTTCAGGATCGCGAGGATGGCCCACTTCTCGTTCGTCACCGAGAGCATCGCCGCCGCGATGCGCTGCGGCAACTGCACCTCGGTGAGGTACAGGCCGAGCAGGGCCGAGGCGGCCACCAGCAGCATCACGGCGCCGGTCTGCACGGCGCCGTCGACGATCGCCTCGCGCAGCCGCTTCCAGTCGAGCTCGCGATAGACCAGGCCGCCCACCAGCAGCGCCGCCACCACCGCGAGCGCGGCGCCCTCGGTCGCGGTGACCACACCGCCGAAGATGCCGCCGAGGATGATGATCGGCAGCGTGAGCGCCCAGAACGCATGCTTGAACGCCCGTCCGAGCTTGCGCAGCTGGAAGACCTCTTCCACCGGCCAGTTGTTCCTGATCGCATACCAGTAGCACAGGGCCATGAAGCCGAAGGCCGTGAGCAGGCCGGGCACGATGCCGGCGACGAACATCTGCACCACCGACGTGCCGGCCATCACCGCGTAGAGGATCATCGGGATCGACGGCGGGATGATGATCGCCAGCGTGGCGGTGGAGGAGGTCACCGCGGCGGTGAAGGGCCCCGGATAACCGCGCGCCTTCATCGCCGGCATGATGATCGAGGCGGTGGCGGCCACGCCCGCGACCGCCGAGCCCGAAATCTCGGCGAAGAACATGTGGCTCAACACGTTCACCTGGGCCAGCGCGCCGCGCACCCAGCCCACCAGCGCTTGGCAGAAGTCGATCAGCCGGTGCGAGATGCCCGAGGTGTTCATGATCGCGGCGGCGAGGATGAACAGCGGAATCGCGATCAGCGGGAAACTGGTTGCGCCCTGGTAGAGCGTCAGCGGCACGTTGGGCAGGCTGGCCACGCCCTGCGTGGTGAGCATCGCGATGACCGACGCGATGCACAGCGCCACCGCGATCGGCACGTTGATCAGCACCAGCACGACCACGCACAGCAGCACGAGGAAGCCGGTCATGCGTGCTCCCCGGCCGCATCGTGTGCGCGCCGCGCCTCGTGAAGCACTTCGGGGAACACCAGCAGCTGACCCACCACGAACAGCACGGCGCTGATCGGGATCACCGAGTTTGCGACCGCCACCGACACCTCCGGCAGCGAGACCAGCCGGTCGCTCGCCAGAACCTCCAGCACCGCCAGGCCCGCCCAGGCCAGCAGCACGAAGAACGCCATCGTGCACAGCTGCGCCACGACGGCCGCGGCCACCCGCGCACCCGGCGGCAGCATGCGCACGACTTCGGGCACACCCATGTGCGCGTGCTTCAGCACCGCGAGCGCGGAGCCGTAGAAGGTCACCCAGGCCAGCAGGATGGTGGCAACCTCGTCATACCAGACGAGCGAGTGACCCGAATACCGGAAGACCACGCCCGTCACCACCTCGGCGGCGAGCGCAACCATGAGCGCGATGCAGATCCACTCCAGGAATCGCTCGTATCCCCGGCGGAACGATTGCCAGCTCACCCCTTACTTGCCGAGTGCGATCGCGCGGTCGATCACGTCCTTGGCGCTTGGCACTTCCTTGGCGAACTCGTCGTACACCGGCTTCGAGGCGGTGACGAAGGCGTCCTTGTTCGGCGTGTTGACCTGGATGCCACCGGCCTTCAGCTTGGCCAGCAGATCGTTGTCGTCCTTCTCGGCCGTGGCGTAGACCCAGCTTTGCGTCTCCTTGGCCGTGTCTTCGAGGATCTTGCGCACGTCGTCGGGGAGCGTCGCCCATTTCTTGGCGCCGACGGTGGCATAGGCCGGCGTGTACACATGGCCGGTGAGCGACAGGAACTTCTGCACCTCCTGGAACTTGGCGCTGTAGATCTGCGTGAACGGGTTCTCCTGGCCGTCCATCACGCCGGTCTGCAGCGCGGTGAACACTTCGGAGAATTTCATCGGTGACGGGTTGGCGCCATAGGCCTGGAACATCTTGACCCGCCACTTGCCCTCGGGCACGCGCAGCTTGATGCCCTGCAGGTCGGCCGGCGTGTTGATCGGCCGCTTGGAGTTGGTGATATGGCGATAGCCGTTCTCCCACACCGCGAGGATCTTCAGCCCCTTCTTCTCGGCCTCGGGCGCCATCTTCGACCAGAACACGTCCTTCTCGATGCGGCCCATGTGCGCACGGTCCTTCACCAGATAGGGCATCTCGAACACGCCGAACACGTCGGACTCCGACGACATCACGGTCGACGGCAGCGCGATGTCCACGGTGCCGAGCTTGAGCTTCTGCAGCAGCTCCTTGTCGCCGCCGAGCTGGCTCGAGCCGTAGACCACCACCTTGGCCTTGGCGCCGAGCTTGGCGTTGGCCCGCTTGGCGAACTCATCGGCCGAGTTGGCGAACAACGAGCCGGGTTCACCGACATGGCCGAACTTGATTTCCAGCTGGGCGAACGCCGGCGCGGCAGCGACGGCAGCGAGCACGAACAGGGCCGCGTGCAGCGAGTGGCGGATCGTCATGGGACACCTCCGGATGATGGGCGTGGGCGATGATGACGGATCGACCGTGGCCGCGGCTCAGGTCTAGTACCTAAGAACCCAGGGCCATGCGCGCCGCAGTCGGTCAGTGCACGGTGGCCAGCCCGAGCATCGTGCGAGCCTCGGTGGGCGAGGCCACGGTGCGGCCGGCACGCTGCGCGCGTGCGGCCAGCGCGTCGATCAGCTCGCCGTTGCCGCGGGCACGTTTGCCGTCGGGCAGGTAGAACGTGTCTTCGAGCCCGCTGCGCAGCATGCCGCCGAGCTCGGCCGTCTTCTGGTGCACCGGCCAGATCTCCTCGCGGCCGATCAGCGTGGTCTGCCAGATCGCGTCCTTGGGCGCATAACGCGGCAGCAGCTCCAGCAGGTCGCAGTCGGCCGGCATGCCCGAGGCCACGCCCATCACGAAATTCACCTCGGGCACGCCGTGGATCATGCCGGCGCGCTGGTACATCGCCACCGAGCGCACGATGCCGACGTCGAAGCACTCGAACTCCGGATGGGTGTGCGTCTTCGCCATCGCATCGAGCATCTGCTGCACCTTGGCCACCGGGTTGTCGAACACCATCGGCGGCCAGGCCCATTGGCCGTTCTCCTTGATCTTCAGGTAGTTCAGGCTGCCGGCGTTGCAGGCGGCGATCTCGGGCTTCACGCGCTCGATGCAGGCGATCGGGCCCGCCACGTCCTTGCCGACGACGCCGGTGGTGAGGTTGATGATCACGCCGGGGCAGGCGGCGCGGATCGCGTCGCACACGGCCTGCGCCACGTCGGGTTCCCAGCTCGGCAGGTGGCCCATGCCGGGCTGCTGGTTGCGCAAGTGCACGTGCATGATGCTGGCACCGGCGTTGAACGCGGCCCGCGCCTCGGCCGCCATCTGCTCGGGCGTGACCGGCACCGGGTGCTGCCTGGGGTCGGTGAGCACGCCGGTGAGCGCGCAGGTGAGGATGGCCTTGTCCATGACGACTCCTTGGGGTCGGTCGACCCTCAATCCGCGATCTCGAGTTCCACCAGCACCGCGCCGCTCTCGACCGTGGCCTTCGGTGCCGCATGCACCGCGCGCACGGTGCCGGCGGCGCCCGCGGTGAGCCACATCTCCATCTTCATCGCCTCCACGCTCAGCAACTGCTGCCCCGCGGCCACCGTGTCGCCCGCGCGCACCAGCACCTGCGCCACCGTGCCGGCCACCGGTGCGCGTGCGCGGCGCGGATCGAGCCCGCTTTCGCGCTGCGGCCACGGCGAGACCTCGGTGAACGCAAAACAGTCGTGGCCAGTCGCCAGCTGCAGTGTGCGGCCGTCGTCGGCAACGGCCACGCGCCGGCGGGCACCGTCGATGTCGAGCTGCCAGTCGCGATCATCGCGGGCCGCGATCTGCACCGCGATCGTCGCATCGCCGTGCTGCACATGCACCTTGTGCCCCTCGAAGCGCACGCGCAGGTGCCGCACCTGCTCCCCGCATTGCAGCACCAGGCCTTGCGCGGCCAGGCTGGCGGGGCGCCAGCCCAGGCCTTCGCGCGCCATGCGCACGGCGGCTGCGATGGCCCAGGCCTCGTCGCTCGGCAGCGGGCGCAACAGCAGATCGTGGCCCTGCGCGGCCCACTCGTCGAGCAGCGTGGTGTGCAGTCGCGCCTCGCCGAAGGCATCGCTGCGCAGCAGATCGGCGAGGAAGCGTGCGTTGTGCCTCGGCCCGAGCAGCGGCGCATCGGCCAGCGCCGCCACGAGCTGGCGTACCGCATCGGCGCGGTCGACACCATGGGCGATGAACTTGGCCACCATCGCGTCGTAGAACGGCGTGACGGTGCCGCCTTCGGCAATGCCGTCGTCGACGCGAATGCCCGTTGCGCGCGCCGCCTCGGGCCGCCAATGCACGATGCGCCCGGTCTGCGGCTTCCAGCCGTCGTACGGGTCCTCGGTATACAGGCGCAGCTCGATCGCGTGGCCGCTGAAGCGGATGTCGCTCTGCGCCACCGGCAGCGGCTCGCCGGCCGCCACGCGCAGCTGCCACTCCACCAGGTCGAAGCCGGTGATGCATTCGGTGACCGGATGCTCCACCTGCAGGCGCGTGTTCATCTCGAGAAAGTGGTGCTTGCCGTGCTGATCGACGATGAACTCCACCGTGCCCGCGCCCACATAGCCCACCGCCCGCGCCGCGGCCACCGCGTCGCGGCCCATGGCCTCGCGCATGGCAGCGTTCACGATCGGCGAGGGTGCCTCTTCGATCACCTTCTGCCGGCGGCGCTGCGCGGTGCAGTCGCGCTCGCCGAGGTGCACGGCATGCCCCTGCGTGTCGGCAAACACCTGGATCTCGATGTGCCGGCCGCGCTCGATCAGCCGCTCGAGCATCAATGCGCCGTCGCCGAACGCGCTCTCGGCTTCGCGGCGGGCACCGGCGAGCGCCGCGGCGATCTCGGACTCCTGCGCGATCAGGCGCATGCCGCGGCCGCCGCCGCCGGCCACGGCCTTCACGAGCAGCGGAAAGCCCAGCGTGCGCGCCTGGTGTGCGAGCGTGGCCTCGGTCTGGTCGTCATCCAGATAGCCGGGCGCGCAGGGCACGCCGGCCTCGAGCATGCGGCGCTTGGCGAGCGCCTTGTTGCCCATGGCGCGAATGGCGCCGGGCGGCGGGCCGATGAAGACCCGCCCCGCATCCAGGCACGCCTGCGCAAAGCTCTCGCGCTCGGAGAGGAAGCCGTAGCCCGGATGCACCGCGTCGGCGCCGGTCGACCTGGCGGCGGCGAGCAACGCATCGACCGACAGGTACGACTGCGCCGCCGGCCCGGGCCCGATGTGCACCGCCTCGTCGGCTTGCAGGACGTGGGGCGATAACGCGTCGGCGTCGCTGTACACCGCCACTGTGCGGTACCCCATGCGCCGCGCCGTGCGGATCACGCGGCAGGCGATCTCGCCGCGGTTGGCGATCAGGATCTTCGTGAAGCTCATGGCGGCGCCCAGGTCGGCTTGCGTTTCTGCACGAAGGCCACCGTGCCTTCGACGCCCTCGGGCCCGGTGGCCGCCTTCGCGAACACCTGGGCAGCCTCCTGCACCAGATCGGCCGGCTTCGTGAAGCGCGCCTTGGCGATCAGCGCCTTGGTGGCCCGCACGGCGCCGGGCGCGCACTGCAGCAGCTCGTGCAGCACGCGCGCGAGCGTCGCATCGAGCGCGGCATCGGGTTGCACCTCGTGCACGAGGCGGATGCCGAGCGCGCCCTTCGCATCGAGCTTGCCGCCGGTGACGGCCAGGCGCTTGGCTTCGCTGTAACCCAGCCGCTCGACGAGGAATGCCGCAATCTGCGCCGGCACCAGGCCCACGGCCGTCTCGGGCAGGCGAAACAAGGCGCTCTCGCCGGCAATGGCCACGTCGGCCACGCAGGCGAGGCCGAAGCCGCCGCCCATCACCGTGCCCTCGACGACCGCGACGGTGACGATCGGCGTGTTGGCATAGGCCACGCACAGCTCGCCGAAGCCCGCGTTCAGCGCCGCCATCGAGGCCGGATCGCGCGGCGCGGCGGCCATGCTCTTCAAGTCGGCCCCGGAGCAGAAATGCCCGCCGGCACCGCGCAGCACGATCGCGCGCACGTCACCCGCAGCCTCGGCGGCCGCGAGCGCCTCACGCAGATCGCGCACCATGTCGCCCGACATCGCGTTGCGCACCTCGGGGCGGTTGAGCGTGAGGTGCAGCACGCCCCCGTCGCGGCGCTGGAGGACGGTGGCGCTCATGGCTTGCTCGAGGCCTTGAGCCGCGCGGCATAGTGCGCGGCGCGTTCGGCATTGCCCTGCGCCTTGTAGATCGCCTCCAGCTCCTCGAACACGTAGGGGTCGGGGTCGTTGGCCACATCCCACTCGCGCTCGAGCCGCAGCTGAATCTCGCGCGCCTCGTCGAGGTGGCCGAGCAGGCGCAAGGTGTGAGCGACCATCCAGTGCGCGATGCGGATGTAGGTCGAGTTGCCGCCGGCTTCGTAGAGCGGCAGCGCGGTCTTGAACTCGGCCAGCGCCTCGTCGTGGCGCTTCAGCTGGTTGAGCGCAACGCCCTTGTTGTTGTGCAACACCGCGCGCCAATGCCGCGCCGCGGGCTGGGTGGACGCGTTGGCGAGCTTCAGGCCTTCGTCGGCCCACCGGATGCCGTCTTCCGGCGCGGTGTCGATGAACGCGTACATGTGCACCGTGTCGATCGCCAGGCCGTCGAGCCTGGCGGCCTTGGCCACAGCCAGTGCGCGGTCGTAGGCGTCGCGCGCCTTGGCCTTGGCCTCGGCGGTCAGCTCGGCTGGCTTGTGCGTGGCCGATGCCCAGGTGCGGCCGAGTTCCAGCCAGTAGCGTGTGCGGGCCTCGGGGCTGGCCTGGCCGAGCTGCGGCTCCAGCTCGGCGAGGATCTGCCGCGCCTTGGCGAAGTCGCGCCGCAGGCCCCAGGTGCGTGCGATCTGCGTCTTCAGGATCAACGCATCGTCACCCTGCGCTGTGGCGAGCGCGGCGCGGAAGCGCTCCTCGCTGAGCGCCGGCTTGTTGTAGTCCCACATGGATCCGACGTTAACGGCTGCACCTCCCGGTAGTGCCAGACCGATCAGTGCCGCCACGCTGGTGGCCTGAAGTGCACGCACCTCGAGCGGCATCATCGGTCTGCTCAGTGAATCACCTTGGGCAGCGTGCCCTCGAGCTTGCAGATGATGCCCAGCATCACCTCGTCGGCGCCGCCGCCGATCGATGCCAGCCGCGAATCGCGGTAGGCCTGCGACACCGGGTTGTCCATCGTGAAGCCCATGCCGCCCCAGTATTGCAGGCAGCTGTCGGCCACCTCGCGCGCCAGGCGGCCGGCCTTGAGCTTGGCCATCGAGGCGAGCTTGGTCACGTCCTTCCCGCTCACGTAGAGCTCCACCGCCTGGTAGGTCAGGGCGCGCAGCGCCGCCACCTCGGTGCGCAGCTCGGCGAGGCGAAAGTGCACCACCTGGTTGTCGAGCACGCTCTTGCCGAAGGCCTGGCGCTCGCGCGTGTAGTCGATGGTCTTGTCGATCAGGCGGTCCAGCGCCTTCAGCGACGAGGCGGCGCCCCACAGCCGCTCCTCCTGGAACTGCAGCATCTGGAACATGAAGCCCATGCCTTCCTGGCCGATGAGGTTACGGGCGGGCGCCTTCACGTTGTCGAAGAACAGCAGCGCGGTGTCCGAGCTGTCCATGCCGATCTTGTGGATCTTCTGCCTGGTGATGCCGGGCGCATCCATCGGCAGCACGATCAGGCTCTTGTTCTTGTGGCCGGGCCCGTCGCCGGTGTTGGCGAGCAGGCAGCACCAGTCGGCCTGCAGGCCGTTGGTGATCCACATCTTGGAGCCGTTGATCACGTAGTCGCCCTCGACCTTGCGCGCACGGGTCTTGATGTTGGCCACGTCGGAGCCTGCACTGGGCTCGCTCACACCCAGGCAGCCCACCATGTCGCCAGCGATCGACGGCGCGAGGAACTCCTTGCGCAGTTCGTCGGAACCGAAGCGCGCGAGCGCCGGCGTGCACATGTCGGTCTGCACGCCGATGCTCATCGGGATGCCGCCGCAGTTGCACACGCCCAGCGATTCGGCCATCACCATCGAGTAGCTGAAATCGAGCCCCGCGCCGCCGAACTCCTCGGGATACTTGAGCCCCAGCAGGCCCAGGTTGCCCAGGCCCTTCATCACCTGGTGGGCGGGATATTGCTCGGCTTTCTCCCACTCGGCCACGTGCGGGTTGACCTCCTTCTCGATGAACTTCTCCACCGTCTCGGCGAGCTGGCGGTGCTCTTGCGTGAACTTCATGCGGTCTCCTACATGCGGGCGATGCCGAAGGTGTTGGGCCGCAGCGTGCGCGCCGCGGCCTCCGAGGTGATGGCCAGGCACAGCGCGAGCACACGGCGCGTGTCGCGCGGGTCGATGATGCCGTCGTCCCACAGCCGTGCGGTGCCGAACAGGGCCGTGGACTCCTTGTCGATGCGCGCCTTGAGCTGATGGCTCATCGCCTGGAGCGCCTCGTCGTTCACCGGCTGGCCGGCGCGCTGCAGCTTGCCGCGGCTCACGATCTCCATCACCATCGCCGCCTGCGCGCCGCCCATCACGGCCACGCGCGCGCTCGGCCAGCTGAAGATGAAACGCGGGTCGAACCCGCGGCCGCACATGCCGTAGTTGCCGGCGCCGTAGCTCGCGCCGACCACGACGGTGAACTTGGGCACGCGCGCATTGGCCACCGCCTGGATCATCTTGCTGCCGTGCTTGATCGCACCGGCGCGTTCGGCCACGCGGCCCACCATGTAGCCGGTGGTGTTCTGCAGAAACACGAGCGGCGTGCCGCTCTGGTCGGCGAGCTGGATGAACTGCGCCGCCTTCACCGAGCCATTGGGCTGGATCGGCCCGTTGTTGCCGATCAGGCCCACGCGGTGGCCTTCGATCTGCGCGTGGCCGCAGATGGTGTCGTTGGCATAGGCGGCCTTGAACTCGAGGAAGCGCGAGCCGTCGACCAGGCGCGCAATGATCTCGCGCACGTCATACGGCTCGCGCTCGTCGGCCGGCACCACGCCCATCAGCTCCTCCGCGTCGTAGAGCGGCGGCTCGGCGGCGGTGCGCGGGCTCACCGTGTCCCACGACAGCTGGTGCATCAGCTCGCGGGCGAGCGCAATCGCATGCGCATCGTTTTCGGCCAGGTATTCGCCGAGGCCGGTGACCTCGGCATGGGTTTCGGCGCCGCCCAACTCTTCTTCGCCGGCGTCCTCGCCGATTGCGGCCTTCACCAGCGGCGGGCCGGCCAGATAGATGCTCGATCGGCCGCGCACCAGCACCACGTAGTCGCTCATGCCGGGCAGATAGGCACCGCCGGCGGTGGAGGCACCGTGCACCACCGCGATCTGCGGAATGCCCGCCGCCGACAGCCGCGCCTGGTTGGCGAAGGTGCGGCCGCCTTCGACGAAGATCTCGGCCTGGTACATCAAATTGGCGCCGCCGCTTTCCACCAGGTGGATCATCGGCAACTTGTTCTCGCGCGCCAGCTCGTACATGCGCAGCGACTTCTTCAAGCCCATCGGCGCCACCGTGCCGCCCTTGATGCCCGAGTCGCTGGCGCCGACGATGCAGCGCTTGCCGGCCACCACGCCGATGCCGGCGATCGAGCCGCCGCCCATCACGTTCTTCTTGCCGTCGTCGTCATGCATGCCCAGGCCGGCCAGGGCGCACAGCTCCAGGAAGTCGGAATCGCGATCGATCAGCCGCGACACGCGCTCGCGCGGCAGCAGCTGGCCGCGCGCCGCGAAGCGTTCGCGCTTGCTCTCCGACTCGGCCACCACCTTGGCCTGCAGTGCACGCACCTCGGCCAGGCGCTCGTGCATGCGCGCGGCGTTGGTCTTGAAGGTCTCGGCGCCGGTGTTCAGCGCCGAGGCCAGCGGCGGCATGCCGGTGCGCGTCACTTGAGCACCTCGGGCGTCACCGCGCGGTGGAAGCCGTCGAACGGTTTCGCATTCGGGCTCGGCAGCAGCGGAAAGATCGCGCTGCCGAGCGACGCGCCGCCGTCGATCTGCACCGTCACGCCGGTCACGAATGCGGCCGCCGGGCAGAGCAGGAACACGATCACCGCGCTGATCTCGGCCTCGGTGGCCAGGCGCTGCAGCGGCACATGGGCCTTGAGCTTGGGGATCATCGCGCGCGTGGCGCCGTCGTAGGTGTCCATGCCGCTGCTGGCCACCCAGCCTGGCGCCACCGCGTTCACACGCACGCCGGCGCGGCCCCATTCGTAGGCCGCGGTCATGGTGAGGTTGCTCATGCCCGAACGCGCCGCACCCGAATGCGCCATGCCCGGCATGCCGTTGCGAAAGTCGGCCGTCATGTTCACGATCGCGCCACCGTGCTTTTCCATGCTCTGCACGAACAGCTCGCGCATCATCAGGAAGCCGCCGGTGAGGTTGTTGGCCACCACCGCGTCGAAACCCTTCTTGCTGATGTGCTGCATCGGCGCCGGAAACTGGCCGCCCGCGTTGTTGACGAGGCCGTGTACCGGGCCGAACTCGCCGATCACGCTCGCCACGTTGGCCTTCACCGCCTCTTCGTCGCGGATGTCGAAGGCGCGCGTGGCGCAGCGGCCGCCGTCTTGCGCGATCTCGCCCGCCACGCGGTCGAGCTTCTCGGCCGTGCGGCCGCTGATCACCACCTGCGCCCCCAGCGCCGCCAGCTCGTGCGCCACGCAGCGGCCGATGCCCGAGCCGCCGCCGGTGACCCACACCACCTGCCCGCCAAAGAGGCCGGGGTGGAACACGCTGCGGTAGCCGGTGGGTGCGTCGCTCATGCTGATTCGGGGCGCGGCCGGGCCGGGCCCAGGGGGTGCGAAACGGGTGGGGCAACGGCCGGCATTAGGCAGGGACCTGACGTTAACGTCAACCGCCTCACGCATAGGTGATTACGCGGATGCGCCGCGGCGCGCCGCTGCCTAGCATCGACGCATCCCGATTGCCCTGGATGGAGCGTCTTGCATGGATCTGGCCACTGCCACTGACAACCTGCGCACGAGAGTCGGCGCCGATTGCGGCCTCAACGCCACGCTGAAGTTCGACTGCGGTGCCGACGGCGTGGTGGTGATCGACGGCGCTTCCACGCCCAACAGCGTGGACAACACCGATCGCGACACCGACTGCACCATCGCGCTCACCAGCGACACGCTGAGCGACCTGATGACCGGCGACGTGGATGCCACCACCGCGTTCATGACCGGCCGCATCAAGGTGTCGGGCGACATGAGCGTGGCGTTGAAGCTGCAGCGCGTGCTGGGCTAGGGGCAGGTTTGGCCGAAGCCCTGCTGCGCAAGCGGGCCGCGCCCAAAGCGGCCGCCGGCAAGGCCGCGACCGTGGCCGTGTCCAACGGCAGGGCCGTGACCGTGGCCCCTGGCAAAGCCATGACCGTGGCCCCTGGCCACGACGACGACACGCCCGATCTCTTCGGCATCGGCGACCTGTGCGCCGATTTCGGCATCACCGCGCGCGCGGTGCGCTTCTACGAAGACAAGGGCCTGCTCAAGCCGCGGCGTGTGAACGGCACACGCATCTACACCAAGCGCGACCGCACGCGCCTGGCGCTCATCTTGCGCAGCAAGGCCATCGGCGCCTCGCTCTCGGAGATCAAGCATTTTCTGGAGCTCTACGGCACGCATGGCGAAGGCCGCGTGCAGCAGATGAAATACGTGCTCGGCCGCACCGACGAGGCGATCCGCGAGCTCGAAACCAAGCGCGCGCACATCGACACCACGCTCGGCGAGCTGCGGGCCATCAACGAAGCGGTGCGCCGCGGGCTGCAGGGCAAATCATGATCGAGACCTTTCCGTCCCCCTGGCTCACCGACGAACACCGCATGCTGGCCGATAGCGCCGCGCGATTCTTCCGCGAGCGCTGGGTGCCGCAGGCCGCGGCCTGGCGCGAGGCCGGGCAGATGCCGGTGGAGACCTGGCGCGAAGCCGGCGCGCAGGGGCTGCTGTGCACCAGCACGCCGGCCGAGTACGGCGGCGCCGGCGGCGACTTCGGCCACGACGCGGTGATCTTCATGGAGGCCACGCGCGCCGTGCTCGGCGGTTATGGCGGCGGGCTGCATTCGGCGATCGTGGCGCCGTATTTCTTTCACTGCGGCACCGAGGAGCAGAAGCGCCGCTGGCTGCCGAAGATGGTGAGCGGCGAGCTCATCGGCGCCATCGCGATGACGGAGCCTGGCACCGGCAGCGACCTGCAGGCCGTGCGCACCAGCGCCGTCCGCGACGGTGACGAATACGTGATCAACGGCTCCAAGACCTTCATCACCAACGGCCAGAACGCCAACCTGATCATCGTGGTGTGCAAGACCGACCGCGCGCTCGGCGCCAAGGGCACCTCGCTGCTGGTGGTGGAGACGGACACCGCCACAGGCGGTCGTGATTCCACACCGGGCTTCCGCCGCGGCCGCCGGCTCGACAAGGTGGGCCTGAAGGCGCAGGACACCAGCGAACTCTTCTTCGACGGCGTGCGCGTGCCGGCAGAGAACCTGATCGGCGGCCGCGAGGGGCAGGGCTTCATTCAGCTGATGCAGCAGCTGCCGCAGGAGCGGCTGATCATCGCCGCGCAGGGCGTGGCGGCGATGGAGCGCGCACTCGCCGAGACGCTCGCCTACGTGAAGGAGCGCAAGGCCTTCGGCCAGGCGATCTGGGATTTCCAGAACACCAAGTTCAAGCTCGCCGAGGTGCAGGCCACGGTGCTCGCCACGCGCGCCTTCGTCGACGCCTGCATGGTGGCCCACCTGAAAGGCGAGCTCGACGCCGCCCGCGCCGCGCTGGCCAAGGCCTGGGTGAGCGAACAGCAGGGCCAGGTGATGGACGAATGCCTGCAGCTCTTTGGCGGCTACGGGTACATGATGGAGTACCCGATCGCCGAGCTGTACGTGGATGCGCG
>JAEUPI010000185.1 GCA_016790175.1 Burkholderiaceae bacterium | reverse complement strand
CAGGGCCGGGCTGCGCGACCATGTACCTCGGTCACACCCAACAGGAGCCCATCGACATGGCAAAGATGAAGGCCGCCATGGCCGCGGTACTGGTGATGGAGAAGGAAGGCGTCACGCAGGCCTTCGGCGTGCCGGGCGCCGCCATCAACCCGCTGTATGCGCAGCTGCGCGAGCGGCAGACGATCGCGCATGTGCTGGCGCGGCATGTGGAGGGCGCCTCGCACATGGCCGAGGGCTACACCCGTGCGAAAGCGGGAAACATCGGCGTGTGCATCGGCACCTCCGGGCCGGCTGGCACCGACATGATCACCGGCCTCTATTCGGCGCAGGCCGATTCGATCCCGATCCTGTGCATCACCGGCCAAGCACCGCGTGCGCGGCTGCACAAGGAGGACTTCCAGGCGGTGGACATCGCCTCGATCGCCAAGCCGGTGACCAAGTGGGCCACCACCGTGCTCGAGCCGGCGCAGGTGCCGCGGGCCTTCCAGCAGGCGTTTCACCTGATGCGCTCGGGCCGCCCGGGGCCGGTGCTGATCGACCTGCCGTTCGACGTGCAGATGGCCGAGATCGAGTTCGACATCGACACCTACGAGCCGTTGCCGGTCTACAAGCCGGCGGCCAGCCGCAGGCAGATCGAGAAGGTGCTCGACATGCTGGACGGTGCGGCGCGGCCGCTGATCGTCGCCGGCGGCGGCATCATCAATGCCGACGCGTCGGAGCTGCTGGTGCAGTTTGCCGAGCTCACCGGCATCCCGGTGATTCCCACGCTGATGGGCTGGGGCACGATCCCCGACAACCATCCGTTGATGGCCGGCATGTGCGGCCTGCAGACGAGCCACCGCTACGGCAACGCCAACATGCTGGCCAGCGACTTCGTGATCGGCGTCGGCAACCGCTGGGCGAACCGCCACACCGGCTCGCCCGAGGTGTACTGCAAGGGCCGCCGATTCATCCACATCGACATCGAGCCGACGCAGATCGGCCGGGTGTTCGCGCCCGACTATGGCATCGTCTCCGACGCCAAGGCCGCGCTGCAGTTGCTTGTGGAGGTTGCGCGCGAACGCAAGGCCGCCGCTCGCCTGCCCGACCGCAGCGCCTGGGCCGCCGAATGCGCAGGCCGCAAGCGCTCGCTCGACTTTCTGCGCAAGACCAACTTCGACGACGTGCCGATGAAGCCGCAACGGGTGTACCAATGCATGGTGCGCGCGTTCGGCGAAGACGTCTGCTACGTCTCGACGATCGGCCTGTCGCAGATCGCCGCGGCGCAGTTCCTGCATGTCTACAAGCCGCGCCACTGGATCAACTGCGGCCAGGCCGGGCCTCTGGGCTGGACGGTGCCGGCCGCGCTCGGCGTGCGCGCGGCCGACCCGGCGCGGCGCATCGTGGCGCTGTCGGGCGACTACGACTTCCAGTTCATGCTCGAGGAGCTGGCGGTCGGTGCGCAGTTCAAGCTGCCGTACATCCACATCGTGGTCAACAACAGCTACCTCGGGCTGATCCGCCAGAGCCAGCGTGGCTTCAGCATGGACTACTGCGTGCAGCTCGGCTTCGACAACATCAACGTCGAGCGCGACGGCGATTCGCCGATCAAGGGTTATGGCGTCGACCATGTCAAGGTGGTCGAGGGCCTGGGCTGCAAGGCCATCCGCGTGACGCGGCAGGAAGACATGCGCCCCGCGATCGACCAGGCCGAAGCGTGGATGGCGCAGCACCAGGTGCCGGTGGTGATCGAGGTGATTCTCGAGCGCGTGACCAACATCGCGATGGGCACCGAGATCGACAACGTGGTCGAATTCGAAGAGCTCGCCAGCGGCAAGGCCGACGTGCCCACCGCCGTTGCGATGCTCGATTGAGGAGTCACCCATGCCGAAATTCGCCGCCAACCTGACGATGCTGTTCAACGAGGTCCCGTTTCTCGACCGCTTCGAGCGCGCCGCCAAGGCCGGCTTCACCGCGGTGGAGTTCCTGTTCCCCTACGCCTACCCGGCGGCGGAACTCAAGGCCCGGCTGCAGGGCAACGGCTTGCAGCTGGTGCTGCACAACCTGCCGCCCGGGGACTGGGACGGCGGCGAACGCGGCATCGGTTGCCACCCCGACCGCGTGGCCGAGTTCCGCGCCGGTGTGGCGCGCGGCATCGACTACGCCACCGCGCTCGGCGCGCCGCAACTCAACTGCCTGGCCGGCAAGGCGCCCGCTGGCGTCGATGCGGCGACGCTGCGGCGCACCTTCGTCGACAACCTGCGCTTTGCGGCCGGTGAGTTCCGCCGCGCCGGGCTCAAGCTGCTGATCGAGCCGATCAACTACTACGACATCCCGGGCTTCTGGCTCAACACCACCGCGCAGGCGATCGGCGTGCTCGACGAGGTGGGCGCCGACAACGCCTTCGTGCAGTACGACATCTACCACGCGCAGCGCATGGAAGGCGAGCTCGCGGCCACCGTGCAGAAGCACCTGGCGCGCATCGCGCACATGCAGCTCGCCGACAACCCCGGGCGCCACGAGCCGGGCACCGGCGAGATCAACTACGCGTTCCTGTTCGCGCACCTCGACCGCATCGGCTACGGCGGCTGGATCGGCTGCGAGTACAAACCCGAGGGTCTCACCGAGGCCGGCCTGGGTTGGCGACAACGTCTCGCACAATGAGGGCCACGCAACGAAAGGTCGTACGATGACTTCGCAATCGCAGAAGGTGGGCTTTGTCGGCCTGGGCATCATGGGCACGCCGATGGCCTTGCGCCTTCAGGCCGCGGGCCACCAGCTGTTCGTCGCCACCCGCGGCAAGGTGCGGCCCGAGATCGCCGAAAGCGGCATGACGGTCTGCCCCGGCGCACGCGCCGTGGCCGAGCGCGCCGACATCGTGATCACGATGGTGCCCGACACGCCCGATGTGGAGAAGGTGCTGTTCGGTCAGGACGGTGTGTCGGGTGGTCTGTCGAAGGGCAAGCTCGTGATCGACATGAGCTCGATCTCGCCGATCGCCACCAAGGACTTTGCCGCGCGCATCAACGCGCTCGGCTGCGACTACCTCGACGCGCCGGTCTCCGGCGGCGAAGTCGGCGCCAAGGCCGGCACGCTGACCATCATGGTGGGCGGCCCCGAGGCGGCGTTCGCGCGGGCAACGCCGCTCTTCGAGGCGATGGGCAAGAACATCACGCTCGTCGGCCCCAACGGCGCGGGCCAGACCACCAAGGTGGCCAACCAGATCATCGTGGCGCTCAACATCGCGGCGGTGGGCGAGGCACTGGTGTTCGCCAGCAAGGCGGGGGCCGACCCCGCCAAGGTGCGCCAGGCGCTGATGGGCGGCTTCGCATCGAGCCGCATCCTCGAGGTGCACGGCGAGCGCATGATCAAGCGCACCTTCAACCCGGGTTTTCGCATCGCGCTGCACCAGAAGGATCTCAACCTCGCGCTGCAGGGCGCCAAGGCGCTCGGCGTCGCGCTGCCCAACACCGCGAGCACCGCGCAGACCATGCAGGCCTGCGCCGCCCAGGGCTGGGACCAGCTCGACCATTCGGCGCTGGTGAAGGCGCTCGAGCTGATGGCGGCGCATCCGGTCGCACCGGAGTGAGCGGCTCGCCGATCGCCGATCCGCGCGCCTTCCTGCGCGCGCTGTACGACGCCGCCGTGGCCCGCGCGCAGCCGCGCGAAGTGATCGGCGCGTTCCTGCCCCGGCCTCCGACAGGTCGCACGTTGGTGCTCGGTGCCGGCAAGGCCGGCGGCGCGATGGCCGAGGCGGTGGACGCGCTGTGGCCGGCCGACGCGCCGCTCACGGGCCTGGTGGTGACGCGCTACGACCATGTGCCCCCGGCCTACAAGGCGCGGCCTGGACGCATCGAGGTGGTCGAGGCCTCGCACCCGGTGCCCGACGCCGCAGGCCGCGACGCGGCGCGGCGCATGCTCGAGCTGCCGCAGGGCCTGAGCGCAGACGACCTGGTACTGTGCCTGGTCTCGGGTGGCGCCTCGGCGCTGCTGAGCCTGCCCGCACCGGGGCTGACGCTGGAAGACAAGCAGGCGATCAACAAGGCACTGCTGGCCAGCGGCGCCGCGATCGACGAGATGAACTGCGTGCGCAAGCACCTGTCGGCCATCAAGGGCGGGCGCCTGGCGGCGCGCTGCGCCCCGGCGCGCGTGGTGACGCTGCTGATCAGCGACGTGCCGGGTGACGAACCCTCGGTGATCGGCAGCGGCCCCACGGTGCCCGATGCCACCACCTGCGCCGACGCGCTCGCGATCCTGGCGCGCTACGGCATCGGATTGCCGCCGAAGGCGCGCGCCGGGCTCGACAGCGGCGCGTTCGAGACGCCCAAGCCGGGTGACTTGCGATTCGCCGACCACCAGGTGCACCTGATCGCCACGCCGCAGCAAAGCCTCGAGGCCGCGGCGGCGCTGGCGCGGCAACGCGGCATCGACGCACACATCCTCAGCGACGAGATCGAGGGTGAGAGCCGCGAGGTCGGCAAGGTGCATGCGGCGCTGGCGCGCGCGGTGGCGCGGCGCGGCGCGCCGTTCGCGAAGCCTTGCGTGATCCTGTCCGGCGGTGAAACGACGGTGACGGTGAAATCAAGAGCGGGCCCAAGCGATCCAGCGCGGCCCTCGCCGGGCCGCGGGGGAAGGGCCAGCGAGTTCCTGCTCGGCTGCGCGATTGCGCTGCAGGGCGAGCCCGGCGTGCACGTGCTCGCGGCCGACACCGACGGCATCGATGGCATCGAAGACAACGCCGGCGCGATCGTCACGCCCGACACGTTGGCGCGCGCTGCCGCCGCCGGATGCAAGGCGGCCGACCACCTGGACCGCAACGACGCCTACAGCTTCTTCGCCGCGATTGGAGACCTCGTTGTGCCGGGGCCGACGTTCACGAACGTGAATGATTTTCGGGCGCTGCTGATCGTGTAGTGGCGGGTCAGGTACCGCGGTACGCAGGTTGTCTTCGCGGGCCGTGCACCCGATGACCGACTGCCACCGGGCGGACCTCGGCCGCTCGTGTCGATGAATGGGCTGGCGGGCATCGACGTAACGCCAGGCAACTACCGCGAAAAGTGGTCCATCGCAGCAGTCACACCGCTCCCGGCCAGCGGCGCGCCGGCGAGCTTCAACCCCATTTCGACACCCGCCAGCGTGGCCATCAGCGTCAGGTCGTTGCAGTCGCCGAGGTGGCCGATACGGAACATGCGGCCCTTGATCTTGCCGAGCCCAGTGCCGAGCGACAGGTCGAAGCGTTCGTGGATCGTGCGCCGCACTGCATCGGCGTCGACGCCGCGTGGCGTGATCACGCCGGTCAGCACCGGCGAGTACACCGCCGGGTCGGCGCACTGGATCGGCAGGCCCCAGGCCTGCACCGCGGCACGCACCGCACCGGCCCAGCGCTGGTGGCGCGCGAATACTGCCGGCAGCCCCTGCTCGAGCAGCATGTCGAGCGCTTCGCTGAGGCCGTACAGCAGGTTGGTGTTCGGCGTGTACGGCCAGTAGCCGGTCGCACTCATCTCGACGATCTCGTCCCAGCCCCAGTACGAGCGGGGCATCCGAGCTTGCTTGCTGCGCGCCAGCGCCTTCGGCGACAGCGCATTGAAGCCGATGCCCGGCGGCAGCATCAGTCCCTTCTGCGAGCCGCTGATCGTGACGTCGACGCCCCACTCGTCGTGGCGGTAGTCGGCGCTGGCCAATCCGGAGATGGTGTCGACCATCAGCAGCGCCGGGTGGCGGGCAGCATCGATGGCGCGCCGCACCGCGGCAATGTCGCTGGTGACGCCGGTGGAGGTCTCGTTGTGCACCACGCAGACCGCCTGGATGCGGTGCGCCGTGTCCTTGCGCAGTCGCTCCTCGACCAATGCCGCCGGCACGCCGTGGCGCCAGGCATTCGGCAGGCCTGTCGCCTCGTCGTTGCCGGGCAGCGCCAGGAACTCGGGCTCGAGGCCGAGCTTGACCGCCATCTTCTGCCACAACGTCGCGAAGTGGCCGGTCTCGACCATCAGCACCGCGTCGCCCGGGCTCAGCGTGTTGACCAGCGCGGCTTCCCAGGCGCCGGTGCCCGACGACGGGTAGATGGCCACCGGGTGCCGGGTCTGGAAGATCTGCTGCATGCCGGCGACGACCTTGCGGCCGAGCACGCCGAATTCCGGTCCGCGGTGGTCGATCGTCGGCAGGCTGATGGCGCGCAGGATGCGGTCCGGCACCGGGCTCGGCCCCGGGATCTGCAGGAAGTGGCGGCCGCTGGGGTGGTTGTCGAGCTTGAGCATGGGAGTCCTTTGTCGTGTCGGGTTCAGAGTTGGACCTCGGCGCGGCCGATGTCGGGGAAATCGACGAGCACGCGGTCGCCGGCCGCCGCCATCGGCAACCCGCACCAAGTGCCGGTGGTGACGACGGTGCCTGCCGGCAATCGACGCCCACCGCGTGTGACGTGGCGCAGCCATTGCGGCAGCACATGCACCGGGTTGCCGAAGGAGTGCGTGCCGCGGTGTTCGGCGACCGGCGCTCGGCCGATGGTGACGAGGCAACGCTGCGCCGCCCAGTCGCGCGGCGCGTACGGCAGCCACGCGCCGAGCACCAGCGCGCCATGCGACTGCAGGTCGGCGAGCTTGGCCAGCGGCGCCGCGGAGGTACCGGCCGCCCAGCGCGAATCGACGATCTCGATGCTGACGCACATCGCGTCGACGAGCGCGCCGACCGCTTCGCCGTCGAGTCCGGCGGCCAACGTCTCGTCGACCTCGCGCTTCAGGCGCAGCGCGATCTCGGCTTCGATGCCGCGGAACTGGAACGTCCAGCCGCGCGCATCGGCCGGGCTGACCCAGACGCCGGCCGGCGGCAGCGGCGCATGCGTCTGTACCGCGGTGGGCGAAGGGCCACCCGACTTCCAGTATTGCGGCATGACGCCGCCGAACCAGCCCAGCGCCGACGCAACGCCGTCCTGCACCGCGTATGCGGAAGCGGCGTCGGGCAGCGGCACGTCGGCCGCGCTCTGGCCGCCGCGGCGTGCATTGACCAGGGCGGCCACGGCGGCATCGATTGGGTTGGTCATGTTTGTTGGCGAGAGGTTCAGCATTCGGGCCAGCGGTCGGCCCAGGGTGCCGCCGCCTCATAGGCCGCGCCCAGGTCGAGCAACATCGAGTCGCTGCCGTAGGCGCCGATAAGCTGGATGCCGATCGGCAGGCCTTCGGCCGACGGCGCGGCCGGCAGCGCCAGCGCGGGCAGTCCGGCGGCATTGACCCAGCCGGTATAGACCGCGTGACCTCGCGGGCCGACCTCGTGGCCATCGATGACCGGTGGATAGGCCTGATCGGCCGGCCACGGCAGCGCGGCAGCGGCGGGCATCACGATCACGTCGAAACGTTCGAACAACGCTGCGCTGTCGGTGCGCAGCCGGCGTACCTGCTCCATGATCTGCCAGACGCGTGGTCCCGGCACCTGGCGGCCGAGCGCCGCGCCCTCGCGGTACCTGGCACTGGCCTGCACTTCCCATTCGGGTTGGGCGTCGAACATCGCGGCCAGGCCGACCTGCCCGATCTGCGGCCAGGCCTCGAGAATCGGACGGACGTCCAGCGGCAAAGGGCCCCGCGAGACATGATGACCGAGTTCGGCCAGGCGGCGCACCGCTTCGCTGCAGCTCGAGGCGATCTGTCGGTCGAGCGGGTTGTCGTTCAGGCGTTCGACGTAGAGCACGCGCAGCGACCCGCTCGGGCGCGCTTGCGCGCCGGCCCAGGCCGCCGCCATCGACGAACGATCGGCCGGCGACGGGCCGCGCAGCGCGTCGAACAACAACCGCGCGTCGGCGACGGTGCGCGCCACCGGGCCGATGACGTCGAAGTCGAGCAGCAGCCCGGGCAGCGTGCGCTCGCGCGGCCAGGCGCTGAGCGAGGGCTTCAGCCCGACCAGGCCGGTGTGCGAGGCCGGCCGGCGGATCGACCCGCCGCCATCCTGCGCGATCGCCAGCGGCCCGATGCCTGCGGCCACCGCGGCGACAGCGCCGCCACTCGATCCGCCCGGCGTCAGCGCCGGGTTCCACGGGTTGCCGGTGACGCCGAACAGCGGGTTGGCGGTGTAGCCGTCGTTGGCGAACTCGGGCACGTTGGTCTTGCCGACGATCAGCGCACCGCCGCTGCGCGCGCGCGCTGCCGCCAGCTCGTCGTGGCCAGGCCGGTGCTCGCGCAGTGCCGCGGTGCCGCAGGTGGTGGGCAGGTCGGCCAGGTACAGGCTGTCCTTGACCGTGAGCGGGATGCCGTCGAGCGCCGACAACGGCATGCCTTGCTCGAAGCGCTGCGTCGCCGCCGCGGCCTCGGTCAGCACGGCGTCATCGCGCCGCGCCACCACCGCATGCAGCCGCGGGTTCACCGCATCGATGCGCGCCAGCACCGACTGCGTCACCGCCAGCGGCGTCAGGCTGCCGTCGCGATAGCGAGCCTGCAGATTGCTGGCCGATAGTCGCCACAGGGCGTCGTCCATCGTCGCCAACTCACATGTGGCCGGGCAGCCAGGTCGCCAGCTGCGGCACGACCAGGAGCAGCAACGTGAACGCGATCATGATCGCCGCATAGGGCAGCGCACCCCAGATCGCATCCTCGAGTCCGCCCTTGTCGGGCCGGATGCCGTGCACGACGAACAGGTTCATGCCCACCGGCGGCGTGATCAGACCGAGCTCGCACATCAGCACGATGAAGATGCCGAACCAGATCGGGTCGATGCCCAGCGCGACCGCGATCGGGAACGTGATCGGGATCGTTGCGACCTGCATCGACAGCACGTCCATGAACATGCCCAGCACGAGGTAGAACACGATCAGTGCCAGGATGAAGCCGGTACCGTTGAGCCCCAGGCCGGCGACCCACTTGGTCATCGCATCGGCCACGCCGGTCAGGCTGATCGTCAGATTCAGAATGAAGGCCGCGGTGATGATCAGCAGGATCATGCCGCTGACGCGTGCGGTGCCGATGAAGCAGGTCTTCAGTACCTCCCAGCTCAGCCGGCCCGAGCGCCACACGAAGAACAGTGCGGCGATCACGCCCAGCGCAGCGCTCTCGGTGGTGGTGGCGATGCCGAAGTACAGGCTGCCCATGACGATGCCGAACACCACCATCGGCGGCACCAGGAACTGCAGCGTGCGCAGCCGCTCGGCCAGCGGCACCTTGTCTTCGCGCTTGACCGTGCCGCTCATCACGCTCGAGATCCAGATCCAGAGCATGAAGCAGCCGGTCAGCAGCAGCCCGGGGATGATGCCGGCGATGAACAGCTTGCCGATCGAGGTGTTGGTCAGCGAGCCGTAGACGATCATGTTCACGCTCGGCGGGATCAGGATGCCCAGCGTGCCGCCGGCAGCCAGTGAGCCCAGCGCGTGGCGCATCGAGTAGCCGCGCTTCTGCAGGCTGGGCAGCGCCACCGTGCCGACCGTGGCCGCGGTGGCCACCGACGAGCCCGAGGTCGCGGCGAACAGCGCGCAGCTGCCGATGTTGGTGTGCAGCAAGCCGCCGGGCATGCGCCCGAGCCAGGCCGACAGCGCGATGTACATGCGGTCGGCGATGCCTGAGCGCAACAGCAGCTCGCCGAGCAGCACGAACAACGGGATTGAGGTCAGCAGGTTCTCGTTCTGCACGCCCCAGACCACGGGGGCGATCGAGTCCATGAACGGAATGCCGTAGGCGGCGATGCCGCCGACGATGCCGACCACCGCCATCGAGGCCGCGATCGGCAGGCCGATCAGCATCATGCCGATCATGGCGAAGAAGGCGAGGCCGAAGATGCCGACGCTCATGACTTGTCTCCTTGCATGTCAGCCTGACGATGTGCGAGGTCCTCGAGCTCTTCCTTGAGCTCCTCCTTCGCGCTCTTCGGGTGGAAGTCGTGGTTCAGGGTGTCGATGCGGTTGCTCAGCAGCAAGGCGGTGGCGCGCACGGCATAGCCGATCGCCACCAGTGCAAAGATGACCAGCCCGGCGTACCACACGCTCTGCGGCCAGATCAGCGGCGTGGCCCAAGGCGTCTGCGCGGTGCTGTGGTACTGCAGCGTGTCGCCGATGACCTTGAAGGCGATCCAGGCGATGAAGGCGCCGAGCGCTGCCAGCGCAACGATCGACAGCCAGTTCAGTGCTGCCTGCAGTGCACGCGGGAACTTGTCGTGGAAGACATCGACGCGGATGTGATTGCGCCCCATCAGCGCCAGGCTGAAGGCGATCGTCGAGCCGACGGCGAGCGCGTAGCCGCCGAGTTCGTCCGCGCCTTGCAGCGAGAAGTTGAACACCTTGCGGCTGATCGTCTCGACCGCGACCACGACGGCCAGCGTCAGGAAGATGCCGCCGAAGACCGTGGCCAGCAGCGTCTCGATGCGGTCCTTCATGTTCGTCCTCCGGTTGTTGGCGGCAGTGGCAGCCTGCGCGGTGGGCGCCGCCGCGCCCACCGCTTCGTTCGGCCAGACCGCCGCGCTCACTTCAGCCCCAGCGCCGGACCGACCGTGGACATCCACTTCTGCGAGCAGCCCGGGTTGGACTTGTCGCACACCTCGGACCAGGCCGGGAACGACACCTTGGTCACCGCGCTGCGGATCAGCTCGGTGTCGGCCGGCGTCACCGGCACGCTGACCAGCTTGAACTTCTTGCCGGTGGTGCACGGGTCCTTGCCGGCGTTGCAGTTCAGCGCGTCCTGGAACAGCTCTTCGGAGTATTTCCAGATCTCGCCGGTCAGACCATCGAAGGCGGCCTTGACCTTGGCCTGCTGGTCGGGCTTGAGCTGGTTCCAGGCTTTCAATGTCATCGCGTAGCCGTTCAGCGCCATCTGGAAGCCCAGCGGCAGCTGGTGCGTGGTGACCTCGGGCCACCCGGCGGAGTTGGCGCTCGACGGTCCGGTGATCGCACAGTCGACGACGCCGAGCGACAGCGACTGGTGGGTGTCGGCGAACGCGATCGGCACCGGCGTGCCACCGACCAACTCGATGAACTTGGCCAGGTTCTGGTCGTACACGCGCACCTTCAGGCCCTTGACGTCGGCGAGCTTCGTGATCGGCTTCTTGCAGAACAGGATCTGCGGGCCGAAGGGCCAGACGCTGAGCAGCTTGACGCCGAACTGCTGCTGCAGGCGGGCGTCGACGCTGTCGAACCAGGCCTTCGTGACCTTGCTGCCGGTGGGGTAGTCGGGGCTGGCGCCGACCAAGTCCAGACCGAGCAGCGTCGGCTCGTCGCGCGAGTTCTGCGACACGCGCAGCGACACGATGTCGAACAGGCCGGCCTTCATCACGCGCAACTGCTCGGTGTCCTTGATGCCGAGCGTGTCGATCGGTTTGTAGTCGACCTCGATCGGCAGCCCCGACTTGGCCGCGAAATTCTCGAAGAACGGCTGCTCCTTGTTCTTCTGGATGAGCCCGGTGGCCAGCGGCTGGCCGATGGCCTTGAACTTGATCTTGTCTTGCGCCTGGGCGGCGCCGGCTGCGCCGAGGGCCACGGCAGCGGAAGCAACGAGGGTGATGAATCGGGACATCTGGGGTTCTCCTGCGGGGGTGAGTGAAAGGGCGGCTCAGGAAACGGGGCGGTCGAGCAGGCGGGCGATTGCCGCCGGCAGACCGCGATGCGGCTTCGCCGGCGGTGGTGCAAAGCTGCCGCGGGCGGCGCGGCCGGGCTGCAGCGCAATCAGCGACTCGGCGTGACGCACGGCGCTCGACACACCGTCGACCGCGGGCACCGGCAGCCGGCCGCGAAGACTGCGCGCCAAGCCGGCGAGCGGCGCGCCGGCCAGCACGATGACCTCGGCGCCGTCGTCGGCGACGCATCGTTCGGCCAGCGCGACGAGGCGGTCGCCCTGATCGGCCTGCACGCTTCCGATGTCGGCCAGCGGCTCGTCCAGGCCGCGAATGCTCGCGAGCCGCGAGGCGAGGCCACAGGCCTCGACTGTCTCGCGATACCAGGCCCGGATGCGCTGCGAGATCGCGACGATCGAGAAGCGGTGGCCGAGCAGGCAGGCGCTGGCCAGCGCGGCCTCGGTCAGCCCGGTCACCGGACAGGGCAATGCCTCGCGCAGCCCCGCGAGACCCGGATCGCCGAACGCGGCCACGATGACCGCATCGAAGCGCTCATGGTGCTCGGCGGCCAGCTGCGCCGTGGCGTAGGCGCCGATCAGCGCCTCGAAGCGGGTTTCGATGTAGGCCACGCCGAACGGCGCGGTCAGCACCTCGACCGAAGTGTTCGCAGAGGCACTTCGCTGTGCTTCGGCCCGGATCAAATCGGACACGCTGTCCGAGATGTTCGGGTTGATCAGCAACAGGCGGCTCATCGATCGGCTCCGCCTCGCCGTGGCAGCAGCGACGGTGCACCGCAGGCGAGGAACTGGCCACGGCCGGCGCGGGCGTGAAAGTGTTTGCCATCCCAGACGATCTCGCCGGCGGCGATGGTCGCGCCGGGCCAGGCACGCAGCGTCTGGCCCGCGTATGGCGTGTAGTCGACCGCGTGGTGCAGCATCGAGTTGTCGAGCACGAACTCGCGCTCGTCCCAGATCACCAGGTCGGCGTCGGCGCCGACGGCGATCGTGCCCTTGCGTGGATGCAGGCCGTAGGCCTTGGCCGGATTGGTCGCGGTCAGCTCGACGAAACGGTTCAGCGTCATGCGGCCGCCGAGCACGCCTTCGCTGTACAGCAGCGGCAGGCGCGTCTCGATGCCCGGAATGCCGTTCGGAATATGGCGGAACGCCACCTCCTCGCCGCCCGGCTTCTTGCCTTCGGGTGCGTCGAACTTGAAGGGCGCGTGGTCGGAGCTGAAGACGGTGAACAGGCCATCGTTCAGGCCGTCCCAGATCACCTCCTGGTTGGCCTTGTCGCGCGGCGGCGGGCTGCACACGCACTTGGCGCCGTGGTAGCTGTCGTCCAGCCCCAAATCGGCGGCCGTCAGGAACAGGTACTGCGGGCAGGTCTCGGCGAACACTTTCAGGCCATGTGCGCGTGCCCAGCGGATCTGCTCGACCGCCTCGCGGCCCGAGACGTGCACGATCAGGATCGGCACGTCGACCAGCTCGGCCAGCGAAATCGCTCGATGGGTCGCCTCGCGCTCGACCAGCATCGGCCGCGCGTGCGCGTGGAAGCGCGGTGCGGTGCGCCCGGCGGCCTCGAGCTTCTTCGTCAGCCACTCGATGCAGTCGGCGTTCTCGGCGTGGATCATCGCCATCGCACCGTGCGCTCGCGCGACCGCGAGCACGTCGAGCATCTGGCCGTCGTCGAGCTTGAGGTCGTCGTAGGTCATGTAGATCTTGAACGAGGTGTAGCCCTGGGCGATCAGCCCGGGCAGCTCGTCGTTCAGTACCTGCGGCGTCGGGTCGCTGACGATCAGGTGGAACGCGTAGTCGACATGCGCCTTGCCTTCGGCACGGTGGTGGTAGTCGTCGACCGCGGCGCGCAAGGACTGGCCCTTCTCCTGCGCGGCGAAGGGGATCACCGTGGTCGTGCCACCGCAGGCCGCGGCGCGCGTGCCGGAGTCGAAGTCGTCGGCCATGCGCACCGGCGGTGCCATCGGCTGGTCAAGGTGGCAATGCGCGTCGACGCCGCCCGGCGTGACGACTCGGCCGGCGGCATCGATCTCTCGCAGGCCGGCCGACAGGTGCTGGCCGAGTTGGACGATGCGCCCGCCCTTGACGCCGATGTCGGCGTCGAAGGTGTCGCTGGCTGTCGCGACGCGGGCGTTGCGGACGACGAGGTCGAAGGCGCTCATGGCCGGCCTCCGGACGCACCATCGGTGGGCGTTGCATTCAACCGTGTTGTCGACAGTACTGAGTACATGAACTCGATCTGCTCCGCATTTGTGCGTCAGGGGAACCCACGGCCCTATGCCATCGATCCTTCGCAAGTGGCGCGCCAGACTGGATCAGCGCCTCGAATGTCAACATCATCGTCGACAACACGATTGTCGTCTTTAGTGTTTACACTAATGTCGACAATATTCCCTGAATCACGCATCATGTGGCCCGGCGCGGCGTGCGCTGGCCTTCCTCCTGTCGAGAGATGACCCAATCGATCCGTCTTGGGGTGCTGACCCCGTCGTCCAACACGGCGCTGGAGCCGCTCACCAGCGCGCTGGCCGCGACCGTGCCAGGCTGCAGTGCCCACTTCTCGCGCTTCCGCGTCACCGAGATCTCGCTGTCTGACAGCGCGCTCGGCCAATTCGACGACAGCAAGATCTTGGCGGCGGCCGAGCTGCTGGCCGATGCCAAGGTCGATGTCATCGGCTGGAGCGGCACCGCGTCCGGCTGGCGTGGTTTCGACACCGACCGGGTGCTGGTCGAACGAATCCGCGAGCGCACCGGCATCCCGGCCACCACCGCGGTGCTGGCGCTGAACGAGCTGCTCGCTCTGCGCGGCATCACGCGGCTGGCCCTCGTCACGCCCTACACCGCCGAAGTGCAGCAGCGCATCATCGACAACTATCGCGCGATCGGCATCGAGGTCGTCGCCGAACGCCATCTCGGCATCTGCGTCAACCATGACTTCGCGCTGGTCGAACCCGAGCGGCTGCGCCGCTTGATGAACGAGGTCGCCGAAGACGCGCCTCAGGCCATCACCACCTTCTGTACCAACCTGCGCGCGGCCACGCTGGCCGCGTCCGTCGAAGCCGAGCTCGGCATCCCGCTGCTCGATACCGTGAGCACCACCGTGTGGGGGCAGTTGCGCGCGGCCGGCGTCGACCCGGCACAGGTGCAGGGTTGGGGTCAGCTGTTCGACTGGCGATGAACGATCCGCTTCGACTCGCCCTCGGCGACGGCCGGCTCCCTACAATCGCCGCCGGCGTGCGCCCGGCCGCCAACCCCCAGCCCGACCCGCCGATCATGCCGACCCGACCCGCCCGCAGGGGCGCATCGCAGGCCCGACTGCAGCGCGAGAACGCGCACGACGACATCTACGAGAAGATCTACACGGCGATCCTCGAGCATCGCCTGCACCCCGGCACCAAGCTGGTCGAGGAGCGCCTGGCCGAGATCTTCGACGTCAGCCGCGCGCGCATCCGCGAAGTGCTGGCGCGCCTGGCCCACGAGCAGATCGTCGATCTGATCCCGCAGCGCGGCGCGTACGTGGCCAAGCCCACCATCGAACAGGCCCGCGATGTGTTCGAGGCCCGGCGGCTGATCGAGCCGGCCGTGCTGCGGCGCCTCGTCGACACGCTGACGCCCGAAAAGCTCACGCGGCTGCGCCAGCACCAGGAACTCGAGGTCGATGCCCGGCGCCGCGACGACAAGCGAGCCGTGATCCGTCTGTCCGGGGAATTCCACTCGCTCGCGGCCGAGCTGGCCGGCAACTCGGCACTCGCGCGCAGCATGCGAGAGCTGTCGGTGCTGACCTGCCTGATGATCTTTCTCTACGATGCGCCGACGACGACGAGTTGCCGCGCCGACGAGCACTCGCAGATCATCGACGCCATCGCCAGGCGTGACGCTGCGCGTGCCGAGAAGCTCATGCTCGAACACCTCGAGCACATTGAAAGCAGCATGAAGCTGGTGGGCGACATGGAAGAGGTCGATCTCGCCGCGATCTTCAAGGGCTGACGTTGCTGCGCGCCCTCGGCGGCTGAATGGCTGTCGATCCGGCGCACTGCGTCGAGATGGCCTGGGCCACGGCGCCTTGGGGCCTTGTCTCAGGTCACCGGCGCCGGATTGAACAGCACCAGCGCGTTGTGCAGCTGCCAGCGTTCGGCCCAGGTGCGCTGACCCGAGGCGGTGGCGAGCATCAGCTCGAATAAGGTCTCGCCCATCTGCTCGATCGAGGCCTCGCCGTCGGCGATGGTGCCGGCGTTCAGGTCCATCAGGTCGTGCCAGCGGTTGGCGAGCTCGGTGCGCGTGGCCACCTTGATCACCGGGCACTCGGCCAGGCCATAGGGCGTGCCGCGGCCGGTGGTGAAGACGTGCAGGTTCATGCCGGCCGCCAGCTGCAGCGTGCCGCAGATGAAGTCGCTCGCCGGCGTGGCGGCGAACACGAGGCCGCGCTGGTCGCGGCGGAGTCGTTCGCCCGGGCTCAGCACGTGGGCGATCGGCGCGCGGCCGCTCTTGACCACCGAGCCCATCGCCTTCTCGACGATGTTGCTCAGGCCGCCGGCCTTGTTGCCCGGCGTGGTGTTCGCGCTGCGGTCGACGCTGCCGCGTTCGAGATAACGGTCGTACCAGCCGAGTTCGCGCACGATGGCTTCGGCCACTTGCGGCGTCGCCGCGCGCGCGGTGAGGTGGGCCACCGCGTCGCGCACCTCGGTGTTCTCGCTGAACATCACGGTGGCGCCCGCGCGCACCAGCAGGTCGGCGGCCTGGCCCACCGCAGGGTTGGCCGTGATGCCCGACAGCGCGTCGCTGCCGCCGCATTGCACGCCGACCACGAGATCGCTCGCCGGGCAGGTGACGCGGCGGCGCGCGTTCAACCGTTCGAGGTGCACCGTGGCCTGTCGCAGAATCGAGTCGATCATCGAGCCGAAGCCCACGTGGGCTGGGTCTTGCAGGCACACCACGTCGAGCGTGGTGGTGCCTTCGCTGTTCACGGCGATGCTGCCCGGCGGCAGCAGCCGCTCGGGCTGCAGCTTCTCGCAGCCGAGGCTCACCACCATCACCTCGCCACCGAAGTTCGGGTTCGCGCTGATGTGGCGCAGCGTGCGGATCGGGATCACCGCGTCGGGGGCGTCGATGGCCACGCCGCAGCCATAGGTGTGCTCCAGCGCGACCACTCCATCGACCTGCGGGTAGCGCGGCAGCAGCTCGCGCCGGATGCGCTCCACCGCGTGAGCCACCACGCCGGCCACGCATTGCACGGTGGTCGTGATCGCCAGCAGGTTGCGTGTGCCCACCGACCCGTCGGCGTTGCGATAGCCCTGGAACGTGCGGCCTTCGATCGGCGCCCAGGCAGGCTT
>JAEUPI010000183.1 GCA_016790175.1 Burkholderiaceae bacterium | reverse complement strand
CGCAGCCCACGCGCGAAGCTCAGGCCCTTGGCCTCGTTGACGGGGATCTGCAGTACGCCCGGCAGCTGGTATTCCACCGGATCCTCGATCGTGATGATCTTGTCGAGCCCGGTGTTCATTTCCGACAGCACGCCGTACAGCGTGGTCGTCTTGCCGCTGCCGGTGGGGCCGGTCACGAGCAACAGGCCGTGCGGCAGCCGTGCGAGCTTGCGGATGAAGCCGGCGCTCGCCGAATCGAAACCGAGATGCTCGACGCTGAGCGACTCGTCGGCGGCAAGCTGATAGCGGTCGAGAATGCGCAGCACCGCGTCCTCGCCGTACAGGTTGGGCATCACCGAGACGCGCACGTCGATGTGGCGTCCGGCCAGCGAGAGTTTCAGCCGGCCGTCCTGCGGAATGCGGCGCTCGGCAATGTCCAGGTCGGCGAGCACCTTGATGCGCGAGACCACGCGATCGGCGAAATCGCGGCCTTCGGGTTGTGCCACCGATTGCAGCACGCCGTCGAGGCGGTACTTGACAGCCAGGCCACGGTTGCCGCATTCGAGGTGCACGTCGCTCGCCTGCGACTTCAGCGCGTCGTACAGCGTGCTGTTGACGAAGCGCACCACCGGACTCTCGTCGCTGCTGATCGTCGCCAGCGAAAGATTGAGCACGTCTGCCGCGTCGTCGGCCTCGGCGGCGAAGTCGACGGGCAACTCGGGTCCGCCGAGGGCCTTGGACTCCTGCTCGAGCCGGCCGTAGAACTTCTTGACGTCGGACTCGCGTGCGACGAACCAGCGCGTCGGCGGATGGC
This sequence comes from Burkholderiaceae bacterium, assembly GCA_016790175.1. Lineage (GTDB taxonomy): Bacteria > Pseudomonadota > Gammaproteobacteria > Burkholderiales > Burkholderiaceae_C > JAEUPI01. Next base: position 11,009 of record JAEUPI010000183.1, on the reverse strand, counting down.
CGGCGGCGCGCACACGCGATTCGAGCCACAGCATCGTCGCCTCGTTCAGCGGGTCGACGACGATCACGTCGACCACGCCGTCGCTGCGGCGCTGGGCCAGGCAGCCGCGCTGTTGACCCTGCGCGAACGGGATGAGCTGCAGATCGGCCGCATCGACGCGCCATTCGCGCAGGCGGCTGGCCGGCAACCCCGTGCGCTCGCTCAGCCAGCCCAGGCCCGAACCGTTCGCAATTGGTATGGCGGCGACGCCGGCGGCCTCGTCGACCATGTGCATGGGCATGTCCTGCGGCCGCGTGACCAGGCGCGACAGGCGCTCGAGCACCGCCCCGCTGTGCCGCGCCCGCGGCGGTAGCACGCTGTCGTCGGGCGGGATCGAGTCGGAGTGGTTGACGCGCATGGTCAGCGAACGCTGGCGGCGAGCTGGAAGATCGGCAGGTACATCATCACGACGATGCCGCCGACCACAGTGCCGATCACTAGCATCAGCATCGGTTCGATCAGCCGGCCCAGGCGCTCGAGCGCGCGCTCGAGCTGGCTGTCGACCATGTCGGCCACCCGATCGAGCGCGGCGTCGAGCTGGCCGCTCTGCTCCGAGACCTTGAGCACACGGTAGGCGAGGGCATCAAACAGCCGCGATTCGTGCAGCGATCGCGCCAGCGGTGCGCCGGTGCGGGCGGCGGCGAGCGCGGCGTCGAGGCGCGGCCGGTCGATGCCCGGCAGCAGCGCGCGGCACAGCTCCAACGCCTTCAGCGCCGGCAGGCCAGAGCGCACCAGCATCGCCGCGCTGCGTGCGATCTGCGCGAGACCGAACGCGCGCAGGTAGTCGCGCATCCACGGCAGCCGCGCGGCGGTGTCGATCGTGCGTTCGACGAGCTGACCGCTGCGGGCGAGGCGCCACAGCATCACGCCGGCCCCGAGCAGGCCCAGCAGCAGCGCGCCGATCAGCGGGCCTTGCACGGCCGACAGCGCGACGCCTACATCGATCAGCAGCCGCGAGACCCAGGGCATGTCGCGCACCGTTCCTTCGAGAACGGTGGCGAAGCGCGGCACCACATAGACGAGCAGGAACAAGACCACCAGCGACGCCACGGCCACAAGCAGTGCGGGGTAGACGCAGGCCGACACCAAGCGCGCGCGCAACACGCGCAGTCGGGCCGCGTTGACGGCGAACCGGTTCAGGCTGTCGCCCAGATCGCCGGTGGCTTCGCTGGCGCGCACGCAGGCCAGGAAGGCCGGGCCGACGCAAGCACTCGCAGTCAGTGCGGCAGAAAACGATCGGCCCTGTTCGAGCGCCTTCAAGGTCGTTAGCAGCCAGGCAGGCGTGTGGCGCGCATCGCGTTCGCGCAGCGTGTGCAACGCGTCCATGAGCCGCAGGCCCGAGCGCAGCATCAGGCTCAGATCATGGGCAAGCTGCTCCTCGTCGACCGTGGCCCGTTGGTCTGCACCGGCGATCCAGCGCAGCGCCGTCGAAGGCCAGCGCCGCTCGAGCGCGGTGTCGGTTGTGGTAGCGGCCATCGTGCGTCACCAGGAGTTCACGTCGGCCGCCTCGCCCTCGCCGCCGGGTTGTCCGTCGGCGCCGAGGCTCACGAGGTCGTAGTCGCCATGCTGGCCCGGGGCGCGATAGAGGTAGGCGCGTCCCCACGGATCGAGCGGCACATCGCGCTTCAGATACGGGCCCTGCCAGCGTGCGGTCTGTTGCGGCGCGCTGCGCAAGGCCGTCAGGCCTTGCTCGCTGTTCGGGTATTGCCCGACGTCGAGGCGGTACTGGTCCAGCGCCTGGCCGAAGGCCTCGATCTGGGCGCGCGCCACCTTGGCGTTGGACTTGCCGAGCTGCGCAAAGTACTGCGGCGCGACGATGCCAGCCAGCAACCCGATGATGACCATCACCACCAGCAGTTCCAGCAAAGTGAAGCCGCGGTGGGCGAGGCGCAGTTGAACAGCGTGTCGAGAAACCGGGAACGTCATGGTCCGGCAGTCTTGATGCAGGGCCTTAACGGTCGATTAAGTGGTATCGGGCGAACTCCCCGTGGCTCGGGGGGTGGTTCCCCCAGCCCGTCGCGCGCTGCGTGCAGCCGCAGAGTGCGCGGAAGAGTTCAGCGGGTGGCAGGTGCCGCAGCCATGTCCGCGTAACGACGGTGATAGGAAATCACCTTGGGCACATAGGCGCGTGTCTCCGGGAAGTTTGGAATGCGGCGGCCCGCGCGCATCACGGCACCTTCGCCGGCGTTGTATGCGGCCAGCGCCAGCGCAACGTCTCCGGCAAAGGCGTCGAGCAACCAGCGCAGATAGGCGGTGCCGCCACGCAGGTTTTGCTCCTCGGAGTACGGATCGACCACACCGAATCGGCGCGCTGTTTCGGGCATCAGCTGCATCAGGCCCATCGCGCCTTTGTGCGAGCGTGCCCTCGGGTCGAACCCGGATTCCACGGCCACGACCGCGCGCACCAGTGACTCGGGCACGGCGAATTCACGCGCGATGCGCGGTATCAGGCGGTCGGTGGTCGCGCTCGGGCGACGCACGATCGACTTGACCCACGGTGCCGGTTGCGCGGCGATCGGTGCCTGCGCCGCGTCGGTTGGCAGCGGCAAGGCCAGGGCCTCGATCAGCAGCACCGGTGTCGTGTCCGACGGATGGTTCGACAGCGCGATCGCGGTGCCGGCATCGCCAGTGGGCCCGACGTAGATTTGCGCCGGGGCGGCAGCCGACAGCACGCACATGCAAAGACACGTCGTCGCTGATGTCGCACGCCGCATGGGTTTGCCGCTCGAAGGGTTGCTGATCGACCCTCATTGGACGTGTGGCATGCTCCAATCGCCAAGCCGGTGGACGCCCCGCAGGTGCGGGTAGGTGGGGTCCTACCGTGGTGGGGAGCTTTGCCGCGGCTCGGGCCACCAAGCTCGTGCGGTTGTCGACAAGGTCACGGGCAGATGCCCGAGTCCCGGGGTCGCATGCCGCAACACACTTAAGGAAAATGGCTCAATCCTGGGGCACGGCCCCAAGGGGATGGGGCGGCACCCCTGGCACAAGACAATCGTTGGGAGCTCTGCGTTGCGACTGCTGTTTGCCGAAGACGACCCCCTGCTGGGCCGAGCCACCTGCCTGAGCCTGCTGCAGCTCGGCTGGGGTGTCGACTGGGTCACCGACGGGAATCAAGTGGTTTCCTCGCTGTCGCGACACAAGTACGACTGCGTGCTGCTCGACCTGGGGCTGCCGGAATTGTCCGGCGAAGACTGTCTGCGCAATCTTCGCGCGCGCCAAGGGCGCACGCCGGTGATCGTGCTCACCGCGCGCGGGCAGAAGGGCGATCGCATCTCCCTGCTCGACCTGGGCGCCGACGACTACATGGTCAAGCCCTACGATCTCGACGAACTGGCCGCCCGCATTCGCGCCGTTGTCCGCCGCGTGCAGGACGGCGACGGCTCGACGGCGATGGTGCACGGGCCGCTCGAGCTGCTGCCAGTGGAGCGCACCGCCCTCTGGCACGGCGCGAAGTTGACGCTGACGGGCAAGGAGTTTCTGCTGATCGACGCGCTGATGCGGCGGCCCAACCGCATTGCCACGCGCGAGCAGCTCGAGATGGCGCTCTACGGCTGGGGCGAGGAAATCGGCAGCAACGCGGTGGAGGTGCACGTTCACCACTTGCGGCGCAAGATGCACCCGGGCCTGATCGTCACCGTGCGTGGCGTCGGCTACCAGCTGTGCCCGCTCGAACGCATCGAGCAGCTCCCGGCGCCGGCGGAGGCCACGCAGAAACGTTAGCCCTCCGGGACGCCTGACGCGGCGTCGAAACTCACGCGGGCGCGCAGGCCGCCCAGGGGCGAATCGAGCAACTCGAGCGTGGCGCCGTGCAGTTCGACTGCCGATTGCGCAATCGACAGACCGAGGCCGACGCCGCCCTGTTGCCGCGTGCCCAGTCGATTGAAGCGTTCGAAGGCCCGGGCGCGCAACTCGAGCGATATGCCCGGGCCCGAGTCATCCAGGGTCAGATGCACGGCGCTGTCGTCGCGGCCCGAGCCGATCGCGACGCGGCCGCCTTCGGGCGTGTAGGCGATGGCATTGGCCAGCAGGTTGCGCATCAGGGTGTACAGCGCGAAGCGATGGCCCCGGAGATGGCGGACGCTGAATGTGGCCGTGACGGTGATCTGCTTGCGCTCGGCGCGGGGCTTCAGGTCGACCCAGAGTTCTTCGTACAGCTCAGCCAGGTCGACGCTCTCGATCGGCGGCTGATTGACCTTCGGCATGGATTCCACGCGGGCCAGGTCCAGCAGCTGATCGACCAGGTGGGCCGCACGATCGGCACCGGCCACCACCGCCTGCAGCGCCTCGTCGCGGTGCTGCGGATCCGGTGAGCTGCGTGCCACTTGCGCGTTGGCCCGCAGTCCGGCAAGCGGCGTGCGGATCTCGTGGGCTGCCAGCGAGGTGAAGCTGCGTTCGACCGACAAGGCGTGGCCGATGCGTGCGAACAGGCCGTCGATCGATTGCAGGATGGGCAGCATCTCGCGCGGTGGTGAACCGATCTGCACCGGCGTCATGTCCTGTGGATGCCGTTCGCCGAGCTGGTCGGCGAGCACGTCAATCGATCGCAGCGACCGGCGCATCCACAACCACGTCAGCCAGAAGACGGGTGCGAGCGGCAGCGCGAGGAAGGCGGTGAAGTACAGCGTGCTCGCGACCTTCTTGGTCCAGCGTTCCTCGACGTTTTCGGCCACCTGCACCACGTATTCGGCATTGCGGGTGGGCAGCGCGAACGCACGATAAGCCTCGCCCGCGATCCGGATGTCGGCGTAACCCAGCCGCTGCAGCGGCATCAGAGGTCGGTCGGCCGGAGCCTCGTGGTTTCGCATCAGCAGGTTGCCATGGCGTGTCCAGACCTGCAGTCGATAGAGCAGCGACACCGAGGGTCGCGCCGTCAGATTCAGCGGCATCGGATGGATGCCGCGGGCGATTTCGTGTATCTCCTCCTCGATTTCCTCTTCGACGAACGCCAGAACGACTGCACCGAGATGCTCGAGCCGTGCGTCCATCGCCTGGTCTTCCTGAAGGCCAGCCGCCCAGTACATCGCCCATCCGCCACCGGCCAGCGAGGCCAGCAATGCGGCCATGGCGATCCAGAGCATGCGGCCACGCAGCGACCAGGCCGATCGGCGTTCGATGGACGAAGCAACGACGGGAGCGGTCACGTCAAGGATCCAGCAGCGCCGATGGATCCTGGTCCGGCCGATCCAGATGACGCAGCACGCGACCGTCGGACGCGACGAGCACGATCCGGTAGTCGTGCAGGATGTGCTCGCCATAGCGCCAATAGCGCAGGTTCAGTCGCGCGGCCAGGCGTTGCGTGTCGTGCGTGTTGCCGGTCAGGAAATGCCAGTTGCTTCGCTGCAGACCCTGGTCTCGGCGGTACAGGGCCCAGTCTTCCGGCGTGTCCTGTTGCGGGTCGAGGCCCACGACCACGAACTGCAAGGACCGATGCCGACGATCCGCCTCGCGCTGCAGCTGCTGCATCGTGCGCAGCGCACTCGAACACACGCGGCGGCACGAACCGTAGGCCATCGTCACCACCACGGCCGTGGCCTCGTCGCTGCCGAAGGACTGCAGCTCGCGACCTCGATCGTCGATCCAGCGACCGGGCAGGGAAGCCGGCCCCGCCGCACTGGTCGTCGCGGCGAGCCATCCAATCAACCCGGCGACGACGAAGGAATGCCTCATGTGTGGAGCATTCACTGTACACAGCCGGCGACCCACTGGCATCCGCGACTGCACGTCACGTGTGCTGTGCGCCACGGTGCCGCGCCGATAGACTAGCCGGCCGGCCACACGGGGACGGCTGAATTGCGGGGTTCAGGATGAAGCTGGGAATCGAGTGGGCGCGCGCCGGGCAGGCCGCTGTTGTGCTTGCGCTGTGTGCCATGCCCGCGCTGGCCAGCGCCGACGATTCCGCGGCGCGCATTCGGGCGCTCGAAGAGAAGCTGGAACGCAGCGTGCAGCAAATCGAAGCGCTGAAGGCCCGTGTGGCCGAGCTCGAGAAGACGGCGCGCGTGCCAGGCAGGCCGGCTGGGCAAGGCGAGGCGTCGGCGGCAACGTCCAATTCACCGTCCGTGAGCGAGCTGCAGCAGACGGTGAATCAGCTCTCCGAGGGTCTGGCCCGCACTACCCGCGAACCGGGGCTGCCGTTGCACGGATTTGCCGACGTGAGCGTGGCCACGTCGGGACGAGGCGATCCGCAGCGCTTGCGCGGGTTCCAGGCTGGCACGCTGGATGTGTACCTGACCCCTCAGGTCGGCGATCGGGGTCGTGCATTGATCGAGACCGTCTTCGAGTATGTGGACGACGGCAGCACCCATGTGGAAACCGAGCGGCTGCAGCTCGGCTACACCGTGTCCGATGCGCTGACGGTCTGGATGGGGCGTTTTCACACACCGCTGGGCCTGTGGAACACGTCGTTCCACCACGGCACACACTTGCAGACCTCGTTGGCGCGGCCGCGCTTCATGGAGTTCGAGGATCGTGGCGGGATCCTCCCGACGCACACCGTGGGACTGTGGGCGACCGGAAGGGGACGCCTGGGTGACGGCCGCTTCGGCGCCGACGCATTCGTCGGCAACGGGCCGGCCGTGCATGGCCGAGAACTCGACATCAATGCGTTCAAGGACGACAACGGCAACCTGCAGTTCGGCGGCAGCTTCTCCTACATGCCGTCCGGAGCGCTGCGCGGCCTCACGCTGGGCATGCATGCGATGGGTGCCACGGTCCACACCTATGGCGACACCGATGTTGTGCTCCGGCGCAACCGCTGGCGGTTGGCGGGCGTGCATGCCGCCTACGACGACGATGTCTGGAATCTGCTCGCGGAAGCTCATGATGTCCGCAGCCACGATCTCGATGCGGCCTCAAGGGCCGGCAGCACGTTGTGGTACCTGCAGCTGGGTCGCGAGCTGGGTGCGTGGACACCGTACGCCCGCTTCGAGCGGGCGGGCATCGATGCGGCCGATACCTACTTCGCCAGCCTGCGCAATGGGCGACCCTATCGCCGGATGCTCGCGGGCGTGCGCTACGACCTCGATGCGCGCTCGGCGCTGAAGCTCGAGGTCTCGCGCACCAACGAGTCCGACGCCTCGCTGATCGATGGCCAGGGCCTGCGCGTGCCGCTCGCCGCGACACGCTACCACCGGGCCGCGGTCGAATATTCGATCGCGTTCTGAGCATGCAGCGGACACGCAAGCTTCGCCTTCTGGCCGCGTGTCTCGGCGGCCTGTGGCTCACACCCGCCATGGCCGGACTGGTGATCGCCCACCCTTCGGTCGAGCTGAATGCCGAAGAGGTGCGCCTGGTCTTCCTTGGCGAGAAACAACTGGTCGGCAAGCTCCGGCTCGTTCCGGTGGACAACCTGGCCTCACGCGCGAAGTTCCTGGAGAAGGTGCTGCAGACCGATGAGCGCAAGTACGAGGCGCGTTGGCGACGCAAAGCCTTCCGTGAGGGACTCACCGCGCCGCCCGTCAAGGGCAGCGATGCGGAAGTCATTTCGTTTGTCCGCTCGACACCAGGCGCCGTGGGTTATGTCGAGACGGCCACGCCAGGCGTGAAGGTGCTCGAGGGCTATTGATGTGGCGATCGTCGGGGCAGACCGTACGCCGGTCCGCCGCGATGCGAGAACAGGGCGTCGAGTGCGTGCAGCCGCGCCTGGGCCTCGCTCTGCCCGCATGACTTGGCGACGGCGTTGAACAGGTCGAGCCGGAGCTGCCACAGGTCTGCCGGACACCGTGCACGCAGGATTCGCACGCGCAGCACATAGGCGGGCTTCGGCGCCACCTCGGTCAGCGCAGCCTCGAAGCGTGCGGCCATGGCGCCGAGTCGTGCGTCGCGTCGGGCACGTGTGTCGAGGAAGCCCGGCGCGTGCTGCTGCCAGAACGAGCGGGACGATTCGAACAGGCGTGCCAGCATGGCTGCTCGCGAGGTCAGCCTTCGGCCGCAGCGCCGATCGGCGTTGGGTGCTCGATCGGACGGGCAGCCGTGCCGAGCGGGACATCGGCCGTGGTGGCCGTGTGCCACACGATCAGCATCGCCGCTTCGAGCCCCGACGCTTCGGCCGCCATGCCGAGTTGCACCCGCACATGCCGTTCGTGTTCGAATCGATCGAGCAGTGCCAGATCCCTGACGCTGAGCGATGGATGGTTCAGGTCGATTGCCGACAACGAAGCATCTCGCACGGTCGTGCGGATCGGCGCATCGGCATTGGAGGGGTCGTGCCGCATGGGTGGTTGCCGGAGCGATGGCAGTCCTGCGTCGTGATCGTTGCAGATCAGTTTCCGACCGCATGCGCGAATGGCCGCGGCGCGCACGTGACAAGGTGTCACCGCCGCAGCGTGACGCGCCCGGCGGAGTTCGTCTTCCGATTGCCGATGGTTGCAGAGTTAATGCCGGCATAAGCAAGCGCGTCTCCGGCGCAACGCCCGGGTGCGGCCCGACGCAGCGGTCGTGCGTCAGCGCACGCCGCAGCGTCCGTGGGCGAATGCCAGGACCATGCCGCCTGCCGATTCCACCCAGGCCATGGCACGCAATCGCTCGGGCTTGGCTGTCTCGGGCCAGCGCATCGCACGCGTCTCGCGATGCGTGGGCGATCGCGGATCGAGCGCGATCGGCCCGGCAACGGTGCGCACCAGTTGTCGCGCAACCGGCGTGCCGTCGGTGCCGAGCGGAATGGTCTCCACGAGTGCGAGCCATGCCGTGCTGCCACGCGGCCAGCGGCCTCGGCTGTCGAGCTGGACGCCGAAGTAGCCGTTCCAGGCCGGGCCGGCCGCGACGCTCAATCGCGCTGCGCCCGCTTTGCCTGCGGGCGCCAGGGCCGTGCGATGCATGAGCGCTTCCTGTGTCGGCGGCGCGCTACCCGTGGCCCGGCGGGCACGCTCCTTGGCTTCGGCTGGTGCCGCCGCCGACAGTGGCGCCTCGTCGCCGCGATCGCTCGGCACGATCCAGTCGAGCAGCCACGCGTCGGCCGGCGCCGGCGGTGTGGCGGCGTTCGTCCAGCAGGTATCGCATTCGGCGCTGATGAACCGCTCGACCAGCATGCGTGGCTGACGCGGGCAGGGCGTCGCATCGTCGCTGCTGGCCGCTGCCGCAGCGTGCGCCAAGGCCACGGCAGCGACCCACGACACGACTCCTAGAATCCCGCGATGCATGAATCGCATTCTGCGGTCAATCCGCTGGCTGGTCCGGGCCATGGTGGCGAGGCCCTGCTCAAGAACCTGAATCCCGAACAACGCGCCGCGGTCACGCTGCCGGCGGTGCCGGCGCTGATCCTGGCCGGTGCCGGCTCGGGCAAGACGCGTGTGCTGACCACGCGCATCGCCTGGCTGCTTTCGACAGGCCAGGTCTCGCCCGGTGGCGTGATGGCGGTGACCTTCACCAACAAGGCGGCCAAGGAGATGCTCACGCGCCTGTCGGCGATGCTGCCGATCAACGTGCGCGGCATGTGGATCGGTACCTTCCATGGCCTGTGCAACCGCTTCCTGCGTGCGCACTGGAAGCTGGCGGCGCTGCCGCAGAGCTTTCAGATCCTCGACGCGAGCGACCAGGTTTCGGCCGTCAAGCGCGTGATCAAGGCGATGAACCTCGACGAGGAGCGCTTCGTGCCCAAGCAGGTGGCCTGGTTCATCGCCGGCGCCAAAGAGGACTACCAGCGCCCGCGCGACGTGGCCGTGCACGATCCGCAGATGCGCAAGATGGTCGAGATCTTCCAGGCCTACGAAGACCAGTGCCAGCGCGAAGGCGTGGTCGACTTCGCCGAGCTGATGTTGCGCAGCTACGAGCTGCTGCGAGACAACGACGCGCTGCGCGAGCATTACCAGCGCCGCTTCTCGCATGTGCTGGTCGACGAGTTCCAGGACACCAACAAGCTGCAGTACCTGTGGCTCAAGCTCTTTTCGCCGCCGGGCAAGCCGGGGCAGAGCCTGTTCGCCGTGGGCGACGACGACCAGAGCATCTATGCCTTTCGCGGCGCGCAGGTGGGCAACATGGGCTTGTTCGAGCGCGAGTACCGCGTGCCGCAGGTCATCAAGCTGGAGCAGAACTACCGCTCGTTCGGCCACATCCTCGACGCCGCCAACGCGCTGATCGCGCACAACGCGCACCGCCTCGGCAAGAACCTGCGCACCGAGGCCGGCCCCGGCGAGCCGGTGCGGGTGCTCGAGGCCACCAGCGACTATGCCGAGGCGCAATGGCTGCTCGAGGAGCTGCAGCAGCTGCACCGCAGCGGCGTGCCGCGCAGCGAGCTGGCCTTGCTCTACCGCAGCAACGCGCAAAGCCGCGTGCTCGAAAGCGCGCTCTTCAATGCCGGCGTGCCGTATCGGGTGTATGGGGGCTTGCGCTTCTTCGAGCGCGCCGAGGTCAAGCATGCGCTGGCCTACCTGCGCCTGATCGAGAACCCGAACGACGACACCTCGTATCTGCGCGTGGTGAACTTTCCCACGCGTGGCATCGGCGCGCGCAGCATCGAGCAGCTGCAGGACGCGGCTCGGGTCAGCGCTCGCAGCCTCTACCAGAGCGCCGGCGCACTCACCGGCAAGGCGGGCACGAACTTGCAGGCGTTCAATGCGCTGGTCGACGCGATGCGCGAGGCCACGCGCGGGCTCACGCTGCGCGAGATCATCGAACACATGCTGCAGGTCAGCGGGCTGATCGACTTCTATCGCACCGACAAGGAAGGCGCCGACCGCATCGAGAACCTGGAAGAGTTGGTCAACGCCGCCGAAGCGTTCGTCACGCAGGAGGGCTTCGGCAAGGATGCGGTGGCGCTGCCGGTCGACGAAATCGCCGGTGCCATCGCTGCCGGTGATGTGGCTGCCGGCGTGCCCGCGGCCGTGGCGCCGGCCGACGTCACGCCCGATGCCGAAACCGGCGAGATCGTCTCGCCGCTGGCGGCCTTTCTCACGCATGCGGCGCTCGAGGCCGGCGACAACCAGGCTCAGGCCGGACAGGACGCCGTGCAACTGATGACGGTGCATTCGGCCAAGGGC
>JAEUPI010000145.1 GCA_016790175.1 Burkholderiaceae bacterium | reverse complement strand
TTCGGGCCGACCGAGGCGCGCGAGGCGGTGATGAAGGTGCTGCCGCCGCGCCTGGACGACCGTGCCGGCTGGGCCACCGACGTGCATGCCTCGCTGGCGGCGCTCGAACTGCCCTCGACGCCCGACAACTTGTGCGCCGTGCTGGCCGTCACCGAGCAGGAATCGAGCTACCGGGCCGACCCGGCGGTGCCCGGCCTCGCGAAGATGGCGTGGCAGGAGATCGACCGCCGCGCCGAGTCGGCCGGCGTGCCGCCCTTTGCCGTGCATGCGGCACTGAAGTTGTCGTCGCCCAACGGCCGCAGTTATGCCGAACGCATCGACGCGGCGAGCACCGAGCGGCAGCTGAGCGAGATCTTCGAGGACTTCATCGGCATGGTGCCGATGGGCAAGACGTTCTTCGCGAGCAAGAACCCGGTGCGCACCGGCGGGCCGATGCAGGTGAGCATCACCTTCGCCGAAGCGCAGGTCGCGCAGCGCACCTATCCGTACCCGATGAACGGATCGGTGCGGCGCGAGGTGTTCACGCGCCGCGGCGGCCTGTACTTCGGCGCCGCTCACCTGCTGGCCTATGCGGCGCCGTACGACCAGATGATCTATCGCTTCGCCGACTTCAACGCGGGCCAATGGGCCAGCCGCAACGCCGGCTTCCAGCAGGCGCTGGCGGTGGCCTCGGGCCTGCCGGTCACGCCCGACGGCGACCTGCTGCCGCATGCGGCCAGCGCTCCTCGCGGCGAGACCGAACGCGCGGCGCTGTCGCTCGCCAATCGGCTGGGCCTGAGCGAATCGGCGATCCGGCGCGACCTCGATCAGGGCGAGGCGGCCGGCTTCGAGAGGACGGTGCTGTACGAGCGTGTGTTCGCTTACGCCGAGAAGCTCGATCGGCGCGTCTTGCCGCGCGCGGCGCTGCCGCGCATCGATCTGAAGAGCCCGAAGATCACGCGCAAGCTCACGACCGAATGGTTCGCCAGGCGTGTCGACGAGCGCTATCGGCGCTGTCTCGGGCTCGTCGGCTCGGCTCGCGTTGATTGATCCGTCGCCGCGATGCCGAGCGACTGCTGCATGTGCACGCTGTGCTGCAACGCTCGACGAACGAGATCGAGCAGACTCTCGTCCGCGAGACCGTACCGCGCGCGCAGGTCGCGCGGTGCCATGCGCGCAAGCAGTTCGGCCGTCGCCAGACTGCGCCACAGGTCCTGATGCACGGCGAGCGTCATCGACAGCCAGTCGGCGTCCTGGATCAACTGGATCACCGGTCGCAGCGGGGCCAGCCTGGGATCGCCCGGCGACAGATGATGATCGCGGACCACCTCGGCCAGTTCCTCTGGAAGGCGCCACTTCCTGACGGCCAGGTAGCCGAGCTCGGCATGCGTGAACCCGCAGATCGCGGTTTCGGCGTCGATCAGCTCCTGCGGCGTCGACCACGACGTCTCGTCCACCCGGCGAAGCTCGTCGGGCGCTTCCAGGTACAGGATGAAGCGTCCGATATCGTGCAGCAACCCGAACAGATACGCCTTGCGCGCGTCCATCGGACGCGACGCGACCATGGCGGCAAAGGCCTGCATCAGGCAGGCCACGTCGAAGGCGTGGCGCCACAGATCGCGTTCCCAGTCGTGTTGGGGCACGAACACGCGCATCGCAGAATGCCCCAGCACCAGCTCGACCGCGCCCCTGCAGCCCACCAGCATCAGCGCCTGGTCGATCGTGCCAACGGGCCGCGCGGCAGCCAGGCTGGCCGAGTTGGCGAAACGGAGCAACCGCATCGCAAAGGCCGGGTCCGCGCGAACCAGCGCGGCGACACGATCGAAGTAGTCATCGGCCAACGGGTCCAGTCGCAGCAAGGCGACCACGACATCGGGCAGCAGCGGCAACTGATTCACCCTGGATTCGAGTCGCTCCAGGGTCGATCGCCCGCGCGCGTTCGCCATGATGACCTCGGTACTTCCGGTCGATCCAGGTCGGTGGCGCGACGCCCACGTCCGGCGCAGCGCTGCTCGCCGTCGCTCCACCACAGGTCGCGGCTCCGCGACCATGCGTCGAGCCTCCACGTCGTGCGCGAAGAGTGTCGCTCCGATCCGGCGACGCCGCAGGCTCGCGCCCTCACGGCGCTATGGGTATTCGCTGCGCTGCGGGCATCGCCGACGCGAGGATCGAGCCGGCTCGGCCCTCGCGCGCGGGCTCATGCCGTCGGGCGTGAAATCGCCCTCCGTCCTTCGCCAGCCCTGCAACGCCTTCCGGCGTCGCACGCGCGGGCTCAGTGCCCGTGCGCGACCTTCTCGCCGGCCTTGAGCTTGTATTCGGTGCCGCAATAGGGGCAGCGGCCGGCACCCTCGGTGGCGACGTCGATGAAGACCTTCGGGTGGCCGCTCCACAGCGGCATCTTGGGGTTCGGGCAGAACACCACGCCGGGACCTTGCAGATCCTTTGCGGTGACTTCGACGGTGGCTTTGGGTTGCATGCTCATACCAGGGTCAGCCACTCGGCGTACTTGGGGTTGCGGCCGTTCACGATGTCGAAGAACGCGGCCTGGATCTTGGTGGTGATCGGCCCGCGTTCGCCGGCGCCGAGCGTCACGCGGTCGTATTCGCGGATCGGCGTCACCTCGGCCGCGGTGCCGGTGAAGAAGGCCTCGTCGGCGATGTAGACCTCGTCGCGGGTGATGCGCTTTTCCACGATCTTCAGGCCGAGATCCGCGCAGATCGAGAAGATGGTGTTGCGCGTGATGCCGTTGAGCGCGCCGGCCGAGAGATCCGGCGTGTAGACCGTGCCGTTCTTGATGATGAACAGGTTCTCGCCCGCACCTTCGCTCACGAAGCCGGCCGCGTCGAGCAGCATCGCCTCGTCGTAACCGTCGTCGGTGACCTCCAGGTTCGCGAGGATCGAATTGGTGTAGTTGCTCACCGTCTTGGCCTGCGTCATCGTGATGTTCACGTGGTGCCGCGTATAGCTCGAAGTCTTGACGCGAATGCCCTTCTTGAGACCTTCCTCGCCGAGGTAGGCGCCCCAGGACCAGGCGGCGACCATCAGGTGAATGGTGTTGCCCTTGGGGCTGACGCCGAGCTTCTGGTCGCCGATCCAGGTGAGCGGGCGCAAGTAGCAGCTTTCGAGTTTGTTCTCGCGCACGACCTGCGCTTGCGCCTCGCACACTTGCTCGAACGAGAACGGAATCTTCATGCGCAGGATCTTGGCGCTGTTGAACAAGCGCTCGGTGTGCTCGCGCAGGCGAAAGATTGCTGTGCCCTTGGGCGTCTTGTAGGCGCGCACGCCCTCGAAGGCGCCGCAGCCGTAGTGCAGCGTGTGCGTCAGCACGTGGATCTTGGCGTCGCGCCAGTCGACCAGCTTGCCGTCGAACCAGATCTTGCCGTCGCGGTCGGACATTGACATGGGATTTCCTTTGAACGCACGAACCGGCCCGTCGCACGGGCCGCGTCGGCCCGATACGACCGCCTTCCAGGCGCGGGCCGGACGGCGATTCTAGGCCGCCGCCCCCTCGAAGAGCCGCCGCGCATGCACGCCGAGTCCGGTGGCGACGCTGGCGAAGCGGTCGCCGCGCACCTGTGCCGCACCCGGCGCCACCGCGCCGATGGCCTGCACCAGGGCGTCGAGCCCGGTGGAGCCACCGGTGAAGTAGATCGCATCGAGCCGCGCCGGCGCCAGGGCGGCCTGGCGCAGCGCCTCGCGTGCGGCGGCCGCGATTCGCTCGCGGTCGTGCGCGATCGCGGCCATTGCCTGCGGCTCGCGCAACTCGGCTGCGAGGCCGGACTCGATCAACCCGAGGTCGATGCGCGTCGCCGGCGCGGCAGACAGCCCGATCTTCGCGTCTTCGGCCTTGGCGATCAGCGCGTGGCCAAGGCGGCGCTCGAGCACCTGCATCAGCCGTGCGTGGGTCCGTGCATCGGCATACCACTCGCGCAGGCCACGGATCTCCAGCACGCGCGCCGGCGCATAGCAGGTGTTGATCAGATGCCAGGTGGCGAGGTCGAAGTAGATGCCGCTCGGCACTTCGCGCGGCGGCTCGCCGTCGGCGCGCGGCGGCCCCAGGCTGCCCAGGCCCAGCAGCGGCATCACGTGCGCGAGCTCGATGCGGCGGTCGAAGTCGGTGCCGGCCACGTGTACGCCGTGGTTGGCCAGGATGTCGTCGCGCCGGTCCAGGCGCGTGCGGCGCGCGGGGCCGACGCGCACGACGCTGAAATCCGAGGTGCCTCCGCCGATGTCGGCCACCATCACCACCTGCTCGCGCGACACCGTCTGCTCGTGGTCGAACGCGGCGGCGATCGGCTCGTACTGGAACTGCACCTCGGCAAATCCCACCTCGCGCGCCACGCGCTCGAGTGCGGACTGCGCGGCGGCATCACGTTCGGGCTCGTCGTCGACGAAGAACACCGGCCGGCCGATCACCGCCCGGTCGATGGCCAGGCCGGCGTGGCTTTCGGCGCGCGACTTCAGATGCCGCAGATAGGCGGCGATCACGTCGAGGTAGCGCACCTGGTGGCCGCCGCCGACCTCGGTGGCGCGCTCCACCAGCGTTGAGCCGAGGATGCTCTTCATCGAACGCATCAGCCGGCCTTCGGTGCCGTCCACATAGGCGGCGATCGCGGCGCGGCCGTACAGCCGCTCGGGCGACTGGAACGCGGCAAGACCTTCGACGGCGTAGAACACCGCGGTCGGCATGCCGGTGAATGCGCCTTCCAGCGCCACCAGTTCGACGCCGGCGCCTCCATCGCGCCGCGGCAGGGCCACGGCCGAATTGCTGGTGCCGAAGTCGATCGCGCAGTGGTGGGACCGTTTCATGCGTCGGTCGGATAGCGGCGCAGATAGGTCCACAGCGCCAGGCGGGCCTGCCGCAGCTCCAGTCGCACGCGGTCGCCGCCGGGATCGGTCCATTCGAAGGTCTCCGGGTCGTCGGCGATCTTCTGGCCGAGGCTCTTCGTGAGCGCCAGGATCTGCGGCAGCCGCATGCCCTTGTGCAGCTTGGCGTTCAGCATCGCGGCGCTCGCCACATGGCCCACCGGCGCCTGGCCCGCCGTGCGCAACACGCGCAGCGCGCGGCTGAACTGCAGCAGCAGCCAGAACGCGATCACCGTGATCGCGAGCACCACGCCGGGCCAGCCCCACTGCACCCAGCCGATCGCGATCGCGGCGACCGCCAGCGCCCAGCCGACCAGCAGCTGCGGCTGCATCACGCGTTCCAGGCGGCCGGGCGCAGGGCGAAGCCGGTGCGCAGGGCGTGCGCCCAGTCGGGGCGGCCGTTGGCCTCGGCGCGGGCCGCGGAGGCCTCGTGGTCGTAGGGCAGGCTGCGCAGCTGCACATGCCAGCGCGCGGCGATGCGCTCGGCACGCGCATAGCGGGTGTGCGGCGAGCCGGTCTCGACGATGTGGCGGTGCACATGGTCGTCGTCATAGGCCTGCAGGCCCACGCTGCCGGGGTTG
Organism: Burkholderiaceae bacterium; assembly: GCA_016790175.1. Taxonomy (GTDB): domain Bacteria; phylum Pseudomonadota; class Gammaproteobacteria; order Burkholderiales; family Burkholderiaceae_C; genus JAEUPI01. The sequence goes on along the minus strand of JAEUPI010000145.1, from coordinate 10,983 downwards.
ACGATCACCATGGCGTCGACCTGCGCCACACGCGGCACATGCGAGTGACCACAGGCGAGCAGCGTCGCTCTCTCGGGTCCGACGCGCTCGCGCAGTTCGGCAACGCTCGCCGCGCGGATGCCGGGCGAGCCGTTGCGGTCGTGGTCGGGCATCGTCGTTTCCATCAGGTAGCGCAGGTCGCTGCCCGGCGTGCCGTGCACGCACCAGATGTCGCCGGGCAGGCGACAGGTCGGCGGCAGGCAGCGCAACCAGCCGAGCTGCTCGGGCCGCAACGCGTCGGCCGCGAATGCATCGCTGGCGCCCATCTGCTCGCGCGCCAGCGTGAGCAACTGGCGCTCATGGTTGCCGGCGATCGTCGGCCAGGGCAGGGCCATCAGGCGATCGGCGGTCTCGCGGGGCCACAGCGGGCCGGAGACGATGTCGCCGAGATTGACCACCGCATCCACCGGCTCGCGGGCCAGTTCGTCCAGCACCGCCTCCAGCGCCGGCAGGTTGCCGTGGATGTCGGAGACGAACGCGATGCGCATGCGGCAAGCCTCAGCTGCCGCCGTCGCCGGGTTGCGTGCCGTCGGCGCGGTCCCAGCCATAGGCACGTTCGACCTTCGCGATGCGCAGCTCGTAGTGCGCGTACCAGTGTGCACGGCCCTGGGCACGTCCGGCGGCGTGTTCGGCCTGCTTGCGCCAGGCCACGATGTCGGCGGTGCTGCGCCAGTACGACACGGTGATGCCCAGGCCGCTCTCGTCGCGCGTGCTCTCGATGCCCAGATAGCCCGGCTGGTTCGCCGCCAGCTCGGCCATGTGTTGGGCCATCGCGGCGTAACCCTGGTCGCCCTCGGTGCGCTGCGAGGTGAAGATCACCGCGTAGTAGGGCGGCTCGGGGCGGGGGGCAAAGCGCGACATCGACACGCCTCTGAGCAACAAGGGGCGCGCAGCATAACGCGCCTCGGTCGCTGTCAGTCGTCGGGTTTCACGTCACCGCAGTTCGCACCGATCCAGCGGCCGCTGCCTTCCAGGCGCAATTCGGTCGGCTTGGGGGCGCGGCCGCGGTCGCCGGCCATCGTGCCTTTGCCCTGGGAACGCATCGTGAATGCCTTGCTGCCTTGCATCGTGAAGCCGCCGGTCAGGTCGCCGGTGAACCCGTCGGAATCCTCGCAGCGGCCCTTGATCTGCAGCGTCGAGCCGCTCGCGGTGACGAGTTGGTAGCGGCACCCTGGCGAATCCTTCTCCATCTCGCGCAGCAGCGAGTTCGGGTCGGCCCAGAGCTTCTGCGCCTTGGCATCTATGCACTCGCGGTGCATGTCGTCATTGCCGAGCAGGGGCGGCATCGTCGCCTCGATCTGCCTGCGCTGCTCGGGCGAGCGCTTCTTCGTCGCCTCGGCCTGCTGCTTGCGTGCATCGGCAAAGGGATCCTTGCCGTCGATCAGCATCGTCATGCGCATCTCCCACAACCCGAGTTCGGGTTTGAGCAACGATTGCGCGCCGGCCGCCGGCGCGACCGCCAGCAATGCCGTGGCGGCGCACAGAAGGTGCCGATTCATGCCGAACTCCCAAACACGCCCCAGTGGCGCAGGTCGATGCTCGGCGCATGCCTGCACCCGCACAATCCCTAGCCGCCCCTGGCAGCCGCACCTCAGAGCGCGCGCACCACCTCGATCGCCTCCTCGATGCGCTCGACGGCGTGGATCGTCAGCCCTTCGAAGCTGCGCGATTCCCCCTTCGGTGCATTGGCCTTGGGCACCACGGCCACGGCGAAACCGAGCTTGGCCGCCTCGCGCAATCGCTCCTGGCCGCGCGGCGCCGGCCGCACCTCGCCGGCCAGGCCGACCTCGCCGAACGCGAGGAAGCCGCGCGGCAGCGGCTTGCCGCGCAGCGAGCTCTGGATCGCCAGCAGCACCGCGAGATCCGCTGCCGGCTCGCCGATGCGCACGCCGCCGACCGCGTTGACGAACACGTCCTGGTCCATGCAGGCCACGCCGGCATGGCGGTGCAGCACCGCGAGCAGCATCGCCAGGCGGTCGCGGTCCAGGCCCACCGAGAGCCGCCGCGGCGCGGCACCGCCGGAATCGACCAGCGCCTGGATCTCCACCAGCAGCGGCCGGGTGCCTTCGAGCGTGACCAGCACGCACGATCCCGGCACCGGCGCGCCATGCGTGGACAGGAAGATCGCGCTGGGGTTGCTGACGCCCTTGAGGCCCTTTTCGGTCATCGCGAAGACGCCGATCTCGTTGACCGCGCCGAAACGGTTCTTGATCGCACGCACCAGGCGGAAGCTCGAATGCGTGTCGCCCTCGAAGTACAGCACCGTGTCGACGATGTGCTCCAGCACGCGCGGCCCGGCGAGCGCGCCCTCCTTGGTCACGTGACCCACCAGCACCATCGCCACGCCCTGCGCCTTGGCGGCACGCGTGAGCTGGGCGGCACATTCGCGCACCTGCGCCACCGAGCCGGGCGCCGAGGTCAGCGCGTCGGAGAACAGGGTCTGGATCGAGTCGATCACGCAGAACCTCGGCTGTTCCGTTTCGATCGCCGCGAGGATGCGCTCGAGCTGGATCTCGGCCATCACCCGCACCGGCGAGGCCGCGAGCCCGAGCCGCCGCGCGCGCAGTGCCACCTGCGCGCCGCTTTCCTCGCCGGTCACGTACAGCACCTTGAGGTGCTGCGCGAGCCGTTCGGCCGCCTGCAGCAGCAGCGTGCTCTTGCCGATGCCGGGGTCGCCGCCGATCAGCACCACGCCGCCTTCGACGATGCCGCCGCCGAGCGCGCGATCGAGCTCGGCGAGGCCGGTGGGCTGGCGTTCGACGTCGGCCGCCTCGATGTCGGCCAGCGTCATCACCGCCTGCGCCTTCGCCAGGCTCTGGAAACGGTGCCGCGGGCCGCCAGCGGATTCGGCGACGCTTTCTTCCAGCGTGTTCCACTCGCCGCAGTGCGGGCATTTGCCGAGCCACTTGGGGTTGGTGCCGCCGCAGGCGCTGCAGGTGTAGACGGTCTTGTCGCGGGCCATGGGGACATTGTGCGCGGCTTGGCCGAGGCCTCCCGCGTACAGTGCGCGTCTTTGCCTGCGGCCTCCGCCCCTTGTCCCCTTGCGTCTGCTCGACTCGCCTCGCGTGCTGTTCTGGATCCCGACGCTGATCTGGGCGTCGACCTGGCACGTCATCCTCTACCAGCTCGACGGTGGCGTGCCGCCGATCGTGAGCGTGGCCTGGCGCTTCCTGTTCGCGTCGGCCCTGCTGTTCGCGGTGGCGATCTCGCGCGGCGAAGCCTGGCGCATCGCGCCGCGCCGGCACGCGATGCTGGCGGCCACCGGCATCGTGCAGTACGGCATCAACTACTGGGGCGTCTACGAGTCGGAGCGCCATGTGCCGACGGGCCTGGTGGCGGTGCTGTTCTCGCTGATGGTGTTCGGCAACGCGCTGCTCGGTTGGTGGGCGTTCGGCCAGACGGTGAGCCGGCGCTTTCTGTTTGCCGCGGCCGGCGGCGTGGTCGGCGTGGTGCTGATCTTCTGGCCCGAGGTGGTGGCCACCGGCGCACGGCCAAACGCAGGCCTCGGCCTGGCCATCGGCCTCGGTGCGGTGGCCTGCGCCTGCATCGGCAACGTGATGACGCTGAAGCTCTCGCGTCAGGGCCTGCCGCTGACCAGCGTGCTCGCCTGGTGCATGGGCTACGCGGCGCTGGCGCTGCATGCAACGGCCGCGGCACAGGGCGCACCGCTGGCGGTGGGCCAGGGCCCGGCCTGGTGGGTCAGCCTGGCGTACCTCACCGCCTTCGGCTCGGTGACGGCGTTTCTGCTGTACTTCCGCTATGCGCAGCGCGTGGGCCCGGCGCGCGCCGCGATGACCGGCGTGATGATTCCGCCGATCGCGCTGGCGGTGTCGGCCGCGCTCGAGGGCTGGCGACCCGATGCGCTTTCGCTGATCGGCATCGCCCTGTGCGTCGGCAGCGTCTACGTGGCCACGCGTCCGGCAGCCGCCCGGGCGTCGTAGCGACGACGCATCGGGCGCCGCGATGACGAGTCAGGCGCCGGCGAGCCGGCCGCGCAGGCGGCGTGCGATCGGGATCAGCAGGTTCGCGGTCGCAGAGGCGACCGCGCCAGCCGCACGCACGATCGCGCGTCCGACGGCCGCATCGCGCATTGCGCGAGCCGAGCGCGTCAGTTCATAGGCGCTGATCTGCGGCAACGGCTGCTCGATGCGATCCAGCAGTCGGTCGCCGTCGACCACCCGGTCGCCGGCCTGGGTGTGGATCAGCACCGTGTCGACGAAGGCCTGCGCCAGCACGTCGCCGTCGCCGGCGAAGGCGTGGCTTTCACCGGACGACACGATGACGTCGCCCGGCACACCGTCCTGCGTGATCCAGACCTGGCCTTCGAACACGGCGATGCCTTCGCCGGTCCGCCCGGCCAGGCGGCGCACGGCGCCCTTGGGCAACCGGATCAGGGCTTGACTCAGCGAATCGTCCATCGGGTGCTCCTTTGCAGCCCTCCGTGAAGGAGGGTGCAAGCATCCTCCGGCGGCCCGGCTGCACAGGGATGACGAAGGCTGGCGCCTGGTGTTTCAGGTGCAATGCGGGCAGGAGCCCGGGCTACTGGAGCTCGTGCACGCGTCCGCGCGCGGCCTTGAGCGCGCCCTTCTTCGCCTTGCTGTCGAGCCGTTTCTCGCGAGACGCGCGCGTCGGCGCCGTGGCGATGCGACGGCGGGGGATCGTGGCTGCGGCGTCGATCAGCGCACGCAGGCGTTCGACCGCCGCCGCACGATTGCGCGGCAGGCTGCGATGTTCCTGTGCCTTGAGCGTCACCACGCCATCGCTGCCGATGCGCTGGTCGCTGCGCGCCAGCAGCCGGGCCTTCAGCGTGTCGGGCAGGCTGGAGGCGACGATGTCGAAGCGCAGCACGACGGCGTTGGATACCTTGTTCACGTTCTGCCCGCCGGCGCCCTGCGCCCGCACGGCGTCGAACTGCAGCTCGCGTTCGTCGAGCGTGTAGGCGATGCGCGGCACGCTGGTTCTCTCAGATCCTCAGGCCATGCGGACCGGCACGCGTGCGGCCAGCGCGCACATCAGTTCGTAGCCGACCGTGCCGGCCGAACGCGCCACCTCGTCGATCGCGAGCAGGCTGTCGCGCGGCCCATGGCCCCAGAGCGTCACCTCGCTGCCGGGCTGGGCGCCGGGCACCGGGCTCAGGTCCACCGCGATCATGTCCATCGACACCCGGCCCACGGTGCGCGTGCGCACGCCTTCGACCAGTACCGGTGTGCCGCTGGGCGCCACGCGCGGGTAGCCGTCGGCGTAGCCGCAGGCGACGACGCCGACGCGCAACGGCTGATCGGCGACGAAGCTGCGGCCGTAGCCGACCGCATCGCCCGGCTGCAACGACTGAACGGCCAGGATCTGCGCACGCAGCGTCATCGTCGGCCGCAGGCCCCAGTGGGCGATGTCGTGCGCCGGAAAGTCCGGCGCGCTGCCGTAGACCAGGATGCCCGGACGCACCCAGTCGGCGGCGGTCGCCAGGCCATGGCGCAGCAGCGCGGCACTGTTGGCGATGCTGCGTTCGCCCGGCAGCCCGGCGGTGGCGCTCTCGAAGCTCGCGAGCTGCTCCGCGACGCCGGCAGCGCCGTCGGCATCGGCAAAGTGCGTCATCAATCCGATCTCGTCGACCTGGGGCAACGCGTTCAGCCGCGCCCAGGCGCTGCGAAAGGCGGTGGGCGAGAAGCCGAGCCGGTTCATGCCGCTGTTGAGCTTGAGGAACACGCGGTGCGGCGTCTGCGTCTTGTGGCGGCTGAGCCAGTCGATCTGCGCCTCGCGGTGCACCGTGTGCCAGAGGTTCAGCCTCGAGCACAGCTCCAGGTCGCGCGGCTCGAAGCAGCCTTCGAGCAGCAGCACCGGGCCGCGCCAGCCGAGGCGCCGCAGGCGTTCGGCCTCGTCGAGGTCGAGCAGCGCAAAGCCATCGGCGCCGCGAAGCGCCTCGAAGACGCGCTCGAGGCCATGGCCATAGGCATTGGCCTTGACCACGGCCCACACCCGCGCGCCGCCGGCACGCTCGCGCGCGACGCCGAGGTTGTGCGTCAGCGCGTCGGCATGGATCAGCGCTTCGATCGGGCGTGGCATGGGGGTCGTCCTGCGTTCGAGGGGCGGGGGATTCCCCGCATCGATTCTGCCAGCGGGCCACGCCGGCTTTTCGCCGATGGAGCGCGTGCTATAACGCCCGCGCCCCGTTCGAAGCGCCCGTCTCCCAGGGCGCCGGCCGTGCTGGCGCGCCGACCAGGAGCCGCTGTCGAGCTCCGATTGCGACGACGATGAAAAAAGGCTTCTACACCATCATGTCGGCGCAGTTCTTCAGCTCGCTGGCCGACAACGCATTGCTGGTGGGCGCCATCGAACTGCTGAAGACGTCGAACGCGCCGGCCTGGCAGGTGCCGGCGCTGACGCCGATGTTCGCGCTGTTCTACGTGATCCTGGCGCCGCTGGTGGGCGCGTTCTCCGACGCGATCCCGAAGGGCAAGGTGATGTTCGTCTCGAACACCATCAAGGTGATCGGATGCCTGATGATGCTGTTCGGCGGCCACCCGCTGCTGGCCTATGCCGTGGTGGGCCTCGGCGCAGCCGCGTATTCGCCGGCCAAGTACGGCATCCTCACCGAGCTGCTGCCGCCGTCGCAGCTGGTCAAGGCGAACGGCTGGATCGAGGGCCTCACGATCGCCTCGATCATCCTCGGCGTGCTGCTCGGCGGCCAGCTCGTGGGCGCGCGGCTGGCGCCCTGGCTGCTGGGCTTCGATCTGCCGTTCGTCACCACCGGTGTCGATACGCCGCCGGAGGCGGCGATCAGCGCGATCGTGCTGCTGTACGTGGTGGCCGCGATCTTCAACCTCTACATCCCGCGCACCGAGGCCGTGCTGCAGCCGCTGACGAGCAACGTGGCCGAGATGGTGCGCGACTTCAGCCAGTGCAACGCGAAGCTGTGGGCCGACAAGCTGGGCCAGATCTCGCTGGCCACGACCACGTTGTTCTGGGGCGTCTCGGGCAATCTGCGGGTGATCGTGTTCGCCTGGGCGGCGGCCGCGCTCGGCTACGGCACGACCCAGGCGTCCAGCCTGGTCGGCGTGGTGGCGATCGGCACCGCGATCGGGGCGGTGGTGGCGTCGTGGGCGATGCGCCTGGACCGTGCGACGTCGGTCATCCCGCTGGGCGTCGCGATGGGCGTGCTGGTGATCGGGCTGAACTTCATCCGCGACGTCTGGGTCGCGGCACCGTTCCTGATCATGCTCGGTGCGATCGGCGGCTTTCTGGTGGTGCCGATGAACGCATTGCTGCAGCACCGGGGCCACAACCTGATGGGCGCCGGCCGCTCGATCGCGGTGCAGAACTTCAACGAGCAGGCGGCCATCCTCGGCCTGGGCGCGTTCTATACCGGCATGACCAAGCTCGGCCTGTCGGCGTTCGGCGCGATCGCGATCTTCGGTGTCGTGGTGGCCGGCACGATGTGGTGGATCGGCCGCTGGCACAAACGCAATACCGTCGTTCACCGCGACGAGGTCGAGCGCCTGCTCGCGATCGCGCGCTCGGACAAACATTGAGCGCGGGCGTTTCCCGTCGCGCGTCCAGCTGGGCCGCGCTGGCGTTGACCTTCAACGCCTTCACCTGGGGCGTGTCGTGGTGGCCGTTTCGCGAGCTGCATGCACGCGGCCTGCACCCGCTGTGGGCGACCGCGATCACCTACGCCGCGGCCGCGGTCGTGTTGGCGATCGCACGTCCGGCCGCGCTGCGCGAGGTGGCGCGGCATCCGGGCCTGTGGATGCTGGTGCTCGCCTCGGGCTGCACCAATGCGGCATTCAACTGGGGCGTCACCGTCGGCGACGTGGTACGGGTGGTGCTGCTGTTCTATCTGATGCCGCTGTGGGCGCTGCTGCTGGCGCGTATCGTGCTGCACGAGCCGCTGGGTGCGCTCGCGATTGCGCGCGTGGCGCTGGCACTTGCAGGCGCGCTGGTGGTGCTGTGGCCAGATGGCGGGGGCTGGCCGATGCCGCACACGCTGGCGGATTGGCTCGGCGTGGCCGGCGGTTTCAGCTTCGCACTGAACAACGTGATGCTGCGCCACCAGGCGCATCGCAGCGAGATCGCGCGCGGCGTGGCCATGTTCGGCGGCGGCGCCGCGGTGGCCGCGTTGCTGGCGCTCACGCTGGTGTCCGCGCCACCCGAGGCGCAGGCCTCCGCCTGGGCACCGGGCGTGGCAGTGCTGGCGCTGTGGTTCATGGCCTCGAACCTGGCACTGCAATATGGCGCCGCGCGCCTGCGCGCGAGCACGACGGCGGTGGTGATGGTCAGCGAGGTGTTGTTCGCCAGTGCCTCGGCGATCGCGCTCGGTGCCGGCGTGCTGACGCCGCGTGTGGCGATCGGCGGGGCGCTGATTCTGCTGGCCGCGTTGCTGGCCGCCCGGGGCGACAGGCCGCGGGCGACGTGAAAGGTCGGTGCGGTTCTGATTTGGCCGCGCCGTCAAGCCAGCGGCTTGGCGCGTTGCCGTCGCCTGGATTCGCTGCGGCGGGCGCGGGCGACCAGGTCTGAAAGCTCGGACGCCTGCAGCGGCTTGCCCAGATAGGCGTCGCAGCCGGCCAGGCTGCCGCGCACACGATCGGTCGGACCGTGGTGCGCGCTCACGATGCCCACCACCGGCGCAGGCGTGAAGTCGCGCTTGACCAGCCGGCACAGGTTCAGGCCGTCATGGTCGCTGTCCGGGCCGAGTTCCACGTCGAGCAGGGCCAGCCGCACCCGGTGCCGGGCCAGGTAGGCGATCGCCTCCTGGCTGGTGCCGACCGCATGGGCGCGGATGCCCAGGTCGGCGAGCCGGCGCAGCAGAAAGCGCTGCGCGATCTCGCTGTCGTCAACCACCAAGGCGTCGCAGCGCGGCTCGGCTGCCGCAGGGCCTTCCTGGCGATCGGGGAACAGGTCGGCCAGCTCCGACAGCATCGAGGCCGGCGCCAGAGCGGCCGGCACCGTGCGCATCGGTTCGACCGGCGTCGGCACGACGGCCGGCGCCGGCATGGCGGGCGGGGACTTCGCCGCCGCATGATCGGGGGTGGCGCCGACATTCATCAGCAGCACCGCATCGAGTTCACGCAGCACGGCCAGCACGTCGATCGGACGGGGCAGCCGGGCTTGAGCGGCCGGCGGCGCATGGGCACCGATGTAGACCGTGTCCGCTTCCCGACGCGACCGGGCGATCTCGTCGCAGGCCGCGGCGGCGTCGGCATTCACAACGGCCAGTCGCGCCTCGGCCAGCGTGTCCACCAGGCGATAGGCCGGCTGGCGCTGCAGTGCCAGCCGGAAATGCGCGGTCAGCGCCTGGCGCTCGAAGGCGGAAAAGCCGAGCAGGCAGACGGCGTGGACGGTGTTCATCGATCGGACGGGCGGCGGGCATGACCATCGTCGGCGCAGGGCGCTCGAGCGTCAATCCGGCAAGCGCGGGAAGCGCAGGGATAACATCACGCCGCTGCCGCTTGTGACGGGTGTGCGGCAGGCACGTGGCGCGGAGAGCACGATGGCACAAGACGATGTCTGGGGTTTCGAGGCGCAGGCCATCGACGGCAAACGCGTGAAGCTGTCACAGCACAAGGGCAAGGTGCTGCTGGTCGTCAACACCGCCAGCCGCTGCGGCTTTACCCCACAGTTCGACGGACTCGAGGCGCTGTGGCAGGCCTACAAGGACCAGGGCCTCGTCGTGCTCGGCTTTCCGAGCAACGAGTTCGGCGCCCAGGATCCGGGCAGCAACGACGAGATCGCGTCGTTCTGCCGGATGAACTTCGGCGTCAGCTTCCCGATGATGGGCAAGATCGAGGTCAATGGCGCGCAGGCGCATCCGCTGTACCAATGGCTCACCCGCGAGGCGCCGGGTTTGATGGGCAGTACCGGCATCAAATGGAACTTCACCAAGTTCCTGGTCGGTCGCGATGGCCGCACGATCAAGCGTTACGCGCCGCAGGACGAGCCCGCCAAGCTGGTGAAGGACATCGAGGCCGCGCTGGCCAATTGACCGATGGGCGGCTGACCGGTGGACGGTGACGGCGCCGCGCTGCAGACGCTGGCGCGTCGCTTCGAGCATTTCGCCGCCCACGACTGCACCGAGGATGCCCTGTATGTCGCGCTGTGCCGATTGCTGGCGCAGCGCCCCGAGGCGCTCGCAGTGCTGCTCGCGGCGGAGCCGGCGCAGCGCAAACCCAACCTGCTGCTCGCGGCGCTGCATGCCCGCGTGCTCGCCGGCGGCGCATCGGCGCTGGCGGCGTACTTCGCGAGCGTCGGTGGCTTGCGAGCGCCGGACGAGAACCTCGGCGGTGCACTCGACGCCGCGCTGCGTGACGAACACGACACGCTGCAACAGCTGGTGGCCACACGCTCGACGCAGACCAACGAGATCGGCCGCTGCGCCGTGCTGTGGCCGGCGCTCGCGGTCCTGGCCACGTGGCATCGCCGGAGCGACATCGCCTTGCTCGACTTCGGCTGCAGTGCCGGGCTGAACCTCGGCGTCGATCGTTACGGCTACGACTATGGCGACCTGTCGCTCGGCAGCGACTCGCCGGCGGCACCGCGCATTGCGTGCCGATGCATCGGCGGCGCATCGCTGCCGCCGCGGACCGCGGCGCCGCGCCTCGTGCAGCGCCTGGGCATCGACCCGGCGCCGGTGGATCTGGACGACGCGGCGCAGCGGGCCTGGCTGCGGGCCTGCCTGTGGCCTGGGGATCGCGAACGTGCGGCGCGCCTCTCGCAGGCCATGACGCTGGCGCGTGCCGAACGCTGGCCGGTGCGCCGCGAGGCCGATTGCACGGCCGCGATCGGCCCCTGGCTCGACACATTGCCCGCCGGTGTGCTGCCCGTGGTGTTCTCCAGCTTCGTGTTGATGTACTTCGAGCGCGATGCGCGGCAGCAGCAGATCGCGACCATGCGGTCGCTGGTGCGCGAACGTGGCATCGTCTGGTTGTCGGCCGAAGGTCCGGGGCTGGGCCT
>JAEUPI010000139.1 GCA_016790175.1 Burkholderiaceae bacterium | reverse complement strand
GCGCATAGTAGCGGATGCGGGTTGCCCAGTGCGGCCGTACCGCAACGATCACGAAGCGCTGCGCCGCGGCCGCGGGCGGTGGGGCCCGTGCGCTCAAAATGCAGCGCCCCGGCCCGCGGGCCGGGGTCCGCTGCGCTGCTCGCAGCAAGGGGCGGCAAACGCGAACTTCGCTGAGCGCCGCTGAACGCGGCGCCGCATAAAGCCCGCGTTCGCCGGTCTGGCGCTGACGCGCCAGACTTCCCCCTCGCTGCTCCGCTGCTCGCCGCCTCCCATTCGCTCCCGGACCCCACAGCCCACGACCACGGCGCAGCGAGCAGCACCGAGTGGCTCAACGAAGGGACTTCGAACAGCTCGGTCGTTCAGCGCGGCGGGCGGGTAGCGCCTGCCGCGCCGCGTGGGCCTGCGTGGGAAACGGGGCCCTTGCTAGACAATTTAATGCGTCTCGGTATCAGCCGCGCGCCGGAAGGTGGCGCACCGCGAGCACGCCGGCGATCGCGGCCAGCTCGTCGAGCACCTGCGGTGCCACCGGGCTGTCGACATCGACGATGGTGTAGGCCATTTCGCCGCGCGACTTGTTGACCATGTTGTGGATGTTCAGCCCGCCACGCGCCATGGCGGTGGAAATCTGGCCCAGCATGTTGGGCACGTTGGCATTGGCGATCGCGACGCGGAACGCCGATTCGCGCGGCATCGACACGTTGGGGAAGTTCACCGCGTTGGTCACGTTGCCGTGCTCGAGATAGTCGCGCAGCTGGTCGATGACCATGACGGCGCAGTTCTCCTCGGCCTCGCGCGTGCTGGCGCCCAGGTGGGGCAGCGCGATCACGCCGGCCTTGCCGTGCAGCGCCGCCGACGGAAAGTCGCACACGTAGCTGCCGAGCTTCTTGGCCGCCAGCGCGTCGAGCACCGCGGCGTCGCTCACGATGCCCTCGCGCGAGAAGTTCAGCAGCACCGCGCCGTTGCGCATGAGGCCGATGTTGTCGCCGTTGACGAGGCCGCGGGTGGCGGGCAGCAATGGCACGTGCAGCGTCACGAACTGGGCCGTCTTCAGCACCTCGTTGACGCTCGCCGCGCGCTTGACCTGCGACGGCAGGCTCCACGCCGCGTCGACCGTGATGTCGGGGTCGTAGCCCAGCACCTGCATGCCGAGCTTGATCGCGGCGTCGGCGACGAGGCAGCCGATCTTGCCGAGGCCGATGATGCCGAGCGTCTGGCCGGCGAGTTCGTAGCCGGCGAAGCTCTTCTTGCCGTCCTCGACGGTCTTGTCCAGGTCCGGCGAGTCCGGGTTCAGCCCGGCCACGAACTGCAATGCCGGCACCACGCGGCGCGCGGCCAGCAGCATGCCGGCGAGCACGAGCTCCTTCACCGCGTTGGCGTTCGCGCCCGGTGCGTTGAACACCGGCACGCCGCGCTGGCTCATCTGCGGCACCGGAATGTTGTTGGTGCCGGCGCCGGCGCGGGCGATCGCGCGCACGCTGGGGGGCAGCGTCATCTTGTGCATGTCGGCCGAGCGCACCAGGATGGCTGTCGGATCGGCGACGTCCTTGCCGACCTTGTAAAGATCGGCGGGCAGGCGCGAGAGGCCGGTGGCCGAGATCGGGTTGAGCACGAGCACGCGCTGGGGCTCAGCCATGCTGGGCCTCGAATTCCTTCATGTACGACACCAGCGCCTTCACACCCTCGACCGGCATCGCGTTGTAGATCGACGCGCGCATGCCGCCGACCGAGCGGTGACCCTTCAGCTGCACCATGCCGCGCGCCTGTGCACCCTTGAGGAACGCCTCGTCGCGCGACTCGTCCTTCAGCTTGAACGGCACGTTCATCAGCGAGCGATCCGCCTTGGCGACCGGGCATTTGTAGAACGACGTGGTGTCCAGGTAGTCGTAGAGCAGCGCGGCCTTGCGGCGGTTGTGCGCCTCCATCGCGGCCAGGCCGCCCTGGCCCTCGATCCACTTCAGCACCAGGCCGGCGATGTAGATCGCGTAGGTGGGCGGGGTGTTGTACATCGAGTCGTTGTCGGCCACGAGCTTGTAGTCGAAGGCCGACGGGCATGCCGGCAGCGCCTGGCCGATCAGGTCGTCGCGCACGATCACGATCGTCAGCCCCGAGGGTCCCATGTTCTTCTGCGCGCCGCCGTAGATCAGGCCGTACTTGGACACGTCGACCGGCCGCGAAAGGATGTCGCTGCTCATGTCGGCCACCAGCGGCACCGCGCCGACATCGGGCGTCCAGTGGTACTGCACGCCGCCGATCGTCTCGTTGGAGCAGATGTGCACATAGGCCGCGTTCGGGTCGAGCTTCCAGCTTTCGCGCGGCGGGATGCGGGTGTAGCCGCTGTCTTTCGCGCTCGCCGCCACGTTGACGGTGCAGTACTTCTGCGCCTCCTTCAGCGACTTCTTGCTCCACTCGCCGGTGTCGATGTAGTCGGCACAGCTCCTGCCGCGCAGCAGGTTCATCGGCACGATCGCGTTCTCACCGATCGCGCCGCCCTGCATGAACAGCACCTTGTAGTCCGCCGGCACGGCCAGCAGCTTGCGCAGCAGTGCCTCGGCCTCGGCATGGATGGCGATGAACTCCTTGCCGCGATGGCTCATCTCCATCACCGACATGCCCGAGCCATGCCAGTCGAGCATTTCCTCGGCCGCCAGGCGCAGCACCGGTTCGGGCAGCGCGGCCGGGCCGGCGCTGAAGTTGAAGACGCGTGTCATCGCTGTTTTCCCTCGTGTCTTGATGAAGTCGGCGCGAGCCGAAAGGGGGCAAGAATAGCGGAGACACGAGGCCCCGCGATGACGCTGTTCAACCTTCCCCCACGCGCCGAATATTTCGGCGCCGAGCACCAGGCGCTGCGCGAGACGGTGCGCCGCTTCGTCGATGCCGAGATCGCACCGCATGTGAACGCGTGGGACGAGGCCGGCACCTTTCCGCGCGAGCTCTACCGCAAGGCGGCGGCGGTCGGCCTCACCGGCATCGGCTACCCCGAGCATCTCGGCGGCACGCCGGCCGATCTGTTCATGAGCCTGGCGGCAGCCGAAGAGATCGCACGCGCTGGCTGCGGCGGCGTGCAGGCGAGCCTGGGCACACACGGCATCGCGTTGCCGCCGATCGTGGCGCACGGCAGCCCGGCGCTGCAGCAGCGCGTGGTGCCGCCCGTGCTGGCCGGCGAGAAGGTCGCGGCCCTGTGCATCACCGAGCCCGGCGGCGGCTCCGATGTCGCCGCGCTGCGGACCACGGCGGTGCGCGACGGCGACCACTACCGGGTCAACGGCGAGAAGACCTTCATCACCTCGGGCATGCGGGCGGACTTCCTGACCGTGGCCGTGCGCACCGATCCGGCGAACAAGGGGCCGGGCGGGGTGTCGTTGCTGGTGATCGACGGTGACACGTCCGGCCTCACGCGCACCGAGCTCAAGAAGATGGGCTGGTGGTGCAGCGACACCGCGCACCTGCGTTTCGACGACTGCCGCGTGCCGGCCGCCAACCTCGTGGGCGCCGAAGGCGACGGCTTCCGAGCCATCATGCACAACTTCAACAGCGAGCGGCTGATGATGGCCGCCATGGCCTGCAGCTATGCCGAGGTCTGCGCCGAGGAGGCGCAGGCCTGGGCCCGCGAGCGCAGGACCTTCGGATTGCCGCTTTCCGAGCGGCAGGTGATCCGCCACAAGATCGTCGACATGGTGGCGCGCATCGAGGCCGCACGCAGCGTGGTCTACGACCTCACGTATCGGCTGCAGCACCGCCTCGGCGATCCGAAAGACCTGGTTGCGCGCACCTGCATGGCCAAGGTGCTCGCCACGCAGGCGATGCAGTTCTGCGCCGATCAGGCGGTGCAGATTCTCGGCGGCATGGGTTTCATGCGCGGCACCAAGAGCGAACGCCTGTACCGCGAAGTGAAGGTGATGATGATCGGCGGCGGGTCGGAGGAGATCATGAAAGACCTCGCGGCTCGGCAGCTGGGCCTGTGACGGAGCCGGTTGCCGCCGAGCCACGCATGTTCAGCCTGTTCGTCACCGTCGAGTACGCGCCCGCGGCGCCGGGCACGCCGGCTACCGCCGTGCCGACACCCGACGCGCCGACATGCACCGCGCTGATCGAGCGGCTGCAGCGCTTCGACGGGCGGCCCCGCGGCATTTGACCCAGCGCAAACAGCCGCCACGCGCGGGGGTCGGCCCCCTTGTCGCGGGGCGGCCATGTATACAGTATCCACGCCACGCCGACCGGTGATGCCGGCGCAGCAGAGGTGCCGCGGTGAGCGATGGCGATCGCAGCTTCGTGCCGGTGGAACGGCCGGTGGCCCTGGCCGAACGCGTCTATCACGCATTGCGTGAGCGGCTGCGCAGTGGCGCCATCGGGCCCGGACAGCCGCTGCAGGAAGTGCAGCTCGCCGAGGCGCTCGGCGTGTCGCGCACGCCCGTGCGCGAGGCGATGGCCAGGCTGGCCACCGAGGGCCTGCTGGCCAGCGACCGCCGCAGCTTCACCGTGCCCGCGCTGACGCGGCAGGACGTGGACGACATCTACGAGGTGCGCTACCTCGTGGAGCCGGCGGCGCTGAAGCGCGTGGCACCGCTGACGGTCGATGCACGTCGGCGGGCACGGATCGACGCGGCGCTGGCCGCTGCCGTGGCCGCCCACCGCGCCGGCAATGCCGATGCGTTCCGGCAGGCGCACATCGACTACCGCAACGCCTGGCTCGCGCTGGTGCCCAACACGCGGCTGGTGCGTGTGGTGGAGCAGTACGCCGACCACATGCAACACATCCGCGCGCTGACGCTCGGCGATGCCGCCGTGCGCACGATCGTGTTGCGCGGCCTCAAGCGTGTGGCTGCGGCCCTGGCCGCCGGCGACGGCGACGCGGCCGCCGCGGCGATGCTCGATCACCTGCGCCACGCACACCGCGTGTTCGTGAAGGCCACGGGTCTGGACGCCGACGCGGCGCCAGCACCCGAGAGGAGTGCGATGACATGAGCCGAGCCGCCGTTCGCTACAGCGCCGAGATTCCGTACGGTGCCTACTGGAGCACGCCGTTCGCGCGCTGGCAGGGCAGCCTCGCCCACCTGCACAGCATCGAGTTCGCGGCCTGGGTCGCGAAGCGCGAACTGGCCAGGCGCCGCATCGATCCGAAGGTGTTCGATTACGGCGTGCTCGGTTTCTCGGTGCCGCAGGTGCATTCGTTCTACGGCGCGCCGTGGCTGATGGGCCTCATCGGGGCCGGCACGGTCGGCGGGCCGACGCTGATGCAGGCCTGCGCGACCGGCGTGCGCACGCTGCTGGCCGGCGTGCAGGAGATCGAATCGGGTCTGGCCACCACCACGCTGGTGCTCAACTGCGACCGCACCAGCAACGGCCCGCATCTGTACTACCCCAACCCCAAGGGCCCCGGCGGCACCGGCGCCGCCGAAGACTGGGTGATGGACAACTTCGCCTGCGACCCGCTGGGCCCGCACGCGATGATCATCACCGCCGAGAACGTCGCCAAACGTCACGGCATCGGCACCGCCGAGCAGCACGAGGTCGTGCTGCATCGCGAGGCGCAATACGCGCAGGCGCTCGAGCAGGACGCGGCCTTTCTGAAACGCTTCATGACGCTGCCGTTCGAGGTGCCGGCGCCGAACTACAAGAAGACCGTGGCCCGACTCGAAGGCGACGAGGGGCTCACACGCTCGACGCCCGAGGGCCTGGCGGCGCTGAAGCCGGTGTCGCCGGGCGGCACCGTGACCTTCGGCGGGCAGACGCACCCGGCCGACGGCAACGCGGCGATCGTTGTCGCCACGCGTGAGCACGCACGCGAGCTGAGCGCCGACCCGAAGATCGCCGTGCGCATTCGCGGCTTCGGCCTCGCGCGGGCCGAACTGGCCCACATGCCCGAGGCCACGGTGCCGGCGGCGGCGCAGGCGCTGGCACAGGCCGGAAGCCGCATCGCCGACCTGGCGGTGGTGAAGACGCACAACCCGTTCGCGGTCAACGACCTGTACTTCGCGCGCCAGACCGGCATCGACTGGCGCACGATGAACCCGTACGGCTGTTCGCTGGTGTGGGGCCACCCGCAAGCGCCGATGGGCACGCGCTCGATCATCGAGCTGATCGAGGCGCTGGCGCTGCGTGGCGGCGGCCTCGGCCTGTTCACCGGTTGCGCCGCGGGCGACACCGCGATGGCGGTGGTGCTCGAGGTCGGCGACGCCTAGAGACGACGTCCAGAGAAACAAGGCGACGCGGCATGAACGTCTGCGAATGGATCCGCACCAACGCGCGGCTCCGGCGCGACCACACTGCGCTGTGCGCACCCGACGGCCGCTGGACCTACGCTGCGTTCGACAGGCTGGTGGAGGAGACGGCGGCGCTGCTCGCGGCGCAAGGCATCGGCCGCGGCGATGCGCTGGCCTGGCTGGCGCTGAACAGCGGCACGATGCTGGCCGCGCTGTTTGCCTGCGCGCGCCGCGGCGCGATGTTCGTGCCGATCAACTGGCGGCTCGAGCCGGCCGAGCATCGCGCGCTGCTCGCCGAATGCCAACCGGCGCTGCTGGTGGCCGACGACCCCTTCACCGCCGCTTGTGCAGACCAGGCGGTGGCGCCGGCCGGCACTCGCTGCGTGGCGCTCGGGGCCACGGTGCCGCGAGGCTGGGCGAGCTGGGACGCCTGGCGCGAGCGCGCGCGTGTGGCCGGAGCCGGTGCCGATGCGCCTGGCGACGACGCGCCGCTGCTGCTGTGCTACACGTCGGGCTCGACGGGCCGCCCCAAGGGCGCGGTGCTGTCTCATGCCGCGCTGCAGGCCAACGCCGACGCCAGCGTCGACATGCACGGCCTGCGCTCCGATGACCGCGTGCTGACCACGCTGCCGCTGTTCCACGTCGGTGGCTTGAACATCCAGACCACGCCGGCGCTGCGCACCGGTTGCACGGTGTGGCTGCACCCGAAGTTCGACGCCGATGCCGCGCTCGACACGATCGTGCGCGAGCGCATCACGCTCACCGTGCTGGTGCCGGCACAGCTGCAGGCGCTGATCGCCCATCCGCGCTGGGCCGGCGCGGACCTGTCGAGCCTGCGCATGATCAGCACCGGCTCCACGGTCGTGCCCGAGGCGCTGATCCGGGCCGTGCATGCACGCGGCATCCCGATGGTGCAGGTCTGGGGCGCCACCGAGACGGCACCGATCGCCGCCTGCCTGCATGCCGACGAGGCGTTCCGCAAGGCAGGCTCGACCGGTCGTGCCGCCTGCGACTGCGAGCTGCGCATCGTCGACCCGCTGGGCCGCGACGTGCCGGCCGGCACCAGCGGCGAAATCCTGGTGCGGGGCGCCAACGTGATGAGCGGCTACTGGCGCGATGCCAAGGCCACCGCGCAGGCGCTGGCCGACGGCTGGTTCCATTCCGGCGACAGCGGCCACCTCGACGACGACGGCTTCCTCTGGGTCGACGGCCGGCTGAAGGACATGATCATCTCCGGCGGCGAAAACGTGAGCCCGGCCGAGGTGGAGGCCGTGCTGCTCGACTGCGCCGAGATCGCCGAGGCGGCGGTCGTCGGCCGGCCCGACGAGCGCTGGGGCGAGGTGGTCGTCGCGGTGGTCGCGCCGAAGTCCGGCGCGGCGATCGAGCCCGCGCACGTGTTCGGCCTGTTCCAGGGCCGGCTCGCGCGTTTCAAGCATCCGAAGGATCTGCTCGTCGTCGACGCGCTGCCGCGCAACGCGCTCGGCAAGGTGTTGAAGGACGACGTGCGCAAGCTCGTGGCGGCGCGGGGAGGACAAGGATGACAACGTTCAAGGTCGGCATCGACGTCGGCGGCACGTTCACCGATTTCGTCGTCGCCCGCGCGGGCGAGCCGCCTCTGATCCACAAGACGCTGTCGACGCCTGCCGATCCGTCGATCGCCGTCGTCGACGGCCTGGAGCAGATCGCCGCGACGCTTGTACCGCCACTGTCGCTGCGCGATTTCGCACGCTCGATCGACACCATCGTGCACGGCACCACGGTAACGACCAACGCGACGCTCACCTCCACCGGCGCCGTTTGCGCGCTGCTCACCACCGAGGGTGTGCGCGACGCGCTCGAGATGCGCCGCGGCATCCGCGAGGAGCAGTACAACAACCGCTACACCAATGTGCCGCCGCTGGTGCCGCGGGCGCGACGCATCGGCGTGCGCGGGCGCATCGACCGCGACGGGGTCGAACTGCAGCCGCTGGACCTGGCCGCCGTGCGCGCGGCGGTCGGCACGTGGAAGGCGCAGGGCGTGCAGGCCGTGGCCATCTGTTTCATGAACTCGTTCGCCAACCCGGCGCACGAGGAGGCGGCCGCGGCGGTGGTGCGCGAGGCCTGGCCGCAGGCCTACCTGTCGGTGTCGACCGAGGTGCTGCCGTCGATCCGCTTCTACGACCGTCTCAGCACCACGGCGCTCAACGCCTACGTCGGCCCCAAGCTCGGCCACTACCTCGACCAGCTGGTCGACCGGCTGGCTGACGCAGGTTTCGGCGGACTGCTGCTGATCATGCAGTCCAACGGCGGCGTGGTCACACCGCAGGCGGCGCGCGACAAGGCAGCGCTGACGCTGCTGTCGGGCCCGGCCGGCGGCCCTGGCGCGGGGCTGTTCTACGCCCAGGCACTCGGCACCGACCGCTGCATCACCACCGACATGGGCGGAACGAGCTTCGAGGCTTCGGTGGCCGTTGGCGCGCCGATGCTCGAGAACGACGGCCAGATCGCGCGCCACCGCATCGCGCTGCCGATGCTCGACATCCACACCATCGGCGCCGGCGGCGGCTCGATCGGCTGGCTCGACGAAGGTGGGCTGCTGCGCATGGGCCCGCAGAGCGCTGGCGCCGACCCCGGCCCGGCCTGCTACGGCCGCGGCGGCACGCTGCCGACGACCACCGACGCCAACGTCGTGCTCGGCTACCTCGACCCGGACTATTTCGCGGGCGGCCGCATGGCGCTCGATGTGGACGCGGCGCGCCGTGCCATCGAGCAGCACATCGCGCGGCCGATGGGGCTCACGGTGGAGCAGGCCGCCGCCGGCATGTACCGCGTGGCCTGCCACAACATGGCGCAGGGCGTGCGCGAAGTGACGATCAAGCGCGGCTTCGACCCGCGCGAGTTCCCGCTGATTCCGGGCGGAGGCGCCGGGCCGATCCACGGCTGCCTGATCTGCCACGAGCTCGAGGTGCCGCTGCAGATCGTGCCGCGCGAGGCCTCGGTGCTGTGCGCATTCGGCATGCTGATGGGCGAGCTGAAGCACGACTTCGTGCGCACTTTCGTCGCACGGCTCGACGGCCTGAACTGGTCGCGACTGGCGGCGCTGGTGGGCCAGATGCACGCCGAGGGCACAGCGCTGCTCGCCAGCGAGCGTGTCGACGCGGCGGCGCAGCGGGTGGAGCTGCGGCTGGACTGCCGTTACCTGAAGCAGTACCACGAGGTCTCGGTGTCGGTGCCGCTGGCCGCGATCGATCGCCGCGACGCGGCACTCGTGGCGCGCGCCTTCCACGACGAGCACCAGCGCCTGTACGGCTACACGCTGGAGGCCGAAGGCAGCGCGGTGGAGATCATCAATGTGCGACTGCAGGTCATCGGCGCCACCGAGCGGCCGGTGGTGCGGCGCGAGGCCCGCGGATCGGCTGACGCCGCCGCGGCGCTGAAGGGCCGGCGCAGCGTGTACATCCCCGAACGCGACACGTTCGCGCCGGTGCCGGTGGTCGACGGGCACCGCATGCGCTGCGGCCACCGCATCGCCGGACCGGCGCTGATCGAGCAACGCACGACGGCCATCTTCGTCAGCGATTCGTACGACTGCACGGTCGACCCGCTCGGCTCGTTCGTGCTGTACGCCAAGGGGCGCGAGGAGTTGCTGCAGCACGCCGAGCAGACGGAGGAGGCGCTGGCATGAACGGCATGAAGATCGACCCGATCCTGCTGTCGGTGTACGCGCGTGCCTTCAAGGCGATCACCGACGAGATGAGCATCTCGATGGAGCGCACGACGAGAAGCCCGATCCTCTGCGAGGCCAAGGACTACGTGACCGGCCTGTACGACGCCGACGGCCGCATGCTCGAGCAGACCGAGAACCTGCCGATCCTGGCGTTCTCGCTGGCGCCGGTGTGCAAGCACATCCGCAAGACCTTCGGCGACGACATCCACCCCGGCGACGTGTTCTTCCACAACGACGTGTTCTCCCTCGGCAACCAGAACAACGACGTCGCGGTGTTCAAGCCGGTGTTCCTGGGCGACACGCTGGTGGCGTGGACGGCGGTCAAGGGCCACCAGGCCGACATCGGCGGCAACGTGCGCGGCGGCTACAACCCCAATGCGGTCGAGGTCTGGCAGGAGGCGCTGCGCATCCCGGCCGTCAAGGTGGTCGAGCGCGGCAAGCTGCGCCAGGACGTGTGGAACCTGATCTTCGCCAACATCCGCCTCGACATCGTGCAGCACGACATGAAGGCCGAAATGGGCGCCTGCACGGTCGGCGAGCGGCGTTTGCTGGAGCTTACGGCCAAGTACGGCCTCGCCAGCTTCGAGGTGCACAAGCAGGCCCTGTTCGACGCGACGCGGCGGATGATGGAAGCCGAGATCGCGAAGATCCCCAAGGGCAGGTATTCCGGCGAAGGCTACGTGTACTACGACGGCCGCAACGTCGGCAGCAAGTACACGATCCGCGTCGACGTCGAGGTGAAGGACAAGTCGATCCGCTTCGACTACTCACGCACCGACGCGCAGACCAACGGCTTCGTCAACGGCACCTTCACGTCGAGCGCGTCGGCGACGATCCTGACGTTGCTGCAGATGGTCAACCCCGACATCCCGCACAACGAGGGGATGGTCGAGCCGATCCAGATCGTGATCCCGGAGGGCACGATCCTCAACGCCGCGTATCCGAAGGCGACCACGTTCGGCAACCACCTGTGCCCGCCGAATGCCGACGCGATCCAGCGCGCGCTGAGCCCGGTGATGCCGGACCGCGTGACCGCCGGCTGGAACAACCTGCTGTGTTCGCTGACCACCGGCACCGACCCGGGGAAGAACGAAACCTACGTCGACATCGGCTTCATGGGCCTGAAGGGTGGCTCGGGCGCGCTGCAGGGCTGCGACGGCTACGACCACATCGGCATGATCGACGCCTCCGGCGGCGTGCTCGACCAGGACTACGAGATGTTCGAGCAGCAGACGCCGCATCGGTTGATCAAGCACGAACTGCTCACCGACTCGGCCGGCGCAGGCCAGTGGCGCGGCGGCCTTGGCGTGGAAACCATGTTCGAGATCGGCTCCGACGACACGCAGCTCGTGACCTTCGGCGATGGCGACTTCGAAGGCGCGTTCGGCCTTGCGGGCGGCCAGGGCGCAGGGTTGAACTTCATTCGCCTCACGTATCCCGATGGCCAGGAAGTGGTGCCGAAGAACAAGGACCTGATCACCGGCGTGCCGAAGGGCACGGTCTATCACCAGGTGGCCAACGGGGGCGGGGGTTGGGGCGACGCGAAGCAGCGCGACCGTGCGCTCGTGGCCGAGGAGGTGCGCAACGGCGTGATCTCGCGCGAGGCGGCGATGCGCGACTACGGGATGACGGAGGCCGAACTGCCATGAACGCGCCTCGCATTTCCCTCTCACCCTGTCCCCTCACCCCGTCCCCTCTCCCGCAAGCGGGAGAGGGAGTGAGATGAACTTCGACCTCACCGACGACCAGCGCGCGATCCGCGATGCGTTCGCGCGCTTCGTCGACGAGCGCGTCGTGCCGCAGGCGGCGGCGATCGACGAGGCGAGGGCCTTCCCGCGCGAGCTGTTCACGCAACTGGGCGGGCTTGGCTTCTTCGGCTTGCGCTACCCCGAGCGTGTCGGTGGCTCGGGCCTCGCGTTGCCCGAATTCGCGTTTGCGCTCGAGGAGATCGCGCGCGGCTCGATGTCGCTCGCCGGCGCTGCGGCGATGCAGTCGCTGATGGGCACCAAGTTCCTGCAGCTGCTGGGCAACGCCGACATCGTGGAGCGCCTGCTGAAGCCCGCGCTGAAGGGCGAGAAGATCGGCGCGGTCTGCATGACCGAACCGAACGCCGGCTCGGACCTCGACGGCATCGCCACCACCGCGCGCAAGGTCGATGGCGGCTATGTGCTCGACGGCCAGAAGACCTGGGTCACCTCGGCGCCGGTGGCCGACTTCTTCACCGTGTTCGCCAGGGCCGGCGATGAAACGGGCCCCCAGGCAGCGGCTTCGCCGCCGCCGCCCCCCAAGGGGGTCGAGTCGAGTGGCAGAGCCACATCGACTCGGAAGCTCACCATCTTTCTCGTCGAGCGCAGCTTCAAGGGCGTGGTCGTCGGCCGCGAGATCCACAAGATGGGCGTGTGGGCGCTGCCGACCTCGCAGCTCGCCTTCGACGGCTGTTTCGTTCCCGACTCGCACCGCCTGTCGAAGGAGGAGGGCGACGGCGAGCAACACCTGCGCAAGCTGCTGGCCGAGATCCGCATCATCACCGGCGCCATGGCGATCGGCGTGGCGCGCGCGGCGCTCGACGCGGCGCGCCAGTACGCCGGCGAACGCACGCAGTTCGGCAAGCCGATCAACCGCTTCCAGGCCATCCAGCTCAAGCTGGCCGAGATGGCGACGGCACTGGAGTCGGCCGTGCACCTGGTGCGCTACGCCGCCTGGCTGCATGCCGCCGGCAAGCAGCACCACATGCAGGCGGCAATGGCCAAGCTGCACGCCACCGAAACCGCGGCCTCGGTGTGCGACCAGGCCGCGCGCATCTTCGCCAGCTATGGCTACGCGATGGAGTACCCGGTGCAGCGCTACCTGCGCGACGTGCGCTTCACGCTGATCGGCGGCGGCACGAGCGAGATTCTCAAACTCATCATCGCCAAGGAGTTGTCGCAGTGAGCGGCTCCGCCGTTGCCAGGCCCATCCGCGTGCTGCTGGCCAAGCCCGGCCTCGACGGGCACGACCAGGGCGCCAAGATCGTCGTGCGGGCGCTGATGGACGCCGGCTTCGAGGTGATCTACACCGGCCTGCGCCAGACGCCCGAGCAGGTGGCACACATCGCGCGCGACGAAGACGTCGACGTGGTCGCGCTGTCGAGCCTGGCCGGCTCGCACCTGCCGTTCTGCCGCAAGCTCAAGCCGCTGCTCGAGGCCGCGGGGCTGGCCGACAAGCTGTGGATGATCGGCGGCAACCTGCCGGCCGCCGACCATGCCGAACTGCGCAGCCTGGGCTTCGCGGGTGTCTTCCCGACCGGCTCGAAGCTCGACGACATCACGGCGTTCGTGAGGGAGAAGGTGAAATGAACGACCGTGCAAAGGGTGATCTGCTGAAACCGATCACCAACGAATCCGGCATCGAGATCAAGCCGCTGTACACCGCGGCCGACGTCGAGGCGAGCGGCGGGTTGACGATGCTCGGCGAGCCTGGGCAGTTCCCGTTCACGCGCGGCATCCACCCGCTGATGTATCGCAAGCAGCCCTGGACGATGCGTCAGTACGCCGGCTTCGGCAACCCGGAAGAGACCAACCGCCGCTTCAAGTACCTGATCGCCAACGGCCAGACCGGGCTCAACGTGGCGTTCGACCTGCCCACGCAGTGCGGGCTCGATTCCGACGATCCGCTGGCCGACGGCGAGGTCGGCCGCGTCGGCATGGCGGTGGACACCTTGCGCGACTTCGAAGTCGCGTTCGACGGCATCGACCTCGACCGCATCACCGTGTCGCTGACGATCAACGGCGCGGCCGCGATCCTGATCGCGATGTACCTGGCGATGGCCGAGAAGCGCGGCTACGACCTGAAGCGTCTGCGCGGCACGGCGCAGAACGACATCCTCAAGGAGTTCATCGGCCGCGGCACCTGGATCTTCCCGGTGCAGCCGTCGATCAAGCTGGTCGGCGACACGATCGAGTACTGCGCCGCGCACGCACCCAAGTACAGCCCGGTGTCGGTGTGCGGCTACCACATCCGCGAGTCGGGCGCGACGCCGGCACAGGAGATGGCCTACGCCTTCTGCATCGCCAAGGCCTATGCCGACGAGGTGATCGCGCGCGGGCTGCCGATCGACGAGTTCGCCGGGCGCCTGTCGTACAACTTCAACATCTTCGGCAACCTGTTCGAGCAGGTGGCCAAGTTCCGCGCCGGCCGCAGCCTGTGGGCGCGGATCATGAGCGAGCAATACGGCGCCAAGGAGCCGGGATCGATGTGGCTGCGCATGATCGCCGGCGGCGGCGGCGGCGGGCTCACGTTCGAGCAGCCCGAGGTCAACATCGTGCGCGGTGCGTACTACGCGCTGATCTCGGCCCTCTCCGGCGCGCAGACCATGGCGCTGTGCTCGTACGACGAGGCCTACACGATCCCGACCGAATACTCGGCGCGCATCTCGCTGCGCACCATGCAGCTGCTGATCGAGGAGATGGGCCTGACCGAGACGGTCGACCCGCTGGGCGGCTCGTACTACATCGAGACGCTGACCAACCAGATGCGCGCGCAGATGGAGCAGATCATGGCCGACGTGGATGCCGAGGGCGGCATCGTCAAGCTGGTGTCCGAGGGCGCGATCCAGTCGCGTGTGTCGGCGCAGGCCTACCGCATGCAACGTGCGATCGAGAGCGGTGCCTTCCGCAAGGTCGGCGTCAACTGCTATCGCAACGAACAGGAAGACGAGCATGCGGTGGCCTTCCATCCGTACGACGAGGCCGATGCGCAGCGCCGCGTCGACGCGCTGCACCGGTTGCGGGGCGAGCGCGACAGCGCCCAGGTGACCGCCGCTCTGGCACGCCTGCGCGCCGACGCGCAGGCCGGGCGCAACGTGATGCCGGCGCTGGTGCAGGGCGTCAAGGCCTATGCCAGCGTCGGCGAGCTGACGCACGAGCTGGTCCAGGTGTATGGCCGCTACCGCGAGCCCGTGAGGTTCTGAGATGACGGTGTTGAACGAGGTGCAGCGATACCTGGCGCCCACGCGCCTGCAACAGGCGCTCGCCGCGCTGGCCCAGCCGGGCGGTGTGACGGTGCTGGCCGGCGGCACCGACCTGATGCCGCAAAGCCTGGCCGGCAAGGTCAAGCCGGCGCGCATGCTGCTGAATATCCGCCGCATCGAGAATCTCGGCGGCGTGCATGTCGAGGGCGGCGAGCTGGTCATCGGCGCGCTGGTCGCGGTGACGCGGCTGCTCGGCGACCCCTTGGTGCACCAACATGCGCCGCTGTTGGTACGCGCGGCCGAGAAGTTCGCGAGCGACCAGATCCGCAACGCGGCCACGATCGGCGGCAATGTCTGCAACGCGTCGCCCGCGGGCGACCTGCTGACGCCGCTGCTCGCGCTCGATGCCGAGATCGAGCTCGCACGCCTGGCCGATGACGGCGGCGTGTTGACGCGCCGGGTGCCGATGGCCGACTTCGTGATCGCTCCCGGGCGCACGCAGCGCACGGCGCACGAGCTGCTGACCGCGGTGCGGCTGCCGGTCGCGCAGGCCGGTCAGGTGGTGCGCTTCTACAAGGGCGGCACGCGGCAGGCGCTGGACATCTCGTCGATCTCGATCGCGCTCGCCGCGCGGCGCGTTGGCGGTGACGTGCTGCGCGACGTGCGGCTCGCGCTCGGCGCCGTGGGCCCGACGCCGCTGCGTGCGCGCGAGGCCGAGGCGGCGCTCGAGAGCGCGCGCCTCGACGCCGACACGATCGGCGCTGCTGCACAGGCGGCCGCTGCCGGTGCGAAGCCGATCGACGACGTGCGCGCGAGCGCCTGGTATCGCCGCGAGCTGTTGCGCAACATGACCGAGAGGATGCTGAACGATGTCGCTCAGAGTTGAGATCGGCTTCACACTCAATGGCGTGCGCCAAAGCGCCACCGTCGGGCCCGATACCAGCGCGCTCGCCCTGCTTCGCGACGGCATCGGCCTCACCGGCACCAAGTACGGCTGCGGCGAGGGCGAATGTGGGGCGTGCAGCATCCTCGTCGACGGACAGTCGGTGAACGCGTGCCTGATGTTTGCCGTCGACCTCGACGGCCGCAGCGTGATCACCATCGAGGGCCTCGGTGCCGATCGCCGCGCGCAGCTGCTGCGCGAGGCCTTCGTGCGCCATGGCGCGGTGCAGTGCGGCTTCTGCACGCCCGGCATGATGGTGCAGGCCACGCAGCTGCTGGCCCGCCAGCCGCGGCCCGACGCGGCCGCGGCCAAGTCTGCGATCGAAGGCAACCTGTGCCGCTGCACCGGCTACCAGAAGATCGTTGAGGCGATCGTCGAGGCGGGTGAAGTGCTCGCCAAGGAAGGTGTGCGATGAGGCTCGTTGCCACAGCGAAGCGGTGGCGGCCCGAGCGCCGGGCCGCTCCCAAGCCGGGCCGCGCCCCCACGGGGGGCCGGCCGATGTATTCATCGGACGGGGGGTGCACATGAACGGAAGCCTGATCGGCCAGCGCATCACGAAACTGGACGCGCCCGAAAAGGCGAGCGGCAAGACGCGCTACGTGCACGACATCAGCCTTCCCGGGCAGCTGCACGCCGCGATCCTGCGCTCGACTCGTGTACACGCGCGGATCGTGCGCATCGACACCTCGAAAGCGAAGATGCTGCCCGGCGTGCACGCGGTGATCACCGCTGCCGACGTGCCCGACCAGCGGCCCATCGGTGTGGCCAAGGACCACCTGCCGCTGAAGAGCGACCGCGTGCGCTCCACGCGCGACGAGATCGCAGCCGTGGCCGCCGAATCGGCCGAGCTGGCGCACGAGGCGCTGAAGCTGATCGAAGTCGACTACGAAGATCTGCCTGTGGTGGCCGATGCCGCCTCGGCGCTGGCCGCCGACGCACCGCTGATCCACCCGCCGATCGCGGGCGCGAAGGCCGGCGCATCGGTCGGCCTGGCCGGCAAGGCCGACAACGTGGCGATGCGCTTCGACTATGCACACGGCAACCTGGCCCAGGGCGAGGCCGAGTCCGACGTCGTCGTCGAGGACACCTTCTCGCTGCACTACGTGACGCACTGCTGCATGGGCGTCTCGGGCGTGATCGCCGAGTTCGACGCCAAGGGCAATCTGCTGCTGTACTCGAACACGCAGGTACCGTTCCTGCACAAGCGCGAGTTCGCCGAGATCCTCGGCATGGACCCGGGGCGCATCCGCATCGTCCAGCCGCCCATCGGCGGCGGCTTCGGCTCCAAGCTCGACATCTATCCGTTCGAGGTGATCTGCGTCTTCCTCGCGCGGGCCACCGGCCGGCCGGTGAAGCTGGTCTACACGCGCGAGGAGGAGTTCCTCGCGTCGCCGACGCGCCAGCCGGTGCGGCTCACGTTGCGCTCAGGCTGCCGCAACGACGGCACGCTGACCTTCCGCAGCGTGCACACGCTGCACGACAACGGCGCCTACACCTCGTGGGGTGCGACGACACCGTTCGTGATGATGCAGACCTTCTCGTCGCTGTACCGCGTGCCGCATTGCGACTACCACACGCTGGCGGTGTACACGAACAATCCGTATGCCGGGTCGTTCCGCGGCTACGGCAACCTGCAGGCCACGTTTGCCGTCGAAGCGCAGATGGACAGACTCGCCGATGCGATCGGCATGGACCCGCTGGCCTTCCGGTTGAAGAACGCGCAGGCGCCCGGCGAGGTGACCGGCCAGGGCATGGTGTTCAAGAGCTGCGGCTTCCAGGACTGCCTGAAGATCGCGGCGGAGCGCAGCGACTATCGACGCAAGCGTCGCGAGTACGCGGCATTGCGCAAGGCGCCAGGTGCGATCAAGAAGGGCATCGGCATCGCCTCGATGCTGCACGTCGGCGGCGGCGCCAAGATCTATCCGTCCGACGGCTGCGGCACGATCCTCAAGCTCGACGACTTCGGCCACGTGACGCTGATCACCGGCGCCAGCGAGATCGGCCAGGGCTCGGAAACGGTGCTCGCGCAACTCGTGTGCGAGGAGCTCGGGTTGCCGATCAGCGCGGTCACCGTGGTCAACAACGACACCGACATCACGCCGTGGGACGTGGGCGTGCACGCCAGCCGCACCACCTTCATCGCCGGCAACTCGGCGATCGGCGCGGCGAAGAAGGCGAAGGACAAGATCTTCGCCGCCGCGGCGCCGCGCTTCGAGTGCACGCCGGACGACCTCGACCTCAAGGGCGGCCACATCGTGCGCAGGACCACGCTCGAGAAGCTGACCGATCTGCCGCGCTTCCTGCGCAGCCTGCATTTCAGCGAACACGCCGAGCTGGTGATGACCACCTTCTACTACGAGCCGCCGAGCGTGCACCAGGACAAGGGCTTCAAGGGCGACGTGTCGGCCGCCTATGCCTGGGCGACGCAGGTGGTCGAAGTCGAGGTCGACACCGCCACCGGCGTGGTGCACATGCTCAAGGTCACCGGCGCGCACGACGTGGGCCGCGTGCTCAATCGCCTGGGCATCGAGGGCCAGATCGAAGGCGGGATCGTGATGGGCCAGGGCTACGCGCTGACCGAGAATCTGATCGTCGACGGCGGCGTGGTGCGCAACCCGAACTTCCGCGACTACAAGCTCGTGACCGCGCCCGAGATTCCCGAGATGGACATCTCGTTCGTCGAGACGATGGACGGCGAGGGTCCGCAAGGCGCCAAGGGTGTCGGCGAGGCGCCGGCGATCTGCATCGCGGCGGCGACGGCGAACGCGATCGAGAACGCGACCGGCGTGCGGATCACCAGCCTGCCGTTCACGCCGGAGCGGGTGTATCGGGCGCTGCGCGGGGCATTGCCCGCAACCGCGCCGGTGCCAAAGGTCGAGGTGCAAGCCGGATGACCCGTCGTCGCACCGTCCTCTCGATGGAGCAAGCCCTTTCGCTCCCCTACGCCACGCTGCGCTTCGCGCAACTCGGCTGGCGCGTGATCCGCATCGAATCCACGCCCACCGGCGAAGGCCTGCCCGGCGACCCCAACCGCTACATCGGCTCGCGTCTGACCAACGATGACAGCGGCGACGATCGCCGCAGCTACTTCGTCGCGCCCAACGTCGGCAAGGAAGCGATCGCGCTGAACCTGAAGGATCCGCGCGGCCAGCAGGTGCTGCAGCGGCTGATCGATGAGCTCGACGTCGACGTCTTCTGCTGCAACACCGTGCCATCGCGCTACGAGTCGCTCGGCATCGCGCCGTCGCTGCTGCGCGAGCGGTTTCCGCGCCTCGTGTGGGCCGGCATCTCGGCGCAGGGCCCGCGGTACCCGAAAGCGCCCGGCTACGACCCGGTGATCCAGGCGATGTCGGGCTTCATGGAGGTGACCGGCCCGCGCGACGGCCCGCCCACGCTGACCGGCATACCGGTGATCGACCTCAAGGCCGGCGACGAGCTCTATGCCAACGTGATGCTCGCACTGCTCGACCGCACCGACACCGGCCTCGGCCGCGAGATCCACGTGTCGATGCTGCAGGCCGCGGCGTCGTGGCTGATCACGGTGCTGCCGCTGGTGGACTTTCATTGCCGGCCCGACGAGATCACGCGCGCCGGCAACGAGCACCGCAAGTTCATCCCGACCAACGTCTACCCGGTGCGCGACGGTTTCGTCTATCTGGCGATCGGCAGCGACGTGCAATGGCGACGGCTGACCGCGATCCCGAAGTTCGCAACGGTCGGCAACGAGGTGCGCAGGACCAACGAGGGCCGCCATGCCGAACGCGAGGCGATCCACCGCGACATGGCCGCGGTGACGGCGCGGCACACCGCCGACGAGATCCTGGCCGACCTGGGCCAGGCCACGATACCCGCCACGCGCATTCTCGACATCCGCCAGGTGCGCGAGCTGCCGCAGTTG
The DNA here is from genome assembly GCA_016790175.1 of Burkholderiaceae bacterium. Lineage (GTDB taxonomy): Bacteria > Pseudomonadota > Gammaproteobacteria > Burkholderiales > Burkholderiaceae_C > JAEUPI01. The sequence continues at coordinate 6,633 of JAEUPI010000139.1, read as the reverse complement.
CGCGAGAAGCTGACGCGCACGACCTTGCCCGACGGCCGCAGCGTGCGTATGCAGCCGAGTGCTGTCGACCTCGGCGACGACGCCAGCGCGCCGGCCGAGCTGCCGTTCGCCCCCCGCTACGGCCAGCACACGCGCAGCGTGCTGCGCGAGGCCGGCCTGGCCGATGCCGACGTGGCGGCGTTGTTCGACGCCGGCATCGCGGCCTGAGGTGCGGGCAGGCTGCAGAGCCGATGCGGGGCGGACATGACGACGCGATCGCTGCCGCCAACCTGGCCCACCGTGGTGCACATGCTGGCCGACGCGGCCGCATCGGCACCCGCCACCGAGGCGCTGGTCTGCGGCGAGCGGCGCCTGAGTTATCGCGAGTTCGTGGCCTGCGTGGCCGCGCTGGCCGGCGAGTGGCGCGCGCTCGGCGCGGCGGGCGGCCGCATCGCGACGCTGCTCGGCAACTCCACCGACGCCTGCATCGCCGCGTTCGCTGCGTTGGCTGCCGGCGCGCAGCACGTGCCGCTGAACCCGCTGTACACGGCACACGAGCTGGCACCGATCCTCGCCGACGCGGCGCCCGCGGTGCTGGTCGTCGACGAATCGTCGGCGCCGGCCGCCGTGCCGCTGGCGCGCGAACTCGGCATCGCGCAGGTGGTCGTCGTCGGCGCGGGGGCGCGTCGGCTCGACGCCCTGCGCGGCGGCGACGCGGTGGCGCTGCCGCCGCTGCCCGCGCCCGATTCGCTGGCGCTGCTGCAGTACACCGGCGGCACCACCGGCCGCGCCAAGGGCGTCGACCTCACCCACCGCGCCATCGCGGTCAACGTCGCGCAGCGCGAGGCGCTGCTGCCCACTCGCCGCGGCGACCGCGTGATCTGCATGATGCCGCTGTCGCACGCCTACGGCATGGCGATGGGGATGTTCCTGTCGATCAACAGCGCGAGCACGCTGGTCATCCTGCCTCGGTACCAGCCCGACGAGGTGCTGGCCACCGTCGAGCGCGAACGCATCGGCGTGTTCCCGGGCAGCCCGACGGTGTTCGTCGGCCTGCTCGGCCATCCGCGCTTCGGCGCCACCGACTGGTCGAGCGTGCACACCTGCTACTCGGGGGCGTCGGCGCTGGCCGAAGCCACGCTGGCGCGCTGGGCCGCCGGTGTCGGGGCGCCGGTGCACGAGGGCTACGGCCTCACCGAGGCCGGGCCGGTGCTGTCGTTCAACCCGGTCGGCGGGCCCGTCAAGCCGGGCTCGGTGGGCATCGCCGTGCCTGACACCGAGATCCAGATCGTCGATGTCGAGGACGGCACGCGCCGGCTCGGGCCCGGTGAGCGCGGCGAGATCCGCGCCCGCGGGCCGCAGCTGATGCGCGGCTACCGCAACCGGCCCGAGGAGACGGCCGCCGCGTTGCGCGACGGCTGGCTCTACACCGGCGACATCGGCGAGCTCGACCGCGACGGCTACCTGCACATCCGCGACCGCAAGAAGGAGATGCTGATCGTCGGCGGCTACAACGTCTACCCGCGCGAGATCGAGGAACTGCTGTTCGCGCATGCCGACGTGGCCGACGTCGCCGTGGTCGGCACGGCCGACGACTTTCGTGGCGAAACGCCGTTGGCGCACGTGGTGCTGCGCGCGCGTTCGCGCGCCGACGAGCAGACGCTGCTCGACCATTGCCGGGCCCACCTGGCCCGCTACAAGGTGCCTTCGCGCGTGGTGTTCCACGACGCGCTGCCCAAGACCTTCGCCAGCAAGACCGACAAGAACGCGTTGCGGCGACTGAACCCTGACACGACGACCCACCGGAGCATCCGATGACATCCACCCGAACGGCCAACCCGCTGCTGCAGAGCACCTCGCGCGCGCAGCCGCGCCACGTGGGCATCATCGGCGCCGGCACGATCGGCCCCGACATCGGCTACTACCTGAAGACCGCGGTGCCGGGGCTCAAGTTGACGCTGATCGACATCCGCCAGGGTGCGATCGATGCCGCGCTGGCGCGGCTGCGCGAATACGCCGACAAGGCCGTGGCCCGGGGCAAGATGAAGCCGGCCGCCGCCGCAGCCGCGCTCGAAGGCGTGTCGGGCAGCACCGACTACGCGGCGCTGGCCAGCTGCGACTGGGTGATGGAAGCGGCCACCGAAGACCTGGCGCTGAAGCGGCGCATCTTCGCCGACGTCGAGGCGCGCGTCGCGCCGACGGCGGTGATCACCTCGAACACCAGTTCGCTGCCGGCGGCGCGCATGTTCGCCGAACTGCAACATCCCGAGCGCGCCACGGTGACGCATTTATTTGCACCGGCGTGGCGCAACCCGGCGGTCGAGGTGATCGATTGGCCACGCGTCGACCCGGCGCTGGTGGTCTGGCTGCGGCACTTCTTTTGCGCCACCGGCAAGCTGCCGATGGTGACCACCGACGCGCCGTGCTTCATGCTCGACCGCGTGTTCGACAACTGGTGCAACGAGGCAGCGAAGTTGCTCGACACCGGCGCCACGGCGGCCGAGATCGACACCGTGGCCGGCGAATTCGTGCATGCGGGCCCGTTCTTCGTGCTGAACCTCGCGCACGGCAACCCCATCATCATCGAGACCAACACGCTGCAGGCCGACGAGGAGGGCGAACACTACCGCCCGGCGCCGGTGTTCCGCTCGGTCGAACGCTGGCACACCGCGGCGCCCGGCAAGCCGGTCGAGGTGGCGAGCGAGCGCCGCGCGCAGATCCGCGACCGTCTGCGCGGCGTGCTGCTGTCGCAGACGGTCGACATCCTCGACCGCGGCATCGGCGAGCCGGCCGACCTGGATCTCGGCAGCTGCATCGCGCTGGGCTTCAAGCGCGGCCCGCTCGATCTGATGAAGAGCCTCGGCGATGCCGAGTGCACGCGGCTGGCCGAACGCTTCGTGCGCGAGCGGCCGGGCATGCCGGCGCCGCGGCGTGCGTGGAACGCCTACCCGGCGGCACAGCGGCATGTGCTGGTCGACGACATCGACCGCGTCAAGGTCATCACGCTGCGCCGGCCCGAGGCGCTAAACGCGCTGCACGACGAGATGACCGACGAGATCCTCGGCGTGATGCGCCGGCACGAGAACGACGCGTCGGTGGCCGGCTTCGTGATCGTCGGCTACGGCACCAAGGCGTTCTGCGCCGGCGGCGACATCGGGCGCTTCCCGACGGTGCTCGGCGACGCCGACGGCGCCGCGCAGTACGCGCGCGACTGCGCGAGGCTGCTGGTGCACCTGGACCGGGCCACCAAGCCGGTGGTGGCCGCGCTGAACGGCCTCACGCTCGGTGGCGGCTTCGAGCTGGCGATGCGCTGCCACGCGCTGGTGGCGCAGAAGCACGCGACGATGCAGCTGCCCGAGATCACGCTCGGCATCCTGCCGGCGTTGGGCGCGATGGTGGTGCCGTATCGCCGCTGGCCCAAGGCCGCGGAGCTGTTCCACGCCATGCTCGCGCGCGCCGAACGAGTCACGGCCACGCAGGCGCACGAGCTGGGCATCGTCGACGCGCTGGCCGAGAGCTTCGATGCCTTGATCGCGAAGGCGGTCGCGCGAGTGCATGCGCTGACCGGCCGCATGCGGCCGATCCCCGATGGCCGCATCGCGGTGCCGGCCTGGCCGGCCGGCCCGGCGCGGTCGGTCGACGGCAAGACCTTGAGCGGCGAGATGATCGCGCTGATCGGCCGCGCGGTGCAGGAGGCCGCGGCGGCGCCCACGCTGGCCGAGGCGCTGGAGGTCGGTTATCGCCGCTTCGGCGACTCCGCCTGCACCGCCGCGGCGCGCGAAGGCATAGTCGCGTTCGTCGAACGTCGCACGCCGGATTTCGGCAAGACGGGTTGAACAGCGAGCCGAGATCGGACCCGGCATGAATCTCGCCGACACCACGCTCGACGACAAGTACCGCCTCGAACACGGCCGCGTGTTCCTCACCGGTGTACAGGCGCTGACGCGGCTGCCGATGCTGCAGCACCTGCGCGACCGCGCGGCGGGCCTGAACACAGCGGGCTTCGTCTCGGGTTATCGCGGCTCGCCGATCGGCGGCCTCGACACCGCGCTGCATGCGGCCGAGGCCTTTCTCGCTGCGCACGACGTGCGTTTCCGGCCCGCGGTCAACGAAGACCTCGCCGCCACAGCCATCTGGGGCACGCAGCAGCTGCACCTCATGCCGGGGCAGCCCAAGCGCGACGGCATCTATGCCATGTGGTACGGCAAGGGCCCCGGCGTCGACCGCTGCGGCGACGTGTTCAAGCACGCCAACTACGCGGGCACCTCGGCGCACGGCGGCGTGCTCGTGGTGGCCGGCGACGACCACGCGGCGCGCTCGTCGGCCGTGGCCCACCAGAGCGAGCACATCTTTTCGGCCTGCGCCATGCCGGTGCTGGCGCCCGCCGGCGTGCAGGAGATCCTCGACTTCGGGTTGCACGGCTGGGCCATGTCGCGCTGGTGCGGCTGCTGGGTCGCGATGAAGCTCGCGGCCGACATCGTGGAGTGCTCGGGCAGCGCCGAGATCGACGCGCAGCGGGTGCGGGTGCGGCTGCCCGAGGACTTCGAGCTGCCCGCCGACGGCGTGCACATCCGCTGGCCCGACCCGCAGCTCGCGCAGGACCACCGCATGCAGGCCTACAAGGTCTATGCCGCGGTGGCCTATGCGCGGGCCAATGCGCTGGACCGCATCGTGCTCGACAGCCCGGTGCCGCGGCTGGGCCTGATTGCCTGCGGCAAGGCCTGGCTCGACCTGCGCCAGGCTCTCGACGACCTGGGCATCGACGCGGCGCGCGCCGCCGCACTCGGGTTGCGCGTCTACAAGGTCGGCATGCCCTGGCCGCTCGAGGCGACCGGCGTGCGGCGCTTCGCCACCGGGCTGGAGGAGATCGTCGTCGTCGAAGAGAAGCGCCAGATCATCGAGTACCAGTTAAAGGAGATGCTCTACAACTGGCGCGACGACGTGCGCCCGCGTGTGCTCGGCAAGTTCGACGAGATCGGCGAATGGCCCGCGCCGCATGGCCAATGGCTGCTGCCGCCGGTCGGCGAGATGACGCCGCCGATGGTGGCGCGCGCGATCGCGTCGCGGCTGGCGCGGCTGGACCCCGCCGGGGGCTGGCCCGAGCGCGCGCGGGCGATCGCCGCTGCGGGTGCCGGTGCAGGTGCCGGTGCAGGTGCCGTCGCGAGTGACGCTGCAGCGCATGCGCCGCTGCAGCGCACGCCGTATTTCTGCTCCGGCTGCCCGCACAACCGCTCCACCGTGGTGCCCGACGAGTCGTGTGCGCTCGGCGGCGTCGGCTGCCACCTGATGGCGGTGGGCATGGAGCGGCGCACGCTCACCATCAGCCACATGGGCGGCGAGGGCGCCACCTGGATCGGCATGGCCGAGCATGCCGGCATCGCCCATGTGTTCGCCAACATGGGCGACGGCACCTACTTCCACTCGGGGTTGCTGGCCATCCGCGCCGCGGTGGCCGCGGGCGTGTCGATCACCTACAAGCTGCTGTTCAACGACGCCGTGGCCATGACGGGTGGCCAGCCGGTCGACGGCCCGCTCACGGTGCCGCAGCTCACGCGGCAGGTGCATGCCGAAGGCGTGGCACGCATCGTGGTCGTGGCCGACGACGTGCACAAGTACCCCAAGGACCCCAAGGACTCGTCCGGCGGCGGCTTCGCACCAGGTGTCATGCTTCGTCCACGCGAGGCGCTCGACGCGGTGCAGCGCGAGCTGCGCGCGGTGCCCGGCGTGACGGTGCTGATCTACGACCAGGTCTGCGCCACCGAGGCGCGGCGCCGCCGCAAGCGCGGCCAGACCAGCGGGGCGAGGCGGCACGTGGTGATCCACGAGGCCCTGTGCGAAGGCTGCGGCGACTGCAGCCTGCAGTCCAACTGCCTGTCGATCGTGCCGGTCGAGACCGAGTTCGGCACCAAGCGCGCGATCGATCCGTTCACCTGCAACGACGATCTGTCCTGCCTCGCCGGCTGCTGCCCGGCGCTGGTGGTCGTGGAGGGGCGCGAACGCGCGGGCAGCCACGGACTGGCGCCACCCGAGGCCGCGCTGCCCGAACCCGAGCTTCGGGTGGACCCCGACAACTGCTCGATGCTGGTCGCCGGCGTCGGCGGCACTGGCGTCGTCACGCTCGGTGCGTTGCTTGGCATGGCGGCGCACCTCGAGGGCCGCGCCGTGAGCGTGCTCGACCAGACCGGCATGGCGCAGAAGGGCGGCGCCGTGCTCACGCATGTGCGCCTCGCGCGCGAGCCGGCCGCGCTGGCGTCGCCGCGCATCGTGCGCGCCGACGTGCTGCTCGGCGCCGACCTGCTGGTGGCGGCGTCCGACGAGGCGCTGCAGCGGCTGCGCGCCGACCGCACCCACGCCGTGCTCAACACCGCGCAGGCCATCACCGGCGAGTTCGTGCGCCATCCCGAGACGCGGTTCCCGCGCGAAGCGACGCTGCAGGTGCTGCGTTCGCGCGTGGCGGCGATCGACGAACTCGACGCCACGCACCTGGCCTCGGTGCTGGTCGGCCATTCGATTGCGGCCAACCTGTTCCTGCTCGGGCTGGCGTGGCAGCGTGGCCTGGTGCCGGTGGGGCACGATGCGCTGATGCGCGCGATCGAGCTCAACGGCGTGGCGATCGACGACAACCGGCGCGCCTTCCGCTGGGGCCGGCTGGCG
>JAEUPI010000137.1 GCA_016790175.1 Burkholderiaceae bacterium | reverse complement strand
CGGCGGCCGCTTCTACATGCAGGAGATGGACATCCTGCGGCAGGATCTCGGCAAGCTGCGCGGCAAGCCGATCACCGATGCCGAGCTGAACGCGAGCATCGCGGTCTACAACGACAACCGCGCCGCGATCCGCGATCTCTATGCCTACCGTGCCGCCAAGCCCTGGCAGGCGCCGACCTCGGAGGTCTACCTGCTGCTGCGCGCCGGCATGGTGCTGCCGCCCGAAGACCACACGGCGCTGGTGCGGCAATACCTGGCCGAGACCGACAAGCTGCCACGCACGAAGCGCGACAACGCGCGCGTGGTGATCAACGGCTCGTTCTGCGAGCAGCCGCCGCTGGCGCTGATCAAGTCGATCGAGATGTCGGGCTGCTACATCGTCGACGACGACTTCATTCTCGTCACGCGCTGGCTGCTCGACGACGTGCCGACCAACGGCGACCCGCTGCGCGAGCTCTCCCGCGCCTTCCTGCACCGCAGTGCCTCGACCGCCGCGAAGTACGACGCCACGCGCGAGGAGAAAGGCGTGTTCCTGATGAAGCAGGTGAAGACACGCGGCGCCGAGGGCGTGGTGTTCGCCGCGCCCTCGTTCTGCGACCCGGCGCTGCTGGAGCGGCCGATGCTGCAAGACGTGCTGGGCAAGCAGAAGATCCCTTACACCGCCTTCAAGTACGCCGAGAACACGGGGCAGATGGCCCCGATCCGCGAACAGGCCGGCACGTTTGCCGATTCCATCAAGCTCTGGAGCGCTGCATGAACACACCGATCTCGATGCCGACCAGCACCAAGAAGCCGCAGAACGTCCAGAAGGAAGACGCGATGTGGCTCCAGAAGGAGCTGATCAACAAGAACTACATGGAGCTCGCCACCGCGCGGCAGATGAACCGCAAGGTGTCGGCCACGTTCGTGCCGGGCAACCTGAACGAGCTGTTGATGTGCTTCGACTTCGCGCGCAGCCTGCCGGAGACCAATGCGCTGCAGAACGGCATGCGCAAGAAGAGCGGCAAGATGATCATGGATGCCGAGCGCGACGGCCAGAGCGAAGACGTCTGCACCTACGTGAAGGCCGACCTCGGCATGATGATGGGCGGCGAAGTCGGCCCCACCGGCGATCCGCTGCCGCGGCCCGACGTGCTGCTGCTCAGCTACACCGGCTGCTTCACCTTCATGAAGTGGTTCGAGCTGATCCGCCACAAGTACGGCTGCGAGACGGTGATGCTGCACGTGCCCTACCAGGGCGAGGGCCACATCGCGCCGAACATGCGCGAATACGTGGTCAAGCAGCTGAAGGAGACGGTGATCCCCACGCTCGAGCGCATCTCGGGCGTCAAGTTCGACATCGACCGGCTGCGCCAGTACATGAAGGAATCGGTGAAGGCCGAGGAAGACCTGGTGCGCGTGCTGCAGAGCGCCAAGAACCGGCCGAGCCCGATCGACGGCTACTTCGGCGCGGTGTACTACATCGGGCCGATCTTCACCGCCTTCCGCGGCACGCCGGAGGCCACCGAGTACTACCGCGTGCTGCGCGGCGAGATCGACGAGCGCGTGCGTCTGGGCAAGGGCCCGGTCACGCCCGAGGGCGAGATGGGCGAAGAGAAATACCGGCTCGTCGTCGAGGGCCCGCCCAACTGGACCAGCTTCCGCGACTTCTGGAAGATGTTCTACGAGGAAGGCGCGGTGGTGGTCTCGTCCACCTACGCCAAGGTGGGCGGCCTCTACGACTTCGGCTTCCGCCACGACCCCGACCATCCGCTGGAATCGCTGGCCGACTATTGCCTCGGTTGCTACACCAACCTGAACCTGCCGTCGCGGGTGGACATGATCTGCCGCTACATCGACGAGTACCAGGCCGACGGCCTGCTGATCAACTCGATCAAGAGCTGCAACAGCTTCTCGGCCGGGCAGCTGCTGATCCTGCGCGAGGTGGAAAAGCGCACCGGCAAGCCGGCGGCCTTCATCGAGACCGACCTGGTGGATCCGCGCTACTTCTCGGCCGCCAACGTGAAGAACCGGCTGGAGAGTTATTTCCAGATGGTCAAGCAGAAGCGCACGTACGGGCATGCACTGCCCACCGGCCCGGGCGGCGCACCGATCATCCCGATCGCTGCGCACTGAACACAGGGAGACACCGACCATGCGTTGCTTCATCGGCATCGACCTCGGCTCCACCACCACCAAGGCGGTGGTGATCGACGAGAACCAGAACATCCTCGGCCGCGGCATCACCAACTCGCGCTCCAACTACGACACCGCCGCCGCGGTGGCCAAGCAGGAGGCGCTGCTCTCAGGCCGCTTCCAACTATTCCGCCAGGCACTCACGAAGACCCAGGCCCTGAACGGCGCGCTCGACGGCTTCATCGGCCAGCTCGAACGCGACTTTCGCGCCGAGCAATACCTCGAGCAGCTCGACGACCTGGAAGCCACCTGCCACCGAAACCTGGAGAAGACCAACTTCGGCGACATGGGCCCCGCGATCCGCGAGGCGCTGGGCGTGGTGTTCAAGCAGCTCAAGGCCGAGGCCGGCGCCCTGTTCGCTCCGGGCGCCAAGCGCAAGAGCGATTTCTTCCGCGACATCGCGGGCAGCCAGTACCTGGCCGCGGGCGAGGCGGTGGCCAAGAGCATGGGCATCCGCTACGACTTCCTGCTCAACCTGTTCGACCGCTCGATCATCGAGGTCGAGAACCGCGTCTACGGCGACTCGATGCGCCGCCACCTGCTGTCGGCGCTGGAGCGCACCTTCGTGGCGCTGCCCGAAACGGCGGCGCGCCGCACGCAGGTGGAAGCGCCGATCAAGGGCGTGCTCGACACCGAGATGGAAGAGACCTACACGGTGGGCACCGGCTACGGCCGCGCGCGGTTGCCGTTCAGCAAGGAGCACATCCGCAGCGAGATCCTGTGCCACGGCCTGGGCGCGCACGTGATGTACCCTGGCACCGCGACCGTGCTCGACATCGGCGGGCAGGATACGAAAGCGATCCAGGTCGACCCGGCGGGCATCGTCGAGAGCTTCCAGATGAACGACCGCTGCGCCGCCGGCTGCGGTCGCTACCTGGGCTACATCGCCGACGAGATGAACATGGGCCTGCACGAGCTGGGCCCGCTGGCGATGCAGAGCACCAAGACGATCCGCATCAACAGCACCTGCACGGTATTCGCCGGCGCCGAGCTGCGCGACCGGCTCGCGCTCGGCGACAAGCGCGAAGACATCATGGCCGGCCTGCACCGCGCGATCATCCTGCGCGCAATGAGCATCCTGGCGCGCTCGGGCGGCATACGCAACGAGTTCACCTTCACCGGCGGCGTGGCGAAGAACGAAGCTGCGGTGAAGTCGCTGAAGGAACTGATCGCCGAGAACTACGGCGAGATGACGCTGAACATCAACCCCGATTCGATCTACACCGGCGCGCTGGGCGGCGCCACGTTCGCGTGGCGCGCGGTGGTGGAAGAAGGCAAGACCGCGGAGGCACGAGCATGACCATTCATACGATCGGCATCGACATCGGCTCGGGCGCCGTCAAGAGCGTGCTCTTCCGGCTGGAGGACGGCAAGCCGCCGCAGTGGCTCGCCAAGCGCTGCGAGCGCATCCGCCGGCGCGACCCGATGTCGCTGGCGCAGGAAGGCTACGACGCGGTGATGGCCGAGGCCGGGCTCGCGGCCAACGACGTCGACTACACGGCCACCACCGGTGAGGGTGAGAACGTCAAATTTGCCACCGGCCACTTCTATTCGATGACCACGCATGCGCGCGGCGGCGTATTCCTGCAGCCGGGCATCAGCGCGGTGGTCGACGTGGGCGCGCTCAACGGCCGCGCGATCTATGTCGACGAACGCGGCAAGGTGCTGAGCTACAAGATGACGAGCCAGTGCGCGTCGGGCTCGGGACAGTTTCTGGAGAACATCGCGCGCTACCTCGGCGTGGCGGTCGAGGAGATCGGCGGCCTCTCGCAGAGCTCGAAGAACCCCGAGAAGGTGAGCTCGATCTGCGCGGTGCTGGCCGAGACCGACGTGATCAACATGGTCAGCCGCGGCATCGCCACGCCCGACATCCTGAAGGGCATCCACCTGTCGATGGCCTCGCGCATCGTGAAGCTGCTCAAGGTCACCGGCATCAAGACCGGATCGGCGCTGGTGACCGGCGGCCTGGCGCTCGACACCGGCCTGATGGCCGCGATCAGCGAGGAGATGGTCAACGAAAAGGTCAGCGTCACCGCCACCAGCCACCCCGATTCGATCTATGCCGGCGCGATCGGCGCCGCGCTGTGGGGCGGCTATCGCCATCAGAAGCTGCAGGATTTGCAGTCGCGCGTCGCCGCCTGAGCGAGAATTCATCGAGACCCGGAGAGACCGACCATGGCCCTGCTGATCAACGACGACTGCACCGCGTGCGACGCATGCAAGCCGGTGTGCCCCAACGACGCGATCAGCGTCGGCGAGCTGATCTATGTGATCGACCCGCTGCGCTGCACCGAATGCGTCGGCGCCGAAGACGAGCCGCAATGCAAGCTCGTGTGCCCGGCCGACTGCATCGTGCAGAACCCCGACTTCGTGGAAACGCCCGAGCAGCTCACCGAGAAGTACCAGGGCCTGCACGGCTAGGCACGACACCGACCGCGGGCGGGCCTCAACCTCGCCTGCGGGCGCCCCACACCGCCACGGTGGCGGTGGTCACGATGAACAGCGCCAGCGCGGCTGCGTTGGCGGCGCCGGCCGTGCGCACGAACGCGGCCTCACCGAGCGCATCACCGACCACGCGCAAGAGCAGCGAGCCGTGCAGCAGCACGAGCGGCCCGTAGAAGACCGGGTGGTATGGGATCGTCACCCGCAGCACCGCCGGCACGATCACCGGCGCGTGGCCCAGCACCATCGAGAACACGAAGCCGAGCCCCAGCGCATGCAGTGCGGCGTCGTGTGCCGCCTGCCCCGGCGCGAGCGCGGCGTGAGCGGCCATCACCAGGCCGGCCACCAGCAGCCACGCATGCCCGGCGAGCAGGCATACCGCGATGTAGCGCGTGAGGCCGCGCTGGCGCACCGTGCGCCGCGCCACGTCGTTCTGCAGCAGCCACAGCGCGAGCGCCGCGAGCCCGAGCCCGAAGAGCCGGGTGCCGAGCGCGGTGGTACTCGCCACCAGACCCGCCAGCGTCAGCGCGAGCACAGCCGTGAAGGCCGACATTGCGAGCCGCGAGCGCGGCATCAGGCGCGACAGGTCGAGCCGTTCACCCGCAATGGTGAGCACCAGAAAACCCAGCCACCATGGCACCGCGACATGCAGGTCGTGAGTCACGGCCCACAACCCGTTGCCGACGACCCAGCAGGCGGCACCGAGCGCGATGGTCCAGGTGAACACGGCCCGCTGGCGCTGCACGATCGCGAGCGACGCGACGAGCAGTCCGATGCTGGCCACCGTGTAGAGGGTCACCGCAGCAGTGCCCTGCCCCACGAGCAGCGCGGCGCTGCCGAGTCCGGCCGCCAGCGGCGCCGCGAAGGCCCAGCGGCGGCCGAGCGCCACGGCGCGCTCCAGCGAGATCACCACGCCGAAGAAGCCGCACAGCATCAGCGGCGCATGCACGCCGGCCCAGCCCCCTGCCGCGCTGGCGAACGGCCAGCCCAGCCGCGCGAGCCCGGCGGCGGTGGCCGTGACCAGCCCCACGAAGCCCAGCACCAGCAGCGGCACGCGGCCGGCCACGCCCAGCGTGGCAGGCGCCGGCCCGGTGGCCGGCGCGTGCGCGTTCATCGTGCCTGCCAGCCGAACTGCTCGCGCGCCAGATCGCTCATGCGCTCGGGCGTCCACGGCGGCTCCCACACCAGCTGCAGCTCGATGTCGGTGCCCGGCGGCACGGCGGCGGCGATCGCGTCGTGCGCCTGGTCGGCGATCAGGTCGGCCATCGGGCAGGCTGCCGTGGTCATCGTGAGATCCACCTGCACCAGGCGCTCGGCCACGTCGATGCGATAGACGAGACCGAGATCCACCACGTTGAGGCCGGCCTCGGGATCGATCACCTGCCGCAGCGCGTCGCGCACCGCGGCTTCGTCGGGCGCGGTGGTCATGATCGTCAGGCGATGCGGCGCACGAACGGCAGCCGCTGCGACGGCGCGAAACCCAGCGTCGAGAAGAAGCCCGCGATATCGGGCTGCTGCAACGACACCAGCGTCTCCACGCGCTCGACGCGCAGCGCGTCGAGATTGGCGAACAGCTGCGACATCAGCGCGCGGCCGACGCCACGGCCGGCATAGGCGGGATCGACGCCGATGGTGTCGATCAGCGCCACCGGCTCGGTGCGCCCGAAGTCGCCGATGTCGGCGCGCGCCATCATGAAGCCGACGATGGCACCGTCCATGCGCGCGGTGAGCGAGACGCGGATCGACGCGTCGTCGAGCGCCTCGGCCAGGCGTTGCGCGATGTAGCTGCTGCGGTCGCGGCCGGTGATCATGCGGTCGATGCGCACGATCTCGGCCAGGTCGGCCTTGGTCATCGAGCGCACGTCGGCGCCGTCGCGCGCCAGGCGCTCGAAGTCGTTGGCGGTGCCGGGGTCGAAGCGGATCTCGTGCCCCGGGCCCTCGCCTTCGGGCAGCGAGACGGCGCCGTCGCCGCCGGCGCCGAACTCGCCGCGGTCGACCGCGCGGTCGACGATCTGCACCGGGGCCAGCGTGAAGCCCATCTCGTCAAACCAGTGCAGCATGCCGGTGCGACGCCACAGCTCCGACGTGCGCAACTCGCGCACGCCGTGACGCGTGCCCCAGGTGATCAGCGCATCGAGCAAGGCCTTGCCCACGCCGTGGCCGCGCGCGTCGCTGCGCCGGCCCACCAGCTCCAGGCGCAGCGCGGTCTCGCTGCGGCCGAACTCGCCGTGCAGCACGCGCGCGAGCAGGTAGCCCACCAGGCCCTGGCCGTCGACGGCGGCGAACTGCGCATGCAGCTCGGGCTCGCGCTGAGCGGCCTTGAGCCGCCGCTCCACGTAGGCGCGGCGCGATCGGCCCTCGATCGCGGCATCGAGCGCCACCACGGCGCCGAGGTCGTCGGCATGCAGGGCGCGGATGGTGGTGCTGTCGGTGGCCACGGCCGTCATCGGAGTCTCCTCGGGGTTTGCGTTGTCCTCAGCCCGCGGCGTAGGCCAGCGCGAGTTCGCGGTCGGCCTCGTCGTCGAGCAGGTCGTCGAGCAATGGCAGCAGCGCCATCGTTTCCTTCTGAATGTGCGAGACCTGCCGCTCGACGAGCTCGAGCGCGGTCTGCCCCAGGCTCTGCCAGCCGGCGGCGTCGAGCGTGCCGGCGGCCGCGGCCTGCGCCAGCGGCTGCAGTTCGGATGCCACCTCGCGGATCACCTCGTGCTCCTGCATCAGCAGCTCGGCCATGCCGCCGTCGCCGTTGTCGACCAGGCGCGGGAACAGCGACTGCTCCTCGAAGCCGAAATGGCGCTGCACGTCGTGGCCGAGCTCGCGGTCGAGGCGGCGCAGCAGCGCGGCATCGGCCGCGTCGGCCGGCGCAGTGCTGCGCCGCGCCGTGCGCGCGAGCAACTGCTCCACCTGCTCCAGCAACGCCAGATGCGCGCGATGCTCTTCGTCGAGCTGGCGACAGACCTGACGCTGGAAGTTCACCTCAATTGCCCCAAATTCGGTATTGCAATACCAGAATAGGCGCGTCGGTCGCCGCCGTCGTTGATGCAGATCAGCGTTGGGGGCGGTTCAGCGCCGCAGCGCCGACAACCAGTCGTCGTTCACCACGGCCTGCGGATCGCGCAGCACGCGCACCATGCGCACGGCATGCTCGCGGCCCTGGTAGTAGCCGTCGACGCGCAGGGTGGGGCTGAAGCCCATGGCGCCGTAGAACGCCATCGCCTCGGTGTTGCCGTCGCGCAGCTCCAGGTGCAGCGAGGCCATGCCGGCGGCCAGCGCGGAGTCGATCAGCCACTGCAGCAGCACACGGCCCACGCCGCGTCGCCGCCAGGTGGGTGTGACGGCCATCAGCACCAGATGCGCGCGCTCGTCGCCGAACTGCATCGACGCGAAGCCGATGCGCGCATCGTGACTGCCGCTGGCGACGACGGTGACGGTCTCGCGGTGGGTGATCAGGCGCCGGATGCGCTCGGGGCGGTAGGTCCAGCCGAGGCCCGATTCGATCCAGTCGCGCGACATCTCGGCCAGCGCCACCGCGTCGGCACGCACGGCCAGCCGAAGCTGGATCTCGGGCCCGTCGTCCATGTGGGCCATTGTGCCAAACGTGCGGGGGGTCCCCCGGCGGGCCCACAAAGCACAACAGGCCCGCCGTGGGCGCCGAAAGAACTACGGGCATCCGGCGGGTGCCTAAAGAACATCAGGCACCCAGTGGGTGCCTGATGGTCATGCGATTCGTTGGCGGAGTGGACGGGACTCGAACCCGCGACCCCCGGCGTGACAGGCCGGTATTCTAACCGACTGAACTACCACTCCGCGTCGGAAAGACGGCGAGTATAGCAGCGGCATGCCTGGCTCAGCCGGGCTCCACCTCGGTGGGCACCGCGATGCGATAGGTCGCCACCTTGCGCAGAAGCTCGATCAGCATCGCGCGTTCGGCAGCGCTGAGGCAGCTCGTGAGCTCCTGCTCCATCGTGCGCGACAGCTGGGCCGCACGACGCGACAAGGCCTCGCCGTCGCGGGTGAGCACGATGAACTGCGCGCGCCGGTCGGCCGGGTTGCGCTCGCGGCGCAGCCACCGGGCCTCCTGCATGCGGTCGACCATCATCGTCAGCTGCGGGGCCGACAGGCGCAGCGTCTGCGCGAGGCGCCGCGCCGGCGTGGGGCCGTTGGCCAGCAGCAGCATCAGCAGCGAATATTCGGCCTTGCGCAGGCCCAGCGGCTCGCCCACGTGGCGCTCGAACAGCTCGAGGGTGACGACGTTCACCAGCGTGACGTGAAAGCCCAGCACCTCCTGCAGCACGCCGAAGTCGAGGTCACCGTCGCGGCCACCTTCGCGACCGGACACCATGCCGCCGGCATCAGCCATTGCGGCGCGCCCCGAGATAGGTTTCGATCACCCGTGCGTCGTCAGCCAGCTGGCGCGCCGGGCCTTCGAGCGCGATGGCGCCGGTCTCGAGCACGTAGGCGTACTCCGACACCTCGAGTGCCGCACGCGCGTTCTGCTCGATCAGCAGGATCGACACGCCGGCATCGCGCAGGCTCTCGATGGTGCGGAACACCTCTTTGACCACCAGCGGCGCGAGGCCGAGGCTGGGCTCGTCGAGCATCAGCAGCTTGGGGCGCGACATCAGCGCACGGCCCACCGCGAGCATCTGACGCTCACCGCCCGACAGCGTGCCGGCGAGCTGCGCCCGGCGCTCCTTCAGCCGCGGGAACAGCGTGTACACCCGCTCCAGCTCGTGGCGCCACTGCGGGATGCGCTGGCGCATCGCGCGGTAGCCGCCGAGCACCAGGTTGTCTTCCACCGGCATGGTGCCAAACAGCTCGCGCTTCTCGGGCACCAGCGCCAGGCCGCGCATCACGCGTTCCTCGAGCGCGGTGTCGGCCAGATCGTGCCCGTCGAAGTGGATCTGCCCGCGCGCCGGCAACACGCCCATCAGCGCGTTCAGCGTGGTCGACTTGCCGGCACCGTTGGGGCCGATCACGCTGACCACCTGCCCTTGCGCGAGCCGGATGTTCAGCCCCGAGAGCACCTCGGCGCGGCCGTAGCCGGCATGCAGGTCGGTCACCTGGAGCAGATATTTCGACATCTCAATGCTCAGTGCCGAGATACGCGGCGCGCACCGCGGGGCTGGCCTGCACCTCGGCGGGCGTGCCTTCCATCAGCCGCGTGCCGAACTCCATGACCACGATACGGTCGGTCAGGCCCATCACGAAATCCATGTCGTGCTCGACCAGCAGGATCGACAGGCCCTCGGTCTTGAGCTGGCGCAGCACGTCGCCCAGCGCCTGCTTCTCCTTGTGGCGCAAACCGGCGGCCGGCTCGTCGAGCAGCAGCAGCGAGGGGTCGGTGGCGAGCGCGCGCGCGATCTCCATCAATCGCTGCGGGCCCAGCGGCAGGTTGCCCGCCAGCTCGTGCATCTGCTCGGTCATGCCGATGCGCCGGAGCTGCTTCTCGGCCTCGGCGAAGAGCTGGCGCTCCTCGGCGCGATCGAGCCGCAGCATCGCGCGCAGCGTGTTGGCGCGCGAACGCAGGTAGCCGCCGAGCGCCACGTTCTCGAGCACCGTCATCTCGGGAATCATCTTCACGTGCTGGAAGGTGCGCGACATGCCGCGCCGCGCGATCTCGCGCGACGGCAACCCGGCGATGCGCTCGCCGCGGAACGACACGTCGCCGCGCGTCAGCGCCAGGACGCCGGTGACGAGGTTGAAGGTGGTGGACTTGCCGGCGCCGTTGGGGCCGATCAGGCCGACGATGTCGCCGGCACGGATCTGGAAGCTCACGTCGTTCACCGCCACCAGGCCGCCGAACTCCTTGCGCACGGCCGCCACGTCGAGCAGCAGCTCGCCGCGCGCGGGCTTGTCGCGTGCCGGCAGCGCCGTCGCACCCTCCCAGTCGCGCTTGCGTTTCGGCGCCGGTGCGAAACGGCCGACAAAGGTCCACAGCCCGTCGGGTGCGTACTTCAGCACCACCACCAGCACGATGCCGAAGACGATGGTCTCGAAGTTGCCGCTGGTGCCGATCAGCTTCGGCAGCAGCACCTGGAGGTGGTCTTCCACCAATCGCACGACGCCGGCGCCGAGAAAGGCGCCCCACACATGGCCCACGCCGCCGAGCACTGCCATGAAGAGGTACTCGATGCCCTTGTTGATGCCGAACGGCGACGGACTCACGCTGCGCTGGAAATGCGCGAACAGCCAGCCCGACACCGCGGCCAGGAAGGCCGCGAGCACGAACACCGTGAGCTTGTAGCGGAAGGTCGAGATGCCCATGGCCTCGGCCATCGTCGACCCGCTCTTCAGCGCGCGGATCGCGCGGCCCGGGCGCGAGTCGAGCAGGCGCGTCGAGGCCAGCGCCGCCAGCAGCGCGATGACCCACACCAGCGGGTGCAGGCCGCGGCCCGTGCGGAGGTTCCAGCCGAACA
>JAEUPI010000105.1 GCA_016790175.1 Burkholderiaceae bacterium | reverse complement strand
GCCAGCTGCCGCGTGCAGAACGGCGCCGCGATGGCATGTTCGAGGGTGACGACGGTGACGCCGTCCAGCGGTCGGGTCATGCGGCGGGCGACTCAGTAGGACTTCGGCAGGCCGAGCACATGCTCGGCCACGTAGCTGAAGATCATGTTGGTCGAGATCGGCGCCACCTGGTACAGCCGCGTCTCGCGGAACTTGCGCTCGACGTCGTATTCGCAGGCGAAGCCGAAGCCGCCGTGCGTCTGCAGGCAGACGTTGGCCGCCTCCCAGCTCGCCTTGGCCGCCAGGTGCTTGGCCATGTTGGCCTCGGCGCCGGCGCTCTGGTGTGCGTCGATCTTCGCGCAGGCCTTCCAGCGCATCAGGTCGGCGGCCGCGAGCTCGATGTAGGTCTCGGCGATCGGGAACTGCACGCCCTGGTTGCGGCCGATCGGACGGTCGAAGACGTTTCGCTCGTTGGCATACCGGGTCGCCCGGTCGATGAACCAGTAGCCATCGCCGATGCACTCGGCGGCGATCAGCGTGCGCTCGGCATTCAGCCCGTCGAGCAGCGTCTTGAAGCCCTGGCCTTCGGGGCCGAGCAGGTTGTCCTCGGGGACTTCGAGGTTGTCGAAGAACAGCTCGTTGGTCTCGTGGTTGACCATGTTGCGGATCGGGCGCACGGTCAGGCCGCTGCCGATGGCCTGCTTCAGGTCGACCAGGAAGCAGCTCAAGCCTTCGCTTCGCTTGCGCACCTCGGCCAGCGGCGACGTGCGCGCGAGCAGGATCATCATTTCGCTGTGCTGGATGCGCGAGATCCACACCTTCTGGCCGTTGATGACCCAGCGGCCGTTCTTGCGCACCGCCGTGGTCTTCAGGCGGGTGGTGTCGCTGCCGGTGGTGGGTTCGGTGACGCCCATCGACTGGATGCGCAGCTCGCCGGCTGCGATCTTCGGCAGGTAGCGGCGCTTCTGCGCCTCGCTGCCGCTGCGCACGATGGCGTTCATCACGTACATTTGGCCGTGGCAGGCGCCGGAGTTGCCGCCCGAGCGATTGATCTCCTCCATGATCACCGAGGCCTCGGCCATCGTGAGGCCCGAGCCGCCGTACTCCTGCGGGATCAGCGCGGCCATCCAGCCGGCGCGGGTGAGCGCGTCGACGAAGGCCTCCGGGTAGGCACGCTGCTCGTCGACCTGGCGAAAGTACGCATCGGGAAACTGCGCGCACAGCGCCCGCACGGCGTCGCGGATCTCCTGATGGGCATCGGGGTCGTGGTCCATGGGCGGCCGGTCCTTTGCAGGTGATGGTAGCCGTCCCGTGGACCCCCGCGCGCACAGCGCGCGGTCGTTGGCCCCGCGCTGCGCGCGGGGGCTCACCCAGCCGCGTCGACGTAGCGTCGCGCGAGCGCGCTGTGCGGCCGCTGCGCCGCCCGCTCGCGGGCCAGCGCGGCAAACAGGGCACGGTCGCCACCGCGCCGCGCGGCCTCGATCAGCGTCAGGTCGATCACGTCGCGCTGCGCATGGCTGCCGCCGAAACGATGGGCTGTGCTGCGGATCGGCCGCAGCAGCCGGACCGCCTCGCCGAAGTTGCCGACGCCGAAGGCCTGCACCGCCAGCGCCGCGCCGTGGCCGACCTCGCGCGTGAAGTCGGCATTGTCGTCGTCGTGTGCCATCGCGGTGCGCTGCGCATCGAGCACCTGGCGTTGCTCGCTCTCGCGGCCCGCGCCGACGAACGCCATCATGGCGTGCAGGTCGTTGAACGCATAGTTGCCGGCGGCGGCCATCGGCGCCCAGCGGTCGGCCAGCGCCGACCAGCGCGCACCGACGTTCACGCCGCGCAGGTGCAGCCGCCATAGCAGCGCGCTTTGGTCGACCATGTCGAGCACTACCGTCGAGCCGGGGCCGCCGATCGACTGGTCGTACAGCCGCAGCACCTCGTCGGTCTGGTCGAGCTCCAGGTGGTACAGCGCCAGGTGCCACCAGTTGTGCACGCCGAGGAAGCTGCCGCGCGACCAGGTTGCCGCGCTGGGCGCGAGCCAGGCGATGCCGTCATGCGGCGCCCGGCGCATCTCCATCACATGCGCCACGGCATGCCAGCCCCAGCTGTCGCGCGGCTCGAGCTCGACCGACAGCCGCCCCTGCTGCTCGGCCTGCGCGTAGTCGCCGTTCTCCTCGAGGCCGAACGCGTGCATGCCGAGCACCGCGTGGTAGCCGGGCACCGACCGGCTCCAGGCCGGCAACACGCGCGCGACGCGGTCGCGCAGCATGCGCGAATCGCCGGTGAAGAAGTCCACCTGGTGCCCCGCCTGCAGCGCGAGCGCGTCGCGCGGGTAGGCGGCGCTCAGGTCCTCGAGCGCGCGGCCGCCGTCGCGCCAGCGGCCGGCCGCCACCAGCGCGGCGGCTTCGGCATGGCGCCGCTCGCGGTCGCTGCCGGGCAGCGCCTGCGCCGCGGCCGCGCAGTCGCGCGCCACCGAAAGGCCACCCGGTTCGGTGCCCAGCAGATGCAGCCAGGCCTTCAGCACATGGGCCATCGGCATGCCGGGGCTGGCGGCCAGCGCACCGTCGATGGTCGCCACCGGGTCGTCGACCAGGCAACGCAGCTCGTGTGCCGCCTGCTCGAATGCGGCGAGGCTGTCGGGGTCGGCGCCGCTCACCGGGTAGCCGGCGCTGTCGTTCATCGTCATCGGAGGCTCCTTGCTGGATGTCGGTGGGTTCGTGTTCAGACCATGGACGCTTCGTCGCTGGAGGCGGTGGCGGTCGCGACAAAGGCCGCCAGGTCACGCGCGAAGCGGCGGGGCTCTTCCCAGTGCATGGCGTGTCCCGCCTGCTCATACACCACCAGCCGCGCGCCGGCAATGGCCATTGCCGTCTGCTGCTGCTCGTGCTCGGCGCAAATGCTGTCGCGCGCTCCACGGACGACCCAGGTGGGGGCCGCGATGCGCCCGAGCTGGGGCCGCAGGTCTTCATTCATGAAACCGTCGAACGCGTCGCGCCAGACGCGTGCCGGCACCCGCAGGCTCTCGGCGACCACGGTCTCCAGAAAGCCCGGCGGAATCGGCTGCGCCACGGTGCTGAGCTGGAAGTCGCGCACGAACGCCGGGTCGACCGGATCGGTCAGCGTTGCGACGTCGCGCCGCCACCAGTCGGCCAGCTCGGCATTGACTGCGAAGCATGGCACGCTGCCGGCCAGCAGCAGGCCGGCCACGCGCTCGGGATGGTCGAGCGCGAAACGCATCGCATGCATGCCGCCCATCGAGTGGCCGACGATCGTCGCACGGGGCAGCTCGAGCGAGTCCATCAATCGCAGCAGATCGCCGGCGAAATCGCGCGGCCGGTAGCCTGATTCCGGCTTTTCGGAGCCGCCGTGCCCGCGCTGGGTCACGGCAAAGAACCGAAGCGACAGCGGCAGGTGCGGCAGCAGCGGCTGGAACGAGCGCCACGAGTCGGTCACGCCGTGCAGCGCGATCACCGGCGGGCCGGACAGATCACCCTGCTCGATGTAGTCGAGCGCCGGGCTGCCGCCCAGGCGGCGGACGAGGAACGACGGAGGGATCATCGGTGGTGTCCTTGCCTGTGTTTCAGGTGTCATCGGCCGCCGGCTTGACGCGACACGTCGCGCAGCAGCAGCATGTCGATCACGCGCTCCGACGCGCCATGCCAGAAGCCGGTGGCGCTCGCGTGTTCGCGGGGGTTGCGGAAGGTGCCGAACAGCAGGTCGATGAACGGCAGATCGGCATAGTTGAAGTGATGGATGCCGCGTGCGTGGTGCACGCTGTGCATCTCGGGCCGCTGCACCAGATAGCCGAGCCAGCGCGGCGTGCGTACGTTGGCATGCTGGAACATCGAGAGGAAGGTGATGGCGAGGATCGTCAGCGTCGCCGCCTGCGGGCCGAGGCCCAGGATCGTGAGCATCACGCCGGGAAGCAGCGTCCAGGCAATCATGTCGAGCGGGCTGAACCAGAACGCGCTGGCCACGTCGAGCCGCTCGGCGCTGTGGTGCATCTGATGAAACGTCCGCCACAACGGGCCGTACCGATGCATCGAGCGGTGCCAGGCATAGGCACCGAACTCGTAGACGACCAGGCCGCATGCGGCGGCCGCCCAGACCGGCCAGTGCGAGAGGTCGGCCAGTTGCAGCGGCGCGAGCGCCTCGGCCCACAGCATGGGCAGATACGACGAGAGAAGGAAGTAGACCGCGAACGCACCGAGCGCGCGCAGGTGCCAGCCGCGCACGGCGGGCAGCGCCCGCCCCGGGACCGCGTACTCCCACAGTGCGAGGCCGGCGAACATCGCCAGCATCACCTGCGTCGCGGGGTCCATCAACAGTTCGAGAGGATTGGGCATGCAGCGTCTCCAGAGTGAACATGAGTCATCGACCGAGCGCGGCAGTGTGCCGGCGACGAGCGAAGATCGCTGCAGCGATTCGTGCAACCAACCCGACGGTCGTGCCACGGCCGACGCCGCGCCGGCCGCGCGCACGATCGTCGTCGCGCTGCTCGGCGCGCCCGATGTGACGGCGGCGACGCTGTACGGCTTCTTCGACGTGTTGTCGGCCGTGCGGCGCGACTGGCAGATGCTGCACGGCGGCGGCCTGGTCGCCTCGCCGTTCCGACCCTTCGTGGTCAGCCGCGACGGACAGCCCTTCGCCGGCGCCAACGGCGTGCGCATCACGCCCGACGCCAGCTTCGCCGATTGCCCGCGCCCCGACGTCGTGTGCGTCACCGACATCGCGGTGGCGCCCGATCAGCCGCTCGGCGACCGCTACGACGCCGAGGTGGCCTGGCTGCGCGAGCGCCACGCCGACGGCGCGCTGCTCGCCTCGGCCTGCTCGGGCGCGCTGCTGCTCGCGCGCACCGGCTTGCTCGACGGGCTGGACGCCACCTCGCACTGGGCCTATTGCGACACGCTGGCCCGTGACTATCCGCGCACGCGCTGGCATCCCGAACGCGGCGTGCTGTTCGCCGGCGCCGAGCGACGCATCGTGATGGCCGGCAGCGGCGTGGCCTGGCACATGCTGGCACTCGCGTTGATCGCCCGTTTCGCCGGGCCCGAGGAGGCGATGCGCGTCGCGCGCATCAACTTGCTCGACCTCAACGAGACCAGCCCGATCGCGTATGCCTCGCTGACCCGCGGCACCGGCATTCACGACGCCGTGGTGCAGCGCGCGCAGCAATGGGCGGCGCAGCACTATGCCGTCGAGGCGCCGGTGATGCGCATGGTCGCGCTGTCCGGCCTGCCGGAGCGCACGTTCAAGCGCCGCTTCACGCAGGCCACCGGCATGAGCCCGCTCGAGTACGTGCACATGCTGCGGCTCGAGGAAGCCAAGCAGATGCTCGAGGCCGGCGACGAGCCGGTCGAGGCCGTGGCCGAGCAGGTCGGCTACCAGGACAGTGGATTCTTCTCGCGACTGTTCCGCCGCAAGGTGGCGCTGACACCGGCCCAGTACCGCCGCCGTTTCGGCACGCTGGCCCGCCAGCTCGACGAGGCCGCGCATCGCGTGACCTGAACCGGCGCGAGCTACAGCCATTCCTCCGGCACGAACATCGACGTCAGCCCGAGCCGCACGCGGGCCAGCCAGTTGACGTGCGGTTCGCTGCGATGGACCTGGGTCGTGCGGGTGTCGACCCATTCGATGCGCTCGTCGGCATCGTCGGCGACGTCGGCGCGCGCGGTCGACATGCGCAACCTGAAGTGATCGTCACGCCAGTGCGTCTGCAGCTGCGTCGCCAACTCGGCGGCCAGATCCGGGCTGTCGATCACCAGCGTGAGCTCGGTGTTGCTGCGCGCGGAGCGGGCGTCCATGTTCATCGAACCGACCAGCAGCCAGCGCCGATCGACCATCGCCACCTTCGCATGGAGCCGGCCGACCGACGCGCTCAGGCCCGGCCGCACCGACAGCCGCGGTGCAGAGCTCGGGCTCAGCTCGGTGATCGCCACGCCCAGTCGCAGCATCTCGCCGCGGTAGCGGGCGTAGCCCAGGTAGGCCATCGGCTCGTCGGTGGAGGCCAGCGAATTGGTCGTCACCGCCATGTGCACGCCGCGCGCCGCGGCCTCGCGCATCAGCGCCATGCCGCCGCTGCCCGGCACGAAATAGGGTGACACGACCTCGATCTCCTGCCGCGCCGCGCGGAACAGATGCAGCGTGCTCTGCATCGCGGTGGCCGGCGGCGGCGCGTCACCCGCGGCGGCGGCCTTGACCGGCACGTCGGCAAACAGCTGCACCGGCGCGAACTGCAGCGCGATGCGACCCTGCTGCAGCTCGTGCAGCAGCGCGTCGCCCTCCTTCGGCGCGTGCGGCGCACGCCTGGCGGCGCCGCCGTCGGACATCGCCTCCAGACGGGCCAGTGCCTCGATCGGCCAGGCCTGGTCGCTGTTCCAGAACCGGTCGAACAGGTCCGACAGTTCGCGCACCACGGGGCCGCTGGCCAGCAGGTCCATGTCGATGAAGTTGGCCGCGGTGCCGCGCTGGAAGTACTCGTCGGCGATGTTGCGTCCGCCGGTGACGGCGAACGAGTTGTCGGCGACGAACAGCTTGTTGTGCATGCGCCGGTTCACGCGGTCGAACTCGTGCAGCGAGAACACCATGCGCGCCGTCCAGCCGGTCGATGCACGCGACGGCAACGGGTTGAACAGGCGTACCTCGGCCTGCGGCAGCGCGGCCAGGCGCAGCAACGCCGTGTCGGACGCGGCCGCATGCAGGTCGTCGACCAGCAGCCGCACGCGCACCCCGCGCCGCGCCGCGGCTTCCAGTTCGGCCAGCAGGTGGCCGCCACTGGCATCGTCGGCGATCAGGTAGTACTGCAGGTCGAGCGACACCTGTGCCGCGCGCACCAGCGCAAGGCGCAGCTCGTAGGCCTGCTGGGCGTCGGGCAGCAGCCGCAGGCCCGACAGGTGCAGCCGGTCGGGCGGCGTCGAGGCCGCGGCCACCCTCGCCAGCGCAGTGCCGCCAACGTCGACGATCGCCGACGACGGCGTGCGAGTCACCTCGCCGGGCAGCGACGCGCAGCCTGCCAGCCATGCGAGCGCGAACGCCAGCGCAACCTGACACAGCGCGCGCACGGCACTGCCTTTCCGGGTGTGCTGGTTCATGTGGGCCTCCGTGTGTGCAGGAGGTCATTGCACCGGTGCCGTCTTGCCGGCGCATTGCGCCGGCGGCGCCCTGGGTTACGGCTGCAATGGCAGCCGCGTCAATTCAACTGACCGCTTCGACGACGGCGTCGAACAGATAGCCGGCGCCGCGCTCGGTCTTGATGAACTGCGGCCGCGCCGGGTCGCGTTCGATCTTGCGGCGCAGGCGCAGGATCTGCACGTCGATCGAGCGATCGTAGACCTCGGCGTTGTGCAGTCGCGAGAGATCGAGCAGCTGGTCGCGCGACAGCACACGCTGCGGCGACGAGACGAACGCCGCGAGCAGGCTGAACTCGCCGTTGGTCAGCTCGACCGATCGACCATCGGCCGCCTTCAGCCGGCGCAACCCGATGTTGAGTTCCCACGAACCGAAACGGTAGGCCCGCACGCGCGCAATGGCGTCGGCCACCGTGGCCTGCGCCCGGGCGCGCCGCAGCAGGGCGCGGATGCGGGCCAGCAGCTCGCGGGTGGAAAACGGCTTGGTGAGGTAGTCGTCGGCGCCGAGCTCCAGGCCCATCACGCGATCGGCCTCCTCGGCGCGGCCGGTGAGCATCAGGATCGGCACGCTCGAGGTTTCGCGCAGCCGCCGCGCGATCTGCAGACCGTCTTCGCCGGGCAGGCGCAGGTCGAGCACCACCAGGTCGATGGTCTCCCGCGCCAATGCGGCATCGAACTCCTTGCCGCTCGCCACCGCCGTGGCGCGCAGATCGTTGTCGCGCAGATAGTCGCACACCAGCTGGCGCACCGACGGATCGTCGTCGAGCACCAGGACATGGGGCGTCAATGTCGGAGCCTCGCTCATCACTCCTCGCCACCCTTCCGCGGCAGACGCGATCGTACCGACGACCTGCCCGGTGCGCACGATGTCCCCGCCACGGCGCGGAGATCCGGCCCACGGCGTCTCACCTAGGCGCGGCAGGCCGGAACCGGCCTGCTCGGCCCCTGCGACCGGTCGAGTGTCGGTCATTGCTTCGGCTCAGCGCTGCCAGAAGGACTTGCGCGATTCCATCACGACGTCGGCGCGTGTGAGACCGATGTCCTTCAGCATGAACTCGTCGAGCCCGGCCAGCGCGCTGCGGCTGCGGCTGCGCGCGAGCCAGGTCTGGACGGTGGCCCAGCCGCGGGCCAGCAGGTGGCGGGACTGCGCCAGAGGGCTCGACGACGTGAAACCATCGGCGGTGAGAGGCAGGCTGGTCATGATGCGGCTCCTGTGTGGGTCGTGGGGTACGACATGGATGCATTGCACCGCCCAGGCGTTGCTTCACGGTTTCAGGCCCGCGCCGGCCGATTGCGTCTGTAATCCCGTGCCTACGGCGCCGGCGAGGCCACCGGCTCGGCGGCCTGGGCGACGCGCACCGGCGTGTCCCAGCCACCGCCCAGCGCGCGAATCAGGCCGACGGTGGCGAGCACCCGTTCGCGCTCGACCTGGGTGGCCGCGCGCTGCGTGGCCAGCACGGTGCGCTCGGCGTCGATCACCTCGAGGTAGTTGACGAAACCGTTGCGATAGCGCGTGGCCGACAGCTGCGCGCTGCGCTGCGCCGCCGCCACCGACTGGGCCTGCTCACGCGCCTGTTCGGCGAGGATGCGCAGGCCCGAC
>JAEUPI010000092.1 GCA_016790175.1 Burkholderiaceae bacterium | reverse complement strand
TTGAGCAGGATCTCTTCCATCATCTCCTCGGCCAGCGCGAGCATCTGCTGGCGCCGCACCGGATCGGCACTGGCGCGCGTGGCCGTGCCGTAGGCAGTGAGCACACCGGCCAGGCCGGCGCCGATGACCACGATGGCGATCATCAGTTCGACCAGCGACACGCCACGGCAGCTCACGAGGCGAAACCTCCGCCCTGCGCGCTCACTGCACATGGCCGGTCTCCCCGATGACGGTGATCGCCGCCTCGCCGGCGATGGCAATCGTTCGCGTGCCGGCGGCTGCACCGGCGCCGTCGGTGGTCACGCGGCCCGAGGGCTGGAAGTACAGCGCACCGGCCGGGGCGACCGTGGTGGCGATCGTGCCGGCATCGGCGGCCCAGGCGGCGGAGCCGTCGGGCGCAGCCAATGCGGCCGTACAGGTGCTGGCGCCGTGGGCGGTGGCGATGGCGAGCTGCACATGGCCGCTGGCCACCGTGGCGCACACCAGCCGACGGTGCGAGATCGCCGTGCTGCGGGCATGCCGCAGCGCGGCCACGACCTGGTCGCGCCAGGCGGCCTCGCGCATGCCGAGCGCGCCGTCGAGCTTGGGCAAGGCCACCGCGGCCAGCACGCCCAGCAGCACGAGCACGATCACCAGCTCCGGCAGCGTGAAGCCGAGCTGCGGCGTGCGACGGTCAGTACAGCTCGCGCGCATGGATCGTCTTCTGCGTCTCGGGGCTGTAGATGCCGAACGCCGCGCGGGCCGAGGGGTCGCGGTCGGCGGTGGCCGCGCAGCTGCCGTTGAGGCTGCGCAGCCAGGCACGGGCGGCGCCGGTGGTGGCCGGGTGTGCCGCCAGGCAAGACTGGTCGGCCGTGCTGCTGCCGAGGTTGAGCGCCACGTCGACCGAGCCGCTCGCGGCGGGCGACGGCGCGCCGAGCGTGAGCGTGCCCAGGCCGGCGGCCAGCGTGATCGCCGACGCGCTGTTGCTCCAGGCGCTCGTCGGGTTGCCCTGGTGCGTGCGCCGGTTCGACAGCGCGACGGCGCCCGCGGGCAGGCTGGTGCAGCTGTCGTCGCTGTTGAGCAGCCAACTGCTGCCGCTCCAGTACTCGGCACGCACCGGCAGCGACAAGGCACTCTTCTCGCTGCCGGTGCCGTTGCCCAGGCGCAGCCGGCCGCTGCGCAGCAGCGTGCCGCCTTCAACATAGCCGCTGGAGCTGACGCCATCGGCATCGATTGCGCGCAGGGCGAGCACGCGGGGCGCCGTGGTCTTCTGCGTGAAGCCATAGCCCGGCACGGCCGACGCGACACCGGACACGAAGGCCGCGGCGGCGACGCTGGCACCACTGGTGAAGCCGCCGCCCGCGAAGCCCGCGGCGTCCGACAGGTTCACGGCCTTGGCGAAGGCGGGCGCCGCGGCGGCGCCGTCGTAGTTGAGTGTCGTGCCCGGCACGGCGAGGCCGTTGCGCGCCGTGATCGTCGCGTTGAACGGCTGCCCCGCGTAGCTGAATGCGCCACACGCCGGCGTGACGGCAATGTCGAAGTGATGGGGCACGAAGCGGCCCACCGCACCCGACGCGGCGCCGGTCACGTTGCCGGTGCCAAGGTAGTCGCCTCCGGCGGCACTGGCACGCAGCGTGATGATCCCCACCTCGGGCCACGCGAACGTACTGCCGCTCGCCGAACCGCCGCTGAACGCACCGAACGCGCTAGCGTTCACCAGAGCCGGCGCGTTGCCGCCCGCGGGCTGCACCAGCGTGGCAGCGAGCGTCACCCCTTGCGGCGTGGTTTCGCGGCCGTAGTTGGGCGTGGCGTTGCCCGCAGCGTCGACCGCGGTGACGGTGGCCGAGAAGGCGGCGCCCGCCGGCATGAACGCCGTGCCCGCAGGGGTCGTGGCGCCGGGGTTGTTGCCGGGGCTGGCGATCGCGCCGATGGCGCAGGCGCCGGCGGCATAGGTCGAGCAGCGGATGGCCGACATCGCGAACCCGGCCGGCCGTACGACGAAGGCGTTGGAGTTGCCACTGAGCGAACTCGACAGCGATCCGCCGGCCGGCTTGGACGCCCACAGCATGATCTGGCCGACGTCGGCCACGTTGAAGGTGAACGGCGCCTCGCCATTGGCGTTGAAGGTCATCGGCACCGCGGTGGTCGTGGTCACGCCGCTGGCCGGGCTGCCGTTGATGGCCGTCGCGCTCGATCCGGTGAGCGTCGTCCGGTTGCCCGCGGAGCAGGTGCTCGGGTTGTGGCATTGGTAGGTCCAGTTCACGCTGGTCGCGCCGGTGAGCGCGGGCTCGCATGCCTTGGTGGTGGTGCCGGTCGCCACGGCGCGCAGCAGATACGACGCCGACGTTGTGCCGGCGGTCTGCGTCGGGACCGTGGTCGCCGCCCCGCCGGAGGCGGCCGCGATGATGAAGCCGGCCGTGCCGAACGTGACGGCGCAGCTGTTCGCGGCTGTGCAGGTCGTGCCGTTGGCGCAGCACTGGCGCGGGTTGGCCGCCAGCGACTGCTCGCCCGACAGCGACACGACATCAACCGTGCCGTTGGCTGCCGAGGCATGGCTCAGTGTGGTGGTCGCGATACCGGTGGCATCGAACGTGACCGTGGTCGCAGCGAGTGAGCCGCCACTGGTGCCCAGTGTCACCGTCTGGCCGGCCAGCGTGGTGGCCCTGGACGTGCAGGGGCTGCTCGCATTGGTGCAGGCGCTGATCGTGACGGTGACCGGCAGGCAGCTGATGGCGGTGGATGGCAGCGACAGCTCGTAGTGATCGATGCCCGACGAGCAGGTGTGTACCTTGTCGACCAGCGAGTCGATCTCGAGCGCACTCAATGCGCTTGCGTAGAGACGTACCTCGTCGATGAGTCCGTTGGCGCTGTTGGCCGAGAAGGCGCCGGGCGCGCCGCTGAGGCCGGCCATGCGCTGGGCGCCCACGTAGAGCGTGGCCATGTCGCCGAGCGAGCCGTTCAGCGCCGTGCTCGAACTACCGGCCAGTACACCGTCGAGGTAGATCGCGAGCGCAGGGGTCCCGGTGTTCCACGACACCGCGATGTGGTGCCACTCGCCGGCCGGGTAGCCGTAGCTGATGGTGCTGGCGGTCGACGTGGTGCCGGCGCTGTCCTTCAGCGAGAACACCAGCGCGCCGTTGCCGTCCTTGGCGAGAAAGAAGTGGCGGTCGCCTGCGGGCAGGTCGTTCGACGCATCCAACAGCATGCGTGAGCTGCCGGTGTTCCAGGCCGCATTGGAGGTATACCAGAACGCGATCGTGCCGGCGTTGCCGAGACTGTTGATGTCGATGCCGGTGTTGATGCCATGCGTGCCGCTGGTTGACGGAATCGTCGCCGCACCGCAGGTGCCGGGCGTGCCGGCGATCGCCGCGCCCGGCGGGCTGGGCACCACGGTGCCGGTGGGTGCCGCGCTGCCGAGCTTGGTGGCGTGTCGGCTGTTGCCGCTGGCATCGACGACGCTGCCCCAGCTCGTTTCATCGAGCGCGTAGTACGCATACGGCGCCGTCGGGATGACGTAGCTGTCGGTGGCGGTGTTGTTGTTGGGGTTGCTGTCGCCGCCGGTGCCCGACACGGTGGCGCTGTTGGTCAGCGCGCCGGAGGTGCCGACGCCGACGTTGACCTGGATCGTCAGCGACGGCGCCGAGGCACTCGCCGCGATTGCGCCGATGCGGGTACAGGTGACCACCTGAGCCGCGGCACTGCACGTCCAGCCCGATCCGGATGCCGACGCGAAACTCAGACCGGCGGGCAGCGTATCGACGATGGTCAGCGGCCCGGGCTCGCTGTCGATGCCCAGGTTGGTCACCGTCAACGTGTAGCTTCCGCTGCCGCCCGGGCTCAACGCACCGCCGCGTGTCATGGCCAGCGCCGGGTCGATGCGCGACGGCTGCAGCGCCATCAGGTGGCCGATGCCGTTGTCGGCCTCGCCCGCCGCCACCGCCTGAGTCGAGCCGGTGGCGCCGGTGGCCGAACGCGGCGCAGTGGACATCTGCAACGTCGTGCCGACCGCGTTGGCCGCCAGCGGCGCCGACTGGTCGAGCCGCTCGACGACGCCGGTGATGCCGGTCGGCGTGTTGAAGTTCGATGCCGAGAGGTAGCTGATCGACGACACGATCATCGTGTTCGCGCTGACCGTGTTGATCGAGTTGGTGCCGTGCGTCGTGCCGGCGCCGGTCAACCTGGCGCTCCAGGCGCTGCCGTTGTTGTCGATCGGGTTGCCGTTGGCGGTGTCGATGCCCGAGAACGCGAGGATGCCGCCGACGGCGCTGCCACCGCTGTTGGACGGGTTGGCAAACGTCCAGGTGTAGTTGGCCGGCTCGCTGGTGGTGACGATCTTGTAGTACGTGATCAGCGACATGCCGCCCGGTGCGGTCGACGAGCCGCCGTTGGTCTGGTTGGTGTACGTCATCTGGACCCAACCTGTCGGTGCGGTGACGGTCATCGATCGCGGCCGTGCCGCGATCGAGGCGACCAGCGCCTGGCCCGGCGCGATGCCCGCGGGTCGGGCGATCGTCAGTGCGCCGGCGCTGCCATTGGTGGGCAGTGCGTCATTGCGCCCGCTCGACGCGCCGATGTAGACGATCGCGGCTTCGACGTCCTCGGGCATTGCCAGCGCCGCCAGCAGCGTCGCCAACAGGAGCGCGAAAGCGCAACGGCAACGGTCGGCGAGCGTTCGGCCGCGCCGACGCCCCGGCGAGACGGGGCGTGCGTGCATGCAGCGGGGCAGACGACGCAGGGCCATCGCCGCCCTCGTGAAGAAACGGCGGGCGCCTCAGTTGCCGGCCGAGATGCCGACGAAGGTGGCGGTGGCGCTGCTGGCCGTCTGGGTCAGCGTGCAGTTGCCGCTGACGCCGTTGGAGCCGGCGGCGCCGGTGCCGAGTGCCGAGCTGGCCACGGTGTAGCCGGTGGGCAGGCCGCCTTGCAGCAGGCTGCCGACGTCGTCGCAGTTGTCGACCTTGATGCACTTGTTGGCCGTGACCACGTTGTTCACCACCGCGCAGCCGGCGTAGTTGACGTTCATCGCCGACGCCGCGCCACCCACCACGCCGGCGATGGCGGCGGAGTTGGCGTCGCTGCGCAGATCGATGAACTTCGGCAGCGCGGTGGCCGCGAGGATGCCGAGGATGACGATGACGACGATCAGCTCGATCATCGTGAAGCCGTGTTGACGTTGATTCATGGCAAGACTCCTGTGGTGGCGGTGTGCGCGCTCACGTCCGGAAACAAGCGCACGGCTGTCGCCGCGCGGCCGCGCCGCCGCATGAGGGGGATATCGGCCGCCGGGGCTCAGCGCTTGAATGCCACACGGCCCAGATCCCACATCGGGAGAAATACGCCCAGGGCCA